>NZ_SMJX01000037.1 GCF_004348535.1 Actinomadura sp. KC216
GTCCACCACCTGATCCACCGACAGCCCAACCCGCACGAACCCGTTCCCCGCCACAGACCCCCGGACCCGCCGCGCGATCACCCACGGATCAACCCCCAGCCGCAACGCCACAGGACTCTCATAAACCCCGGCACCCCGGCTGAAAACAACGACATCCTCAGGCACCGACACATCAAGCTCACCCTCGGCCACGGCGTCCCGCACCGCACCCGCAAGGGCACCGCTCACATCGGCTGGAGTCACACCGGTGAGACTATCCGGCAACCGCGGCGAGCTTCCGCACGGTCTGGATCAGCTGATTCGGGTCGAACGGCTTGGTCACGTAGGCGTCGACCCCGATCTCGTTCCCCCGGCGCACATCGTGCTCCTGCGCCCGCGCCGTGATCATCACGACCCTGATGTGCGCGGTCTCCGGATCCTCCCGCAGCCGGACCGCCGTCACCCACCCGTCCAGCCTGGGCATCATCACGTCCAGCGTGATCACGTCGGGCCGCACCTGGGCCACCTTCTCCAGGCAGTCCTGACCGTCCACCGCGGTCGACACCTCGAACCCCTCCAGTTGCAGGTTCACGGCGATGAGCTGGCGGATCACCTCGTCATCATCGACGACCAGCACGCGTCCCAGTGGCTCGGTCACGGCCTCGAAGTTAGCCCACTCCACCCCCGTGTCGCACGGCGAACGTCCACGTGCGCGTCACCCCGCCAACCCTGGTAATCTTCTACCGCGCCGCCCAAGGGCGCACGCCCCCTTAGCTCAGGGGATAGAGCAACGGCCTCCGGAGCCGTGTGCGCAGGTTCGAATCCTGCAGGGGGCGCCCAGAAGATGGGAACAGGCGGCCGTCGTTTCGGCTCTGTTCCATCTGCATCTCAGATCCTCGTTCCGTGATGCTCTCTGTGGTCTTGGTGAGCATCCTCACCGTATCTTCTCGGACCGTCACGCGGAACGTGGCCTCGTGGCTAGTCCGGTTGTAACGGATCTGAAGCTGGAAGGCGTCGTAGAGCTGGCGCTCCAGGTTCTCGGGCAGCTTCGATAGGTTGAGGCGGAGTTGCGGGATGAGGTTGAGAAGGTCGGCGTCGTCATTGGCCGGGGGCGTGTCGGCGTTGAGGCGGTCAAGCTCTGCTTGCTTGGTGCGCCGGGTGGCGTTCAGCTCAGCGAAACGTCGCTGGATGGACTGCCGGTAGTCGTGGTCGGAGTCGGCATCGCCGGTGGTTTCGAAGCCTTCTAGCTGGGTGATGAGGTTGTCCTGGCGGCGCCGCAGTTCGGTCAGCTCCCGCTTGAGTTGGGTGCGGCGCTTGGTGGCCGAAGAGTCCGCCTGCCTGGTGGCTGAAGTCCGGAGTTGGTCGCGAAGGTGCTGCTGACGGCGAGGGCCGAAGATCCGTTCGGCGAAGAAATGGCGGACGCCGTCCAGCAGGGTCTCCTCCCGGATCCACAGGCTCTTGGGATGGTCGCGGTACCAGTCGGCGCGGTCCTTGTGGTGCTGGCGTTCGGGCTGGCAGGCGAAGTAGGCGATGCCGTGCCGGGTCTTCCCGAACATCCGCCGCCCGCACAGGTCACAGCAGACATACGAACGCAGGCGGTAGGAGCGTTTGGTCTGCGGGTGTGTGCTTCTGGCGTTGGTGGGGCGGGAGCCCTGGCGTTGCTGGGCCACTGGTGAGGCGGCTTCGAACAGGTCTTTGGTGACCAGCGGCTCGTGTGTGGGACGGGGTGACCAGATCCATTCGCCGGGCTCGTTGTGGCGTCCGCCCTTTTTGGAGGCGCGGCGGTTCCACACCATGTAGCCGGTGTACTTGGGGTTGGTGAGGATGCCGCGGACCGCCGAGCCGGTCCAGCGTCCGACCGCACGGCGTGGGTCGACCGGTTCTGGGGGTGGATGGCTAGCGAGATCGGTGTTGAGCCGGTCGGCGATGTCCTCGTAACCCAGGCGCTGCAGCGCCCGCATCTGAAAGATGGTCGTGACGGTGGGGCCTTTGGCGGGATCGGGGATCAGGCGTGTTTTTGTCTTGCCTTCTGCACGTCTAGCCGGCACAGGGTGGGGGCGCCTGTCGGCCATGTAGCCATAGGGCGGGCGCCCGATGTTCCAGCCCTGCTCGGTGTGTTCACAGAAGCCATCCCAGGACAGTTCCAGCATTTGCACGACGTACCATTCGGCGATGGCCTGGTTGATACGCCGGGTGAGGATGGGAGCCGCACGCTTGCGGGCACGTCGGCCGTTTCCGCTGTCAGGAAGGATGGGCTCGTTGGCCGCCAGTAGAGGGACGCCGTTCTGTTCCAGCTCGTATTCAATCTTGGTGCCAAAGTAGGTGCGCCGAGCGACCCGGTCGATTCCCTCACAGATCACCGCCACGAACCGGCGGTCGGTGCGGGAAGCCTCTGTCAGCAGGTCCTGAATTCCGCCATCCCGGGGGATCGGAATATTGAACTGTTCGTGCGCGCGGCCGTAACCGCGGTCGTCGAGGTCTTTGCGGCCGGACTCCACGTCGTAGAAGTGCGCCACGATGACGTAGCCGCTGGGCAAGGCGTCCCGGGACTTACGCAGTTGCCGAGGAAGCGACAGCGACGGGTCCTGCTGGTCATCGGTGGATGTACGTCCCAGCCACGCGACCGGTACTGGTAGCCCGGCCTGGGATGCTTCGCCAAGCGGATCGGACTTGTCGTCAGCCTCAAGCCATGGGAGGACCACTTCCCCGTGGCCGTTGTCTCGGTGATCTACTCCTGCTGATCGGTATGCTGGCCTAGCCATTGAAGAATCTCTCGGATCACTGCTAGTTGAAGGGCTTCCAACGCTTGACCCTCGCTGCCGCTCACTGCGACGAATTCGACACGAGTCGAGAGCTGCCGTCCGTCTCCCTGGTCAGCGCCGATGACATCCTGAGAGTCTGCAGCATATTGGCTGTTCGGCGCGTTGCATCTAACCAAGTGGTTAGGGTCTTGTCCCGCTGGGCTCATCGCATATCGCTATCGCCGTGGCCACTCTTCGCCC
The DNA here is from genome assembly GCF_004348535.1 of Actinomadura sp. KC216. Lineage (GTDB taxonomy): Bacteria > Actinomycetota > Actinomycetes > Streptosporangiales > Streptosporangiaceae > Spirillospora. Next base: position 2,982 of record NZ_SMJX01000037.1, read on the forward strand.
GAAGCCTGCGCTCTGCAACGCGGCATAGTTCCAAGTCTTGTTCCACGCCGATGAAGGGTCGGCCGAGGTGCCGGGCGGCAATTCCAGTAGTGGCGTCTGCCGCGAACATGTCCAGGACAGTGCCGCCTGGACGGCACCCCGCGGCGATACAAGTGAGCGGCACCTCGATCGGCAGGGTGTGCCGCTCCGGTCGCGGCGGCAACGACCAGACGTCGCCAACGGGTTCGAACGGCAACACTTCGGGTTCTTGCCGCTTTAGCGGCTGCCGTGCCGCACGGTCTCGGTCGCGGCAATGGCCGCTCACTCTGCCATCCCTGCTGCTTCCGTCCCGATCTGCGTGCCGCCGGTTGTGCTGCCAGCCAGAGTCAGGTGCAGACCGTTCGCGGCCGTGTTCGGAGGATGGATTGTCGCCGAGTCCGGGTTCACCGGTCAGGCGGTCCGGAGGGCGACAGACGGTGCCACGGTCGAAGTAGTACCGGTCCGACTTGACCAGCAGGAATATCAGCTCATAGGAGAGCGGGAATCGGTCGGTTGCCGCAGACCGGCCGAGAGAGAACTGCTGCCAGACGATGGCGTTGCGAACGATCCATCCATCGTCCTGGAGGGCGAACGCCAGCTGCCATGGCAGGCCGATCAGGGAGGTGGCGGGCACTCCCCTCATCGTGTGATCGCGGATCCGGCGACGGTGTCTCCCCTCCTGTAGGCCATCCGATCCGGTTTGGTCGGCGTAACGGTCGCCGGTAATCAGCCAGGCGGTCCCCCGGTCGTTCAGCACCCGGTGAGCTTGGGCGAAGAGCCGGCGCAAGGCGGCGAGGTAGAGGGCCGGGGTGGGTTCGCGGCCGTAGCGGCTCGGGCTGGCTGTGGGCTCATCGCGCGGTGGTGGTGTCCACAGCGGTGGGCTGGTGATGATGCAGTCGGCGGATTCGGCCGACATCTCGGCTAGCACCTGGCGGGCGTCTCCGGTGTACAGGGCGTGGGTCTTGTCGTGCCAGTAGGGGTCGCGCACCTGATCGGTCCCTCCTATGCATTGAATGGTCTGCGGTATCTGGGCGCGATTGTCGGCACGGGCCACATAGGAACCTCTTAGAAGGGGCTCTACCTCGGCTGTTTGCCGTGCCGTCGTGCTCCGAGCCGGATTGCCGTTGCCGCCGCACTGTTCGGTTCGGCAATGGATTGCCGTCCGCAGCGCCGGAGTCGTTGCCGTCCTCGCGGACGCTGATCTGACGTTGCCGCCGCGGCACCGACGATCAGGGGCCGTGCCGTGCCGCGTGTCAGGAGAACTCCGGCCGACTGCCGAGCACCGGCAAGCCGGAATTGAGTCTGGTCGTGCCATGGGCTGCTCTGCGGCCTCATAGGCGGCATATGGCCGTCGGAGTCAGGGCGTTGAGATGTCGCATAGGCCCCTCTGACCGATCGGTGGACCGCGTCCGTTCTGAGGTCTCTATGCGGGGGTGTGGCGTCCTGGTGAGCGCCGGGGCCCTGCCAGCGGCCGATCCGCCCGCCCCATGCGGGCCGGGGCCACCCTTCCGGCCACATGACCGTGGCCGGAAGCCTCCGCTGGCCCGGCCCGCATCCCCCCGGTCGCTGCGGGGCTCCGGCCACGTCCATCAAGGAGGTGGCTGGATGCGCTCCACGATGTTCCGGTGGGTGGCGCTGGCTGCGGCCGTGCTGGCCGGTGTCCTGCTGGTGTTGTTCGCGGCGCCGGACGCGTTTGCCGATGGGTTGGCGGCGCCGCCGCAGGATCTGAACACGGTGATCAACCGGATCACCAAGTGGCTGGTGGGGTTGCTGGTGGCGCTGGCGACCTTGTTCCTGACCGTCGGCTTCACCCGCTATCTGCTGGCCGGTGGTGATCCGGGCGAGGTCGGCAAGGCTAAAGACACCTTGAAGTACGCCGCGATCGGCTACGGCGGCGCGGTGATGGCACCGGTGCTGGTGGCCATCCTCAAAGGCTTTGTGGGCGGTTGAGCAGCGATGTCTACCGCTCTGCGCGCCCGCGCCGCCGTCATCGGGTGCTGCGCTGCCGCATTGATCGCGGTGGCTGTGGCCGACGTCCCCGCACACGCCACCGTGACGACCGTGCCGGTGGGCGAAGTGGCCGCCGAACCAACGCCCACACCGAGTTCCCCGCCGGCGCCGTCGGCTCCACCAACCAGCCCTAGCCCCTCGACATCCGCTTCTCCCAGCCCGACGACCTCGGCGCCAGGCAACCCGAGTTCCCCACCGGGCGTGCCGACAAGTCCAGAACAGGTTTCAGGCGAGTGCGGATGGTTCGACGTCGCGTGCAAGGCCAAAGAGGCGATCAACAACTGGTTCAAGGACCTGGTCTCCTCCGCGATCAATCCGGTGTTCGGGTTTCTGGGCAAATCTCTTCTGGTTACTCCGCGGCTGGACCAGACCAGCCGGGTGCAGGGATTGTGGACCGGGTCGCTGGTGGTGGCCAACTCCTGTTACGTGCTGCTGGTGCTGGTCGGCGGGCTGACCTTGATGGGCCGCCAGACCCTGCAGAACTCCTACGCGGTCAAGGACATCGCGCCTCGCCTGGTGGTCGGCATGGTGGCCTCCAACACCAGCCTGATCTTGATCGGGCAGTCGATCGAGTTCGCCAACGCGTTGTCGGCGGCGCTGCTGGGTCAGGGGGTGGATCCGCAGCAGACGGCCGATCAGCTCCAGAAGATCATCGTGCACTCGCTCAACCCCGGGGACGTGGGGATCTTCATCGTGCTGGTGACGATCTGGGCGGTGTCGCTGGGTGTGATCCTGCTGCTGATCTACATCACGCGGGTCATGCTCACGATCTTGCTGATCGCCGCCGCTCCGCTGGCGCTGGCGTGTCACGCGCTGCCGCAGACCGAGGGGCTGGCCAAGCTGTGGTGGCGCTGCTTCTTCGGCGTGCTGGCCATCCAGGTCGCCCAGGCGCTGGTGTTCATCGCTGCGATGCGGGTGGTGCTCACCACCGACATGGTCACCATCCTGGGCTTTCGTACCCCGGGTGACCAGGTGGACCTGTGGACGACGATCTGCCTGCTGTACGTACTGGTGCGCGTCCCCTCTTGGATCTCCCGTCTGATCTGGCAGGGCGGCGTGATCAGCCGCAGCCCGATCAGCCGAGCGGCCAAGATAATCGTTTCGTTCTTCCTGTTCCGTGGTCTGCTCGGACGGCTCGCCGGGTCCCGTGCGGGCGCAGGCAAGGCGCCGCCTCCGCCCGCTGGACGCCCCACGGGACCGACGGTCCCGGCGCTTCCGTCAGGGTCGGCAACTCCGCCTGCTGCGGCGCGGGGTGGGTTGGCTCAGCCACGCTGGAGCCCCGCGCATGAACGGTGGATGCCGCCCGATCCGGCCTGGCACGAGCGCGTGTATGACGGGCGTCCGGCGCCCGACAGTGTGGGTGAGCAGCAGCGCTGGGGCCGCCCGGAGACCACCTGGACGCCCCCGCACGCCGGGGACTGGCGTGCGCCGCCACCCCGTCCAACGCGATCTCCCCATCCAGCGCCGCATCAACCTGACCCGCACCGGCCATGGAAACGGCCCAGCTGACGGAGGTGGTCACCCGTGCCGTCCGACGAACACAGCGTCCGGATTCCCGCCGACGTGGAAACCCCCGACAAGATCCTGGCCGGTCTGACCGCCCGCCAAGTGGCCATCTTGGCCGCGACGGGCGCGGTGCTGTGGCTGGCCTACACCGCCACCCGCAGCCTGGTGCCGTTCCCGGTGTTCGCCGCGGCGGCGTTCCCGTTCGGCGCGGCGGCCGCCGTGCTGGCGCTGGGCCGCCGCGACGGGGTAGGGCTGGATCGGCTGCTGCTGGCCGCGATCCGGCACGCCCACTCCCCGCGCCGCCTGGTGCTGGCCCCCGAAGGGGTGGCCGCACCGCCCGCCTGGGCGCAGCAGAAGCAGCAGCCGCTGCCCGCTCCCCTGCGGCTGCCCGCCACCGCGATCTCCGCTGACGGTGTGATCGATCTGGCCGCCGATGGCGCGGCGGTGGTGTGTCAGGCGAGCACGGTGAGTTTCGCGTTGCGCACCCCTCAGGAGCAGGCCGCGCTGGTGGGAGTGTTCGGGCGCTGGCTGAACTCGCTGTCAGGACCGGCGCAGATCGTGGTCCGCGCGCAGGACGTCGACCTGGCCCCGCTGATCTCCGGGTTGCGCGAGCATGCGCCCACGCTGGCACACCCCGAGCTGGAACAGGCCGCGATCGAACACGCCGATTTCCTCACCGACCTCGCGCGGCGCCGCGACCTGCTGCGCCGCCAAGTTCTGATCGTGCTGCGCGAACCCCACCAAGGCCGGGCCGGGGACGGCGCCGCCCAGCGCGTGCTGCGCCGCGCCGACGAAGCCGTGCGTGCGCTGGCCGCTGCTGGAATCACCGTCCGCGTCCTGCCCGGTGGCCATGCCACCGCCGTGCTGGCCGACTGCTGCAACCCCTGGCACGCCGCCCCCGCGTCAACGACCGGCCGGTGGGCGGCACCCGCCGAAACGATCACCTCCACCGGAGAACTGGGATGACCCTGCTGAAAGCCGCCCGCTCACGTTTCCGCCCGGCTGCCGGTTCACGCCCGTACACCGGCCCAGGGGTGGTGGGGCCGGACGCGATCGAAGTCGGCACACGCACCCTGACCCTGTCCGACGGGGTCTGCGCGTCGTTCGCGATCACCGGATACCCCGCCGAGGTCGGGCCCGGGTGGCTGGAACCGCTGCTGACCTACCCGGGCCGGGTCGAGGTCGCGGTGCACATCGACCCGACCCCGCCGACGGTGGCCGCCGACCGGCTGCGCCGCCAGCTCGCCCGGCTGGAATCCTCCGCCCGCTCCGACGCCGAACACGGCCGCCTGGAGGACTTCCAGGCCACCGCAGCCGCTGAGGATGCGAGGGGCTTGGCCGCCGCGCTAGCCCGCGGGCAGACCAAGCTGTTTCGAGTCGGCCTGTACATCACCGTGCACGCCCCCGACCAGGAGGCGTTGGAGGCCGAGTGCTCGCAGGTGCGGGCCCTGGCGTCCTCACTGCTGCTGGACGCCGCACCGGCCACCTTCCGGCCACTGCAAGGGCTCACCACCACCCTGCCGATCGGCGTCGACGGTCTGCGCATGCGCCGCACCTTCGACACCCAGGCACTCGCGGCCAGCTTCCCGTTCAGCTCGCCCGACCTGGACGCGCCGGTCACCGACACGACCGTGCTGTACGGGATCAACACCGCCTCCTCAGGCCTGGTGCTGTGGGACCGGTGGGGCCTGGACAATCACAACTCCGTCGTGCTGGCCCGCTCCGGCGCCGGCAAGTCCTACCTGACCAAGCTGGAGGTACTGCGGTCGCTATACGCCGGAGTCGAGGTTGCCGTCATCGACCCCGAGGACGAATACGCCCGCCTGTGCGGCGCGGTCGGCGGCTCCTACATCTCGCTCGGCTCCCCTGGCGTCCAGCTCAATCCCTTCGACCTGCCCGCCTCCAACACCGGGACCGACGCATTCACGCGCCGCGCGTTGTTCCTGCACACCCTCATCAGCGTGCTGCTGGACGAGCCGCTGGACCCGGCCAGCAAGGCGGCACTGGACAAGGCGATCGTTAAGGTCTACGCCCGAGCGGGCATCACCAGCGACCCGCGCACCTGGACCCGCCCCGCCCCGCTACTGGCCGACCTGGCCACTGCGCTGCGCGACGACACCGAGGCTCCGAGAGCCGGTGAGGTCGCCGCCCGGCTCGCTCCGTTCGTGACCGGCACGCACCGGGACTTGTTCGACGGCCCCACGACCACCCGGCCGGACGGGCACCTGCTGGTCTTCTCGCTACGGGATCTGCCCGACGAGCTGCGCGCCGCAGGCACCCTGCTCGCGCTGGACGCGGTCTGGCGGCGGGTGTCCAACCCCCGCGACCGCAGGCGCCGCCTGGTCGTGGTGGACGAGGCATGGCTGCTGATGCGCGAGCCCGACGGTGCCAAGTTCCTGTTCCGCTTGGCCAAGTCTGCGCGCAAGTACTGGTGCGCCCTGGCGGTCGTCACCCAGGATGCCGCCGACCTGCTCGGCACCGAGCTCGGTCAAGCCGTCGTGGCCAACGCCACCACCCAGATCCTGCTCCGCCAAGCGCCCCAAGCCATCGATGCGGTGGGGGCCGCCTTCAACCTGTCCGAGGGCGAACGCCAGTTCCTTCTGGCCTGCTCTCGCGGCGAGGGCCTTCTGGCGGCCGGCTCCCATCGGGTCTCGTTCCAGGCCATCGCCTCCCCCGCCGAGCACAGCGTGATCACCAGTGACCCCGCAGAACTGGCCGCACTCGACGCCAGCTCTCGTGCGGACCTGCCCATCGACACCGACGACGGACTGGACATCGAGCCATGATCTCTACGCCATTGGGCCTAGTCCGGCTCCGGCCGTCCCAGAACGCGTCCCAGAGCCGGTCGCCGCGTCCGTCGCTGACCGCTCCGACCGAGCCTCCCGGAGAGCCGTTCCTACGTGACCCGGACGCGTTCATCAACAGTCTTATCCACAGGGCAGAGAACTTTGTGGGCAGTTACGGGTGGCTGTGCGGCGTTCTGCTGGTCTGCGCGGTGACGGCGTTCCTGACGGTGCGGCACTGGTGGTGGCGGCGCCGACACGACCGGCTCGCCGAGGGAGCGCGGCAGATCACCGTGCTGCCGCCGCCCGAGGTGGACCCGGATGCCGCACATGAGCTATGGGCCAACCTCCTCGGCCTGTTGCGCCCGGCCTACAAGCGGCTGCTGACCGGGCAGCCGCACCTGGCCTGGGAGTACGCGTGGGACACCGCCGCCGTCCAGATCCGGTTGTGGGTGCCGGGCACGGTGCCGCCCGGATTCATCGAGCGAGCGATCGAGGCGGCATGGCCCGCAGCCCGCACTGAGACCGCCCCGGCCTCGGCATCCCCCTTCCCAACGGGTGCTGTCGCGGTGGGCGGCCAGTTGCGGATGGCCCGTCCCGACTGGCTGCCGCTACGCGCCGACCACCGCGCCGACTCGCTCCGCGCCTTGGTCGGCGCCGCCTCCGGACTGTCCCCAGGTCAGTGCGCGATCGTGCAGATCTGCGCCCGGCCCGCCACCGGCCGACGGCTGGCCAAGGCCCACCGTGCCGCCGCCGCACTGCGCGGCAGCACCGCATCGCAGCGGCCCTGGGGATGGTTGTTCGACCTGATCACCCCGTCCGCGGCAGCGCGGCGTCCCACAACCAGCGCTTACGTGGCCCACCCCGAGCGCGCCGCCGAGGTACGCGCCATCTTGGACAAGGCTCGGGAGCCGCAATGGGAGACGACGATCAGCTACGCGCTGGCCATCAGCCCAGACACCGTGCCCGTGACCACTCTCGACACCGCCGCGAAGTCGTCCTCGACCACATCAAGTTCGGACGGCGCGGTGACACCCCGGCAGGGGGACCGTGCGGTGCGGCGTGAATTGCGGCGCGGGCTACGCGGACGCGCGCACGCAATCGCCTCCGCCTACGCGCTCTACGCGGGCCACAACTACCTGCGCCGCCATCGACTCTGGCGTCCCGAAACGGCGCTGGCGCGGCGGTGGCTGCGGCGCGGCGACCTGTGCTCGGTCACCGAGCTGGCAGCGCTAGCGCATCTGCCCTGGGATTCCGCCGTCCCGGGGCTGTCGCGAGCGGGCGCCAACGCGGTGCCGCCACCCCCGGGCATTGCCGCGCCGGGCCCGGATGCCAAGCAGTTGGGAGTCAGCGACGCGGGAATCGTGCGGCCGGTCGCGCTGGGCGTCGCCGAGGCACGCCATCACATGCATGTGCTCGGCGCCACTGGGTCAGGCAAGTCGACTCTAATGGCGCAGATGATCCTGGCCGACGCCAAGGCCGGGCGCGGCGCGGTCGTCATCGACCCCAAAGGGGATCTGATCGTCGATCTACTTGCCAGGCTGCCCGAGGGCGTCGCCGACAAGGTTGTCCTGTTCGACCCCGACCAACGTCGACGTCCGGCGCTGAACGTCCTGCAAGGTCCCGACGCACATCTGGCCAGCGACAACCTGGTCGGCATCTTCCACCGGATCTACAAGGACTTCTGGGGGCCGCGTACCGACGACATCCTGCGCTCGGCCTGCCTGACGCTCTGGCACGCCCCCGACGCCACCCTGGCCGACATCCCCCGGCTACTGGCAGACCCGGCCTACCGCGCCCCCTACACCGCCCGGGTCCGCGACCCGATCCTGGCCGACTTCTGGGCCTGGTACGACGACCTGTCGCCCGGAGCACGCGCGCACGCCACCGGCCCCGTGCTGAACAAGTTGCGCGCGTTCCTGTTGCGCGACTTCATCCGCTCCACCCTCGGCTCCGGGACCTCCACCTTCGACCCCACCACCGTGCTGGACGGCGGACTGCTGCTGATCCGAGCCCCCAAAGGGATCCTGGGCGCCGACGCCTGCGCGGTGTTCGGCTCGCTGATGCTGGCCAAGATCTGGGAGACGGTGTCCAACCGGACCCGTCACGGCCAGAGCGCCCGCGCCGACAGCGCGCTGTATGTGGACGAGTGTCACAACTTCCTCACCCTCCCGCACGGCCTGGCCGATCTCCTCGCCGAGGCCCGCGCCTACCGGCTCTCGGTGGTGCTGGCGCATCAGGACCTGGCGCAACTGTCACGTGAACTACGTGAGGCGATCTCGGCCAACGCCCGCAGCAAGGTCTTCTTCGCCGTCTCCCCCGAAGACGCCCGCGCGCTGGAACGCCATATGGCCCCCAACCTCTCCCAGCACGACCTGGCGCATTTGGACGCCTTCCAAGCCGGCGCCCGGCTGATCGTCGACGCGGCCGAGACCTCCGCCTTCACACTGCGGACCCGGCCACTACCGCCTGCCATCCCCGGGCGCTCCAGATTGATCCGCCGCGTCTCCGCCGAGACCTACGGCGCCCGCCCTCACCGGGTGCCTCACCGGGCACGCGCCCACGACCCTCGCGCCGATCCGCGCACCGCCTCGCCACACGGACCCGACGCCACATCCATCTGACCCGCCTATCCACCGCGACGACCGCATCCCACGAGGAGGAAAAGGCGATGACCCGCTACGTTCCGCCGGTCCCCCGATCGCTCCCGGCTCCCGCCGCAGCGAACGGTGGTCTCAAGCACCTAGTGCCGATGCTGCTGGCCTCCCGGCTGACCCAGCGCGACCGCCAGGTCCTGCACGCCCTTTGGGACCATCACGTGCTCACCACCGGGCAGCTCGCCCAGCTCGCCTACCCCAACGCCGATCGCGCCCGCCGCGGCATGCTCCGCCTGGCCAACCTCGGAGCAGTGGAGCGGTTCCGGCCGCTGCTCCCCCCAGGCAAGGGAACCGCACCCCTGCACTACACCATCGGCGAAGCCGGCGCCCACGTGATCGCCGCCGACCAAGGCATCCCGTTCTCCGACCTGGGCTACCGCCGCGACCGGATTCTCGCCTGGGCGCTGTCACCCCAGCTCGCACACCTGATCGGCGTCAACGGGATCTTCACCGCCCTGGCCGCCGCCGCCCGCCATCACCCCGCGGCCGACCTGGTCCACTGGTGGTCCGAACGCCGCTGCGCCCAGACCTGGGCGCCCTACATCCGCCCCGACGGATACGGACGCTGGTGCGAACACGGCACAAACGTCGACTTCTTCGTCGAGTACGACACCGGCACCCAGCGGCCCCTGAAGAAGGTCGTCGACAAGCTGCGCGGCTACGCCAACCTCGCCTCCGCCGACGGTTTCACCACCCCCGTGCTGATCTGGACCAGCAGCCAGCGACGCGAAATCAACCTGCACGCAGCCATCGGCACACCCCCGGTCCCCGTATTCACCACCACACCCGACGCGATCAGAGACTCACAGCTAGGACCAGCCGGGCCGATCTGGCTCCACGCCACCTCCCGCGGCGGCCCCCCACGGCTGCGCCTCAGCACCTTGGCCCGTTACGCCCGCCCACTCCCGCGCCATGGAGACAGCGATGAGGAGACCTGAGCGCTCCTTCCCTGGTCGCGCCTTGGCGATCACCACCAGCCTAAGCGCATCACTGCTCACGGCCTGCGCACTTCGTCCACCGGTAAACGACGGCCACACCACCACACCTTCATCCGCCAGCCCCACCCCGGCCACCACCGGCGCGACACCTGCCAAGGTGACCGACCTTCTCCCGCTCACCCACCACCAGCTGAATGCCGCGATTCGGCTGGCGGCCGACTTCACCACGGCCTACGGCAGCCACCGATACGACCAATCCGCACAGGCCTATCTGGCGCGACTACGGCCCATCACCACACCGGAGCTCTACGCGGCCCTGGCCCGCGCGGCCAGCACCCCCTCCATTCAGACGCAACGCACCCGCGACCACGAGACCGCCACCGCGCACGCGACGGCGACCAAGATCCGCACCATCGGCCCAAGCTCGCTCATCGTCCTCGTCGACCTGCATCAGGACATCACCACCACGGCGGGCCGCCACCAGCGCACTCAGCATCTCGCCGTCACCACGATCAAGACCGGCCAGAACGACTGGGACATCCATGACATCCAGCCCGCCAACGCCGGCAATGCCGGAGACACCGATGCGAGCGCCGAGTAGGCAGACGAGGGGCTGGCGGCAGGCCGTAAGTGACGACACCGGAGCGGCCCAGCTTTGGTTGGCCGCCGCCGTCGGAGCCCTCATGGTCCTGATCGCGGTGTTCCTCGGCGCCGGAACCGGCAGCGACACCAGCACTGTCGGCTGCCAGCCCCAACCCGGCGCCTCAGACGAAGCCGAAAGCACCATCCCCGCCCCCTACCTCGCCCTCTATCGCAAGGTCGGCAACGAATCCGGTATCGCCTGGGCCGTCCTGGCCGGCGTCGGCAAAGTCGAATCCGACCACGGACGCGATCTGCGTCCCGGTTCCGGGGTACGTTCCGGAGCCAACGGGGCCGGAGCAGCCGGGCCCATGCAGATCGGCATTGGCGGAGAAGCCACCAACAACTGGGGCGGACCGCCCCGCCACCGTTGGCAAGGCAGCGATCAGAGCGACGGCTTTGCCATCGACGCCAGCGGCGACGGCTGGGCCAACGTCTACGACCCGGCGGATGCCATCCCCGCGGCAGCCAACATGCTCAAGGCCTACGGCGCCCCTAACGACATCCCCAACGCCCTGCTGCGCTACAACGGCTCCACCGAATACATCGGCAAGGTGCTGGCCTGGGCCCGCCGCTACGCCCACGAGACCGTTCAAGCGGTTACCACGGCCGACGAGTCCTCCTGCCAGCCGGGTGGACTCCCCGTTCAGCCCGCCAGCGGTGTAGTCGCCAAGGTCATCACCTATGCTCGCGCGCAGCTCGGCAAGCCCTATGTCTGGGGCGCCGATGGCCCGGACGCCTACGATTGCTCCGGGCTGACCATGATGGCCTACCGCGCCGCCGGCATCAGCATCCCCCGCACTACCTTCGACCAATGGCGCCACGGAGCCCGCATCCGCCAAGGCAACCAGCAGCCAGGTGACCTGGTCTTCTTCAACTCCGGCCCCGGCAGCAGTCCCGGCAACCCAGGACACGTCGGCATCGTCCTAACCACCGAGCAAATGATCAACGCCCGGTGCACCGCCTGCCGTCCGGGCATCGCCACCGACTCCTACGCCCGGCGCAACGACCTGGTCGGCTTCGTCCGACCCACCCAACGGTGACCGGCTCTCGTCAGTACCATCGGCTCTCATGGCCACCACGGATCCAAGCAACGGCGCCGCGATCGGGGATCGTGCAGTCGCAGCGACTCCCTCTGGCTGCGCGCTCTGTGGCGACGGGACGTTCTGGCGGCTCATGGATTCAGGAAGCGCGTGATGATGTCCAGGACACGTCCCATGCCCTGGGTGCCCCGGATGTCCAGGTCGATCTGGAGGTCGTCGCTGTCCTTCTTCCTCTTGCGGCGAATGCTGAACCTGGGGCGCAGGATCGCGGCCGACGTCGCTATCGCCAGGACGCTCAGAGCGGTGTCGTGATCGATCGGCAGGGTTCGCTCGGACTCTGCCCTGGCGACGGCGGCGTCGATGACCGGGCGGGTCTCCGGGACGGCCTCCGCCAGTGCTGCGATGAGGGCGCGGACCTCCCCGTCTTCGGCCGTGGCGGGCGAGGGGTCGGCGGCCGCCAGCTCGCCGAGGAACTCGCGGTCGGCGACGATCCGGGCGTCGATCTCGTCCTGGGTGACCGCCGGGACCTCGCTGTCGTCGAAATGGCTGAACAGGTGCTGCAGCACCTGCGCAACCTGCGCGTCGGTGAGCGAGGCGAGGCGGGTCTCAAGCTCGGGCATGGTCAAACCCCTGTCAGTTTGAAGGCGGCCCAGTGGTAGGGATGCCGCCAGGCGTCGCCGGACTGGTACACCGAGCGCTGCGCTTCGGTGAAGGCGCGCGCCTTGGTGACGCCGCCCTTCAAGTAGGACTCGTAGAAGCGGGCGATCAGTTCCGTCGATGAGCGCAGGTCGACGTCCCACATCGGGGCGAGGACGCTGTCGGCGCCCGCGAGCAGGGCGGCCCGCGCGGGCCCCCACTGGTCGTCGCTGGCGGAGACGACGACCCGTCCGAGTGAGCACGCCTGGAAGGTGACGTGGGCGGCTGCCATCGCACCGCCGAGCAGGTCGCGCCCGGACAGCTGGCCGTCGTCGGTCTTGGTCCGGGAGAGGGCCAGGCCGGAGTCCATCGCCTCGGCGTTGTCGCGGTACCAGCCGTGCGCCAGGACGTGGGCGAGATCAGTCTTCGCGAGGATCGACATCACCTCATCCGGTGTGGCGTCGCGCGCGGACGGCTCGTCTACGCGGACGCTGGAGCTGCGCAGCGCCGCGGTGATCCGCTCCCGGCAGTCGGCGAACAGCTCCGCCTCGGCGGCCCGCGCCGGGACGGCGGCGACCGCGGCGGCGGCGATGGCGGCCGGGCGCTCCGCGGCGCGGCGCAGCATGTCCTCGGCCACGCCGATGCTGGGCACGTAGGTCAGGGCGGGGTTGCGGCCCGTCTCCCACAGCTCGGGCAGCAGCAGGGCATGGACGGGGATGTTGTGCCAGGCCGCATGCGGGGCGATCATGATGAGCGGCGCGTCCCGGACGAACGGGACGAGTTCATGCAGCCACCATCCGAGGTCCCGGAAGGGAGCATAGAGCCGGTCGTCCACGTCGAACGGGCGGTCGGGATCGATGCGGCCGTGCAGGCCCGTGCCGGAGAACGCCGCCTGCAGGGACACCGCCGCCCGGGTGAGGCCGTCCAGCGGCACCTCGATCTGGAGGCTGACGCTGCGGTGGGGCGTCATGCAGACGACGTGGCTGAGGTCACGGGCGGCGTAGAAGGACAGTAGCGCGGTGCCCTCAGGGAGCCGGGAGCGCAGCGCGGTCAGGTCGAAGTCGGGGAACGCCTCGGCGAACACGTGCAGGTCCTTGAGGCCGGTTGGGGATCGTGCCTCGGGCGGGAGGAGGGGTTCGGAGTCGAGACGGCGCCGGGCCGTACGGCCTGCGGTGACCTCGTCCTGGGGGGCGGGGAGATCGGCCTTCCAGGTCAGGCGTTCGTCCAGGCCCTCGTCCGCGCTGCGGACCGGCGAGTAGACCAGGCTGCCGTCCGGCTCGGTGCGCAGCCCGCGGTTGAGGTCACGGCGGAACCAGCGGCCTTTGGCGCTCTCGGTGACGAGGACGCGGATCCGGCCGGTGAGACGGGTGTCGGGGGTGTCTCCTTCCCGCGTGGTGATGAGCAGCGACAGGCGGTGCAGCCGCGCCAGGGCGTCGATGGCGAGCCAGCCGGTGTGCCGTTCGCCGGGGCGCGGCTGCCGGATCCGCTGCCGGTCGGTGACCAGCTGGATCCGGTGGGCGAGGAGGGCGTTGGCGAAGGCCTTGTAGTCGTCGCCCTGGCCGGCGAGCTGGTCGGCGCGCAGGGCGAGGTACACGCAGGCGCGGTCGCCGCCGAGGGACTTGGTCTCGGGCCCGGTCAGTGCCTCGGCGTAGCGGTCCTCCCAGTCAGGGTCCTGATCGGCGAGCTTGCACAGTGCCATGAGCCGGAACAGCACCGCACTCTGCCGCAGCGGCCCGTGCTCGTCCAGGGCGGGGTTGGCGAGCAGGTCGGCGAGGCCGGCCGCAGCGGCCCCGTGCTCTCCGGCCAGGTCGCGCAGCCGCCACCGGTAGACGGCGACGGCGAGCCGGGCCCAGCCGCTGCGCTCGGCGGGTTCGGCGACGACGAGCTCGGCGGCGCGGTCGAGGCGGCGGGCCGCCTTGCGCAGCAGCGCGGCCATCCCGGGTTCGAGGTCCTGCCGGAACAGGCCTTCCGGCTCGTGGTCGCCCATGAGCCGGACCGTCGTCGTCACGAAGTCGAGGTTCAGGTCGCGTTCCAGGACGGGGTCGCCGAAGGGCTCATCGATGGCGAGGGCCTGCTCGTAGTGCAGCAGCGCCTCGGCGCGCTGGGCGAGGGACTCGCAAGCCATAGCCGCCAGCCTCAGCAGGCGCCGCCGCATGTCGTGCTCGGCGAACCGCTCGGCGAGCGATGCCGCGCTGGTCGCGACCCATTCCGCCAAGTCCGGATGCTCGCCTTCGTACAGCAGCTGCCCGACGACCATCGCTCCCGCGAGCGTGTACCGGGCGTCGTCGGCGGCGTCGGGGCGGGTGATCCGGGTGTGGAGGGCAAACTGATGGAACGCCTCCTCCAGCTGGTCGTCCTGCGCGAGCTGGACGGCGTCGCGCAGGTACCTGTCGGCGTGCATGTGCTGCAGGGCGTCCCAGGCCGCCGCGAACCTCTCGACGACGAAGTCGTTCGGCGGCCATGCGTCCAAAGTCGCGAACGTCCAAGGCTCGTCGTCATCGCGGCGGTACTGGACGGCGTGCCCGCCGTCGCCGTCTGGGCCAAGCCATCGGTACGTCAGCCCGGCGTGTCGATGGAGGGTCGTGGCGGTCAGCACGGAGCGGCCGAGCTCGGCGGGCGTCAGGTCGGCGGGCGAGGACGCCGACGCGAGCGGCTCCGGCACGAATGTCCACGGGACGGCTGGCACGGGATGCTCGACAAGCCGGCTTAGGCCGCCCGTGGACTCGGGCGCGGCCATCACGTCGTGGAAGAGGCGGCGCAGCGCACCTGGGTCGTCGTCCGTCACCACCCAGTGGCTGCGATCCCCGGTGACCAGCGCGAACCGCTGCGACTGCCCGGCCAGCTGTCCCGAGACGACGAAGGCGACCGCCGGGGTCCAGGGCACTTGGTACGGGCCGCGCGCCGTCACGGGCTCCCCGGTGTCGGCAAGGGCGTTCCCGGCGAGCACCTGAGGATCCGGCGGATCCGGCAGGACGTACGGCAGCGACCGGTACTGCCCTTCGTCGTCGGGCTGTTCGACAAGGATGAGCGCTTCGCCGTCCGTGGTGTAGGACCGCCGGGCGCCCTTCCCGGCCTCCTCGCCCCACAGGCCGGCGAAGAGGTCGGCGAGGATGTCCGCCGGCATCGTTGTGTACGGCACGGTCCGCCCGGGAGACGCGATCACGACAAGGTGATGGGTGCGGCCCCGGCGTTGTGCCGTGAACACGACCGCCTCCCGGTCGTCCTCAGCGCGCACGGTGAGGACCTGGCGGGCGTGCTCGAACCGCGGGCTTCTACGGAAGATCGGCATGCAGCTCCTCGGTCCGGTCCAGGGCGGCCCGCATCGTGTCGAGGCCCGGGGCGCCGGATCGGGCGGACGCGGTGGCGGCTCGCCCGATCCGCAGGGCCTCGTCCAGGTCGCTGCGCGCGCCGTGGACCGTGTACCGGTCGGTTAATAGGCTCACCAGCAGGACCGTGTGGTGCAGCGCCATCCGGCGGGCGGGGTCGGTAAGGCTGACCGCTTCCCGGGAGGCGAGCACGGCCTCCTCGAAGCGGGCGAGGTCGCGGGTCGCATCGGCCAGCGAGTCCAGCGACAGCGCTAGGTTGTGCAGGCAGCCCGCCAGCGAGGGGTCGGTAGGGCGCGCCGCGTCCACCGCGGCGCGGTTCGCCTCCACCGCCCGGTCAAGATCGGCGCGTTCACCGGCCACCATGTACCGCCGCCACGAGATCAGCCCGAGCCGCGACAGCGGCACCGGGCCGCGTGCCTCCGCCGCGGCTTCGGCGGCCATGGTGACGGCCCGGTCGAGGTGCTCCCGCTCGCCCTCGTGCTGGTACCGGAGGTCAAGGGCGACGGCCAGCTCCGACACCAGCAGCGGACGCACGGGATGACTGAGCGGCAGCATGACCGTCGCCGCGTCCGCGATGTACGTGGCGGCCTCGGCGTACTCGGGGCCGGAGGCGACCAGGCCGGCCACGTTGTCGAGCAACTCGTCCGGGGCCTTCTCGACGAGGCTCGACTGGGTGAAGCTGTCCCCGACCTCCCGCAGCTTGCGCCAGAGCGGTTGCGGGACCGCGGCGCGGTCGACCGCGTAGACGGGGGCCAGCACCGCCAGCACGGCGACGAGGTTGGGGGTGTCGGTGCCGCGGGCCCCGCCGCCCACGCACAGGTACCGCTTCCAGAACAGCCGCCCAGCCGCCGTCAGCCCGGGCAGCGCGTCGGCGGGGTACTCGCGCGCGTACTCCACCAGCTCGGCGACGTCGCGGACGGCCTCGTCGTCGAACAGCGGCGCGGCGTCCCCGGACCGCTCGACGGCCGCCAGCCGCCTGCGGACGTTCGACAAGGCGACATCACGCCGAATCCAGTCCACGCAGGCCTCACCGTCGCCATTGGAACGTCAACCAAGTATGTCGCGCCGCGCGCCCGCGACGAGGCGAGAAGCCGGAATGGCCTGGTCAGGCCAACCGGCCCGGCGAGCGCCTCACCGGACCCTAGCGAGAGCTGACCTATGACGGACTGCGGGCCGAGATCAAAGGCAACAAGGCGGGCGCCATCCCGCGCTGATTTGGGCTCTTCGGCTAGGTCTCGCCCCAACAAGGACTCATCGCCATCAAACGAGACAACACCTAACGAACAACCCTCTGAGAACCTTCCGCAAGGATCCTGCCCGAAGGTGAGATCAGCCCGGCCCTGCTATTCCTGATCGCCGTGTTGGTGCATGAGTGCCGTGCCCCAAGCCGTGCAGAGCCAACGAGAACAGTCCGCCCGCTCAAGCGGACTGGCTAGCGGCATCCGCCCGACCAAAGCAGATACAAGCCGGGAGCGAAACCAATTCATATTCGCACCTGCAGCCATTCTTCAAATGCACCTAGGAGGTCATAGCGGCACACCCACTAGGGGACCCACTTGCCCGTCTACTTAGGAATGGGTGGGCACACGAAGGCTTTCAACCAGGTCAGGAAAGTCGCGTAGCACCTCTAAGGCGCCGCGACTGGCCAGTGGAGCGACACCTAAAGGGTGGATGGGTTGAGAGGTTTGTCGGTATTCGGATTTCGGTTGATGCGAGAGCTTTGATTGTGTTTGCCATTGAGGTGATTTGAGAGAGGGGAGCACAATAGGCTCGATCGGTGCCACCAACACCGATCGCGACGCCGTCATGCGCGACCATGAAATGCCTGGTCAAGAGGGTTGCCAAATGGCCTTTGATATGCCCGATCGAATGTATTGCATTCCCGGCTAATGGGAGGTTTAATAGAAGGCGAGCAGAGCACAGGAAGTGACGCGAAGCGTACGGGCAAGCGTCACGAAACGATCGGAGTCAGATCGTGTCGAACTGGATTCCGGGAAGGGCAATCCCGATCAACGTTCCGGGTGATGATCTCACCCCAGAGGACATGTCCCGAGTGACCCCCGATGATTGGGCGGACGTGCGCACGCTGGCGCGCGGCTACTGCCGCGCGGTCGACGCGACGCGGTCACGTAAGCGCATGGACGGTAGCGCGACCGTCACGCGAAGCGGGCGCGGCGTCTATGGCACGGATGACGTGTCGGATGACGTCACTCAAGATGCCGTTCTGATGTTCGCCTCACGTCTGCGGGACGTGTTGAAGTCCTGCCCGACCGCTTCACTGTGGGTCGACTCCCGCGAGGTGGCTGCCTGGCAGTACCGCCGTAAGGACGGTCAGACCACGATCATCACGCGAAAGACCCTCCTACGCTGGGCAGTGCGCGACGCTGCCGCGCGCAACGGGTATCGGCTGGACGTCCCGCCGGACGAGATCACCGAAACCCCCGGCGCTCAGCGCATGCGCGGCGTACCGCACGCCGAAAACGTGACGGCGCTTGCAACGGCGACCGGCGTCTCACAGCTCAGCGAAGCGATCATGCGCAAGGCTTGGGGCGACGGTAGCGACTTCCCCACGCTGGCAAAGGTGCTGTTCCTGGCAAGCGAAGCGGACGACCTAAAGCGTGCGGGCATCCTGTCGACCGTCGCACAGGCCGAACACGGCGGAGCCTACGGGTCACGCTGGAACGTCCGCCGTACGCGGGACAAGGGACTTCGGGAGTGGGAGACGCTTTCCGAACGCCTCGACGACGCACGTGACGAAATGGTGCACACAAGCATGCGCCCCAGCGAAACGACAGGTCGGGCAGAGCAAGCGGACTAGAAGGGGGACAGTAGTAAGCCCCCTAGGGCATGCCCTAGGGGGCTTACTACTGTCCTGAGACCGTGCGCAAGTCCAAGCGCTTGTTATGCCCTGAATGGCCAGTCTGCGGGGCGTAGCGGCCCCGCGCACCCGAACGACGCGTCTAGACCGGTAGCAGTCTCCGGCTCATCCCACGAAAAGAATCTTGAAGAGTGCCGACGGTTCGGCCGTTTCAGCGCCCGTATTAGAGTGAGAGCGGATTTCACGCACAGCGCGGACGACGCGCTGACTTGGACCGCTCACGGTATTGTCCGCGCGTATCGCGCGCGGCATGTCCTCCGTTGTGCACGCACGCGGGAGACGGAATACGCGGTAACGGAGAAAGCCGTTCGCCGGGCGAGCAAACAATCTTGAAAGTCGCCGACGGTTCGGCCATTCCGGTGCCCGTATTCAAGTGAGAGCCCAAACCGGTGGCGCATGCCGCACGTGCCATGGCGCGTGCGGGTTCGCTGCCGCCGGATATCGGGCTCGCTGTGGCTCTGGCCCCCGCTTGGGGAGGGATGCGTTCCGGTCTCCCCAGCGGCACAGCACCCTTTGCGGGACGCCCACCACTGTTCCCGGCCGCGCGGTTCGGCGGGCCAGGGATCGCGCGCTGGGAGCGTGGTTGGACAAGCCGTGTGCCAGATCGCCGGCACTGGAGGAGTAGACCGTCCGGGCCGACGGGCGGGCAGCGGCAGCACAGCTCCTGGATGGCCATTCCGACACGCCACCTGGTTGTGGCCCAGGTATCGGGCCTGGGCCCCGCCGTTCAGGAGGCTGAAGTGAGTGTGCAGCAGGCGCTCGCGAACATGGTCAAGGACGACCTGAAGGCCAAGACCTTCTCCAGCGGGTCCAAGGGCTTCCACGCCACCGGCAAGATCACCGTGGACGGTGACCGGTACCAGGCGCAGGCTCAGGCCGTGCTGATCGGCTCGAAGGCCAACCCGAAGGTCAAGGTCAACGCCAAGCGGGACGAGGCGGTCTCCGCGCTGGCGGCCATCGCCGAGAACCTGGCGCCCAAGACGTTCTCCACGGGCCGGACCGGCTACTACGCCACCGGCAAGACCGAGATCGGCGGGCAGCGCTACCAGGTCCAGGCTCAGGCCGTGCGGCTCTGACCGCAGGTTGAAGGGCCGGGATGTCGCGTGTCTCCCGGCCCTACCCGTCCAACTGGAGGATCGCCATGTCCGCACCCCGCGCCGGTAATGACCGGTCGCCGTGGCGGGTGTACACCCGCAATCCGGCCACCGATGTACTCGTCCACGATGGGCTGATCTACCGAGGCGAACGCTGCGCCCAGCGAGAAGCCCGCAAGATCAACCGTGTGCTCGGCCTGCCCGCAGAAGCGCGGCCGGTCGACTGATCCCCGATAGACACCCCGCCCGGGTGACCGTGCAAGGTCTCCCACGGGCGGGGCTGGCCCATCCGTCCGGTGAGGCGGGAGGGCTACGGGCCGAGATCAGGGCCCCTCGGCCCCAACTGTGCTCGGTGAGTCTCGAACTTGACTCCGTTCTAGGTGGCTTCCGGCACACCGCCCGCATGCCCGCGGGCGGTGTGAGGTGCGGAGTTACGAGGCGGCGCGCAGTCTCCCGGCTAGTGGACGCGGCCAGTCCACGCCACCGGCTCCCGAGCACAACGCATCACGCGGCCGACGGCCTGCGTGAACGCCGACCTGCGAACAACCCCTCAGTTCCGCAAAGGAGGCGGTCCCGTTGCGGCCCCTGCTTCACCCTCACCTGCACCATGACGACCACCACCGCGCTCACCTGATCGCCCCGGTCGCCATCTTGCTGGCCGAACTGGCGATCATCCTGCACCTCCACATGGTGGCCCTGCACTTGGCCTTGGCGATTGGCGCGTTCGGCCGCGAGACCTACATCACCCTGCGCGGCCGCCGGACGGACAGCCCCGTCCAGTGACCCCATCCCAGCCTCCCGCCCGGGGTTCTCGTCCCCCGGGCGGGAGTCCTCCCCTGCGTTTTGTGAGGTGATCGTGATGGGCAATGTGTCCATCCGCTACGGCGTTGGCGGCCCTGACGGCCCCTTGGCCCGCCTTCAGCCGTTCGATACTCACGGCGCCATGAGCGCCGTGCCCTACGCACCGTCCTCGACGGGACGGTTGCCCCTGCCCTGGGCGCGCAAGTACGACCGTGATAGTCGCGGGCCAGGGATCGTCTACACCGTCCGCTCCTACGCCACACCGATCGCCTGGGTGCGCGCCGACGGACGGACGATCATCCCTCCGGTGTCCTACTCCACCACCACGACCCGGCACCAGAACCTGTGCCGCGCATGGCTTGGCACCGCCGCCACGGTGGACGAAGGAGCGGCAGCGGCATGACCCAGATCACCAGCCCAGTACGGTTCGTGCGGCACTACCACGTGTACGACTCATCCCTCGGTTGCCTGCCCGAGTCTGATCCCTACGTCACCGATGACCCGAGCGACGCGGTGGAAAGGCTGGCGAGTCTCCTGGCCGACGGGGGTGAAAGCGACGACACAACCGACGGCGCGCACGCTGCCGAGGTCGCCGCCGCCTACCGGGCTCCGAATCAGGACGCCAGCGGGAAGGGCCACATTGCACTGAACCGTTTGGAGTGCGGCCACGAGGTGTGCGAGATCGTCGGGTCGCGGTCGTTCGAGATCGCCGTTTGCGACGAACGTGATTGCTTGCGGTACTGCCCTGACGACCGGTGCCGCACCGTCACGCCGGTCACCGACCCTGACCCGTGGTGCTGGTGCTGCGGCACCCCCTACGTGCCCTGGGACGCCTGTCCCTGGCTCGACTGACATCCCACCGTGGCCGTCACCGGCTCCCGCCAACTGTTTCACGCACCCTTTCTATTGAAGTAGGCGCGGGACTTGGGAGCGATTTATAGACCCTAAGGAGGCCAACCCATAAAGGTCCCCGATAGCAAATGAACAAGAACAAGCGACTGATTCAGCTACGAGACCAACTCAACGAACTAGCACGGGATATCAGAGAGTGGGACGCGGATTGCTGGCGCATTTCACATAAAGAGAACCACGAGGGCGGCGCTTTCAGCGATTGGCACGGCTCGGATGACCAAGCTGCGGAGATCGTGCGCCGCGTGCAAAATATTCTTGGCGAACCAACCCGAGCAAAGCCCGTGAAGATCTGCCCTCCGGACGACGAGTGTGGAGACTGCTCAGCTATTGCCGCGTAGCCAAGCTCATCTGATACAGCAGCACGGGGCAGCAACAGTCGCCGCCTAAAGCGCGCCCATTCCGCTCCGCCATTGTCGCCTTCGAGCATCTCCTCGACCATGGGGCGCCACGGCGCTCATCCGGTCACCTCTGCACACCCGCCGATACCGGTTCTCGGTCTGGCCCCACCCTCTCCCTTGCCAGAGGCATGAGCACGTCCGGCCCGTGACCGGGTCAAGGCACGCAGCCGCCGCTCGCGCCCCGTGCGGGCGGGCAATCGATGAGGGGGAATCCACCATGTCCACACCCACCGGCGACGCGATCACCGAGCAGTGGCTGTCTGAGCTGCTGACCGGACTCGGTGACAGCCCCGATCAGATTCACGCGACCCTCCGCAACGCGAAAGTCACTGGTCAGCAAGCCAGCCGATACGACTGCCCCCTGGCCCGTTACGTCGCCGACCATGCCCGCCAGCGGATGCCGTCGGCCCAGGTGAAGGCCCGCGTCTCTACCGGGGAAGTCGTCGTGGAGATCGAGGAATCCGACACCGGCGGGTACCGCGAGGTCGGCGCGGAGCAGCCCGAGGCCACGAAGAAGTTCGTACAGGCGTTCGACAGCGGCTCCTACCCCGACCTGATCGACCAGGCGGCCGCCTGAGGCCGACAACTACTCCAAGGATCCGGCTCATGCGCCGCGCGGACCCGTACAGGGCCCGCCTGATCGTCCCGCAGGTCTCTGGCGAGGGGGTGGGGACCTGCGGGACCCCGACCAATCGGCGCGCCGACGCTCGGCTTTGGCATGCGACGTCCAGACGAACGGGGGTTCCGGTGCGCTCGTACGTGCAGACGCTTCCTGACACCGCAACGTTCGGGACCTACGCCGAGCCGCTGCTGCCGCGAGCCCGCAAACGCACTCTTTCCGATCCGGTCCCGCAGGTCTCGAAGGGGGGACGGGACCTGCGGGACTCCCCATCTGCGGGAGGGATTCCATGACAACGATCGAGGTGAGCATCGACGTCCACCGCCTCGACGATGTGACCTTCACAGTGGACACCGGCGAGTTCCTGGAGGCTATCGGTCCGGTCGACCGCAAGGTCGAGGACGCCCTGAACGAGGCGTTGGACGCCTTCGTCGACGAGCACGCCTACTACCAGTCCGAACGGTGGTACAGCCTGCTCCACGAGCGCGATTCGCAGAAAGTGCTGCACCACGCGCTGGCGACCGCACTCGGAATCGACACCGACGAGGTATCCACCGACTACTCGTTCTGTACCTGCAACTTTGAGAACCATCTGTCCGAGGACTTCGGCGGCACCGTGTGGGATATTACCGACGGACGCCGGTTCTTGACCATCGAATCCGGTGCGCGTGGGTTCATGAACGCCAGCGTCGAGGTGCGCGCGATCACGTGCGAGGAACCGTCGTACGTCATCGCAGTCAACTCCACCGAGGTCCAGATCGGCTGCACCGCCTGCGAGTTCACGCTGGACACCGGACATGAGCGCGTCATATGGACCGACCTGACTCGTGAGGACGAGGACGGATGGGCGCGCGACGGGCTCTTCTGCCCGCGTTGCCAAGCCCCGCTGACCGCCGAGGTCGGGACCTGACCTGTCCCGCTTCCTGGCCGAGCGGGTGCGCTCCTTCCGGGAGCGCCTCATGGGGACGGAACCCGAAGGGGCGAAAGCCGCTGTCGGGAACGTGGTCCTGGGCGGACGCCCAGAAGGTGGGGTTCGACTCCTCCCGTCCCTGCTCAACGCACTTCACCACACGCACGGGAGGCGGAATCCGTGAGCGATTACAGCGTGACGCTGGATGTCCCCCAAGGAACCGACGGGCTACGCGTAGAGGTACGTCACCCCATTTGAGAACACCACGTACGCCGGGAGGCCGAACAGGGTCACCGCCCGGCAACTCCGGGCCGCAATGACCGTGCGCCAGGCCCTCGACTGCCGCGCCACCCGTCGCCATGACGGTGCCCGGCCGCTGGTGTGGTTGCCCAGCCTCCCCGGCTGTTCGTGAAGCCGACCAAGCGACCTCCGGGCAAGGGCCGACACCACAGCACAGGAGGGTGATCTGCTGATGATCGAACTTCCACATAGCAGCCTTAGCGTGCCGCATACCGACCTGCACGTCGTCAGCCTGCGGGAGGCCATGCACGCCAGTGGCGTTTCCTTCACCGCTGTCTTGGCGGTGGGACGGCGAATCGTCGGCGTCGCCGAGAACAACGGGCGCGGTGGTCCCACGAGTTTCCAACCCGGAGCGAGCGACATTTTCACGTTGCGGGACATGGAAGCGTTCGCCGCGCAGTGCCGACATGGCGGCCAACCGGTAGACGTCGGTGAGGTGCTGGATTGCCTGGTCGACGAGTACGACCTCGCTCGGCGCCTCGCCAGCGCGACACGGCTGCGGCGGACCCTGATCCGCGCGATCGTCGTGGATCGATACCCGCTCAACGTGGTCGAGGTCGCCCCGCCGGCAACGGACACCCAGCGCGCCGCCCTGATCGCGCACCTTGCCGACGTGCCCGTGCCCGACGGCGCCCGCTGGGAGATGTGGGACGGCCACCGCTGGTCCCCCTTGACCGGCCAGACACCGTAACCGACCGGGCCCGCAGGCCCCTTGTTCGGCCGCAGCGACGTGATGCCAGGCGCACGCTGCCCCGGCGAGCGTTCTGGAGACGCCGCTACCGATCGCAATCACACACGGAGGGAGCCGATGAGCGATCACGAAGTGTTTCAATTCCTGTCCTGGCGGTGGGATATCACCAAGGCCCAGGAGATCGCGGCCGAACTTCCAGTTCAGCGGGTCGACCCGAAGCCGTGGTTCGGATGGCTCGGCGCGATCGCGCTGAACGAGGATCACATCCCCACCGTCGCTCTGGACCGCCCGATCATTGCGGTGCGGCTCCGCGAGCTCGACGGCGCAGCAATGATCATCGACGGCTGGCATCGCATCGCCCGCGCCCAACGCGACGGTGTCACCGAACTGCCGATCGTGGTCCTGGATGAAGACCAGGAATACCAGGTGCGGATCTTCGGCGGCGACAAGCTTCCTTGCCCACCGTGAACCGGAGGTTCGGTGCCCGCTGGGAGTTCACTGATTACCGCGCCTAGCGCGACGAATACGTCCTGCAGCGCCCTGGCATCTACGCGGGGGTGACGGCCAAGGCGACACTGCACTGCCGTCCACCAGGGCTCGGCGCCATCGTCGTGGATGCCCGCATCCACATCGACCTGCGGGCCCGCACTACCCGCATCGTCACCGGCTGCCTGGTCCGAGGTCCGCGAGCAGGCCGACATCAAAGCCACGCAGCCGCGGCCCTTCTTCTCGCTCAGGGCGCTCGTCACCAGGGCAAACCAGAGCCGGTGACCGCGCACCAGGCGCGACATCCAGGGACGTGACGTCGCATTGCCGGGAGGAGAACGGCTCCTCCCCGTCGCACTGACTTTGCCCGATGACCAGCCAAGCACCGTCACCGGCCCCAGCCCGGAGAAAGGAGCCCCTTTGTCTTCAACCACGACCTACCGCGCGCAACGGGCCCTGACCCCTGACGAGCTGATCGCCATCAGGGAAGAGATCGAGGCCGCCGGAGGTCCTGTTGAGATCGTCGCCAGGGTGGCGCGCGCGGTGTTCACCGCCTTGCTGGCGCCGCTGGGCGAGTCGCTGGACGACTACAACCGCGACCGCCAGCTCTTTCCCGACCAATTCGCCATCCCGCAGACGCAATGGCAGTCGATCTGCGACGCGGCGCTGGACCGGGCCGACGCCTTCGGCGCCCGCGCCCTGCTGGCGCTGGAGCTGATCGACGTGATGCCGTGCAGCTGCCAGAACCCGGACGCGCCCGTCCCGCCGGTTGAGCGAGTCGATCAGCGCCCCTTTGAGCATGTGGTCACCGTCACGCGAGAGGCCACCGACGTCATCGCCGCCGCAAGTGCGCACTGCGATCGGCTCGCCGCCAGCTTTGGCATCGACTCGCAGGAATACCGCGAGGCGGTCACCACCTGGCAACACGGTCTATCCCGACTGTTCGCGATGGGCCTGGGTGCCCGGACTTACGTCACCCGCGATGGTGATCTGTCACTGCTGGTCCACTGCGAGTCGGGATTCCTCTACGGGATCGTCTTCCACCCGGTGCGGCGACGGTGCACCCGGGACGGGTGCCGCGCCGTGATCAACGACGACGGCAGGGCCTGGACCTACCTGCCTGACGACCCGAAATGCCCCGACGGCGACCACACCGCGTCCTACCCGCTGGACGGGCCCCATCCCGGGACCTGGCAGTTCCATTCCTGACCGCCCGTCCACGTCCAGCCCAGCGGCGAAACGCCCGACCAGCGCCGCATCGGCTGGCCGCTAACGCCCCGAGTGCTTGGGCCCTCGGGCGTGCTTGTCTCCCGGGGCGTCGCCGCCCACGCGGGGCCGCCCATGCAGCCGTCCGCCCCTTGCTGGGCCGCCCACGCGCTGGCCCGCGGCGTCCCGGGTCCTTCCCATGGAAAGGGAGTTCCGCATGTCCAAAGAGACCGTGAAGTGGCTGAACGAGAACACGCTGATCGGGTTCACCGACAAGCGCGGCACGGCTTGGCACTACCGGGCCGATCTGCAGAGTGCCGAACCCAACCACTATCCGGGCGCCATACCAGTCGGCGACGTCAGCCGTCGGCTGTTCAACTGGGAACCGGTCGAGCAGCCGATCTATGTCCCCTCCTCGGGGATGGAGTGGACGCCGAACGGGCACGTCCCGATCCCTGGCTCAGTGGAAGCGATCACTGATACCGGAGTGCTCAAGCTGGCCCCGCTCCCAGACCGCAAGGCCATCCAACGCTCCGACACTGGCCACACGATGGGAATCTTCACCGACTCCTACCAGCCACACGAATACAACGAGTGGCTGATCAACACCATCGCCACGCTGCTGGACGACGACCTGTCGATCGGATCGGCTGGACTGCTCAGGAACGGCGCGGTCGCGTGGGTGTCGGTCGAGGTCCCTGACAACGTCACGACCCCGGAAGGGGTGCAGTTTCGTCCCCACCTGTTCGGCGCAACGAGCTTCGACGGGTCGCTGGCCACCACGTTCAAGCGGGCCGTGACCAGCATCGTGTGCGACAACACGATGGCGGCCGGACTGGGCGAGACCGGCCAGCAGATCAAGATCAAGCACTCACGGCACTCCAAGCTGCGCATCGGCGAGGCCCGCGAGGCGCTCAATATCATCTACGAGGTCGCCGACGACTTCACCGCCGAGGTCACCGCACTCTGCCGCACCAGCGTCAGCGACGCCGAGTGGAGCGCGTTCCTGGACGCCCACGTGCCGATGCCCGACGAGCCGGGCCGCTCGCGCACCCTGGCCGAGAACAAGCGCGACACCCTGGCCCGGCTGTGGAACCACGACAACCGGGTCGCGCCGTGGAAGGGCACCGCCTGGGGCGTGGTCCAAGCGGTCAACACCTACACCCACCACGAGCAGACCGTCCGCGGCGCGGTACGAGCCGAACGGAACATGCTCCGCGCCGTCACCGGCGGCGTCGACGAGCTCGACCAGACCACCCTGCACACGCTGGCCACCGTGCAGAGCGACCCGAAGCTCCTTGCTGCCTAGCTCCCCGCCCGGAACGAGTCTCGGTGGGGTGCCCGTGCCCGGTGCGGCACAGCACCTCACCGAGCCGCAGCTGCGCCACACCCAATCACGTGTTACCTGGCAATGTGCGCCGCGAATTGAACGGCAATAAGGGCAAGGCCTTAGGAGCGAAATATCAGTCGACCGTACGTGATGCCACAAAGACGCGTCGACCATCGGATGCTACGGACCAAAGGAAGCCGTGAGGAGTGAAGCCATGAATGGCTGGGTCAAGGCATACGTGACGATCGATGGTCACGATGTCTTTCCCGCCGAAGTTGCGACTTGGACATCGTGGAACGGTGCCGCCTGCCCGCGTTTCACCAGACAGGTTGCCGAACGAGTCGTCGAGGCTGTCAGCACAACCAATCAGCGAGGCCCTTACGAGGACGCCAGGGAGTTGTCCTGGCAAGAGGACGTGATCATTTGCCGGGTCCCGGGAAGCGAGGACCAGGAGGGGTACGAGCCCGAACGGATTGAGCCCGACCACGACGGCAGGTACGCGATCGGGTGGAAGGCGTGGACCTGGTCGGAAGTGTGGTGTCAGGACGACACCCACTGCGGCGAGCCCGATGACCTAGCCGCCCCAGTGGCGATCCTCACATGGAGCGAGCCTGACCGGACCAGGCCCGATGCACAGCCCACCCTGACCGACGCAGCCTTCTGCGCTCCCTGCCTGGAGCGAGCGCGAGCCGCGCACCCAAAGGCCACCGTCACCACCCTGCCCCCGCTGTAGCCCACAGTGCCCCGCTTGGAGGCCAGGTGTCGCCAAGGCGGAACATGCGGCCGAGAACCGCCAGCCCCTCACAGAACAAGCCACACAAATACGCATCGGTGATCTCCTGAACCGCTGCCAGGTGGCTTCTCGCTTCAGAAAGGGGACGTCGTGAACGTTACCGTAACGGTCGAGATATACCACAACGTATCGAAAGACACAGCGGGCAGACCGCTGGGTTTTGATGGCTACCGGCAAGGTCATCCCGTGGTGAAAGTGTTCGAGTTTCCCATGGAAGCCAACGAGAGCACCGAGCCGATTCTCTTCGCAGAGACGGCGTTTCAGATCGGCAACGAGGTCCATGAACTCAGCGCGGACTATTATCGCCGCCGCCTTCGCTCGCTCAGCGTCGGAGACGTGGTCAAGATCGGGCTGCTTTGGCTGTCGTGCGAACCGGTCGGCTGGCGGCCTATTACCGATCACACCCCCATCGACATCACCGCCACCCACGAGGGCGAACACGGCACGCAACCGTGGAGATCCTGATCGCGTTCGAGAACGTCAGTCGGGGCCGCCTTCGGTGAACCGACATGCGGATGCCGGGTGCGTGATATCGAGAACCGCCCTAGGGGTGCGCGACTCAATGAGGCGAACGCAGCCCAGGAATCAGGCACCGCGCGGGCCACCAAGGGCAATCTAAGAAAGGGGGAAGGACTAGTGAGTTTCAACTGGCCTGCATCATCCGGATGGCAAGCCACCAACGGCGACACCATCAAACACCTCATCGCCTGGCAATGGCAGGCCGGTCAGCTGATCTGCGTGTCATGCATGCCGATCGGGACCGGGCTGGAGCTGTCCGACCGATTCCCTGAATGGTCTGACGCGATCGGTGAGGTCTATCCCTGGACCATCGCCGACAACGCGGTGCAAGACAACTTGATCTGCGACGCTTGCGGTCAACCGATCGCTCCTCAGACCGCTTAGCAAGACCGGGATCGGCGCACGAATTTTCACGAAGTCCGCCCTTATCTGGGTCTCCAGCCAGGTGGTATCAGGATCCAGGATGCCCGCTCCTGTACCGAGATATCTGAGAGGCGTGTCGATGATCTATAAGAGTCAGGTCACCGAGGACTCACCACGAGCGGTCCGGGAAATGCTCAAGACACTTGCCCGGCTGGCAGGCGAGCGTGAGGATGACGCTGCCCGTTGGGCAACTACGCTGAACGATGCGGAAAGCAAGCACCAGCGATCGCGGACGACAGATACCTGGAAGCGACTGAACGACGAGGCGCGCATCGCGCGGTCCAAGGCCGACACTGCGCGTCATCTGCTCATCCAGGCATGGCTTGCGGCCGGGTACGACGACGAGGGCCGACGATGGATCTCCTACACCGAGGCCGAGCGATTCGCCGACGCAATGATCAAGGTCGCACTTGCCGAACGCTGCACCTCCGGATTGAGCCTGGATTTGGACGATGTCTTCACCGGCAGGATCGAGGTGAATTGACATGCTCCGGGGGTCCAATCGAGTCGGCTGCTGTCATTTGGCCTGTACGGGCGTGATTGAGGCGTGGGCGCCGTTGTGGCTCAGTCTGCACGCCGACGGAACCTGGTCGGTGTACGGGGTCGGAGACGAATCGGCCGAGATCATCTGCGACGAGCACGGCCACGACAACCTCACCACGGTCCTCCACAAAAGCCTGACCGCGTTCCTGGACGAGTTGCTGCCCAACGCCACCTGGGAGGGCGCACGGCCCGCACCGGGAGACGTGCCGGATCTGTGACCTCGTCGCACACGCAAGGGCGCGACGCCAAGTGTCAACAGGTCCCAGTGGTTTCGATGCTCAGCCCCGAACATGAGCCACGTTTCGGTGACCACGGCGCTCAACAATCTGCGCGACGCCGCTGACCACGGCTACCACTGGCTCGTATCACGTTGAGCAAAGCAACCTCATCTTCAGCTTGGAACGCGGCATCCCGCCAATACCCGGCGAATAGGGCCATCAGACGAATAGCTGAGCCCAGATTCCAGATACGTACGGAGTTAGGGGGATTGGTATGCCCATTGCGATCAGGCATAACCGTGAAGACGGGACCTTGATCGATGGATCGGAAAGGGGCGACGGCGTCTATGAGGTCCTGCGCGGCTTGCGGTGTGGATGGCGGTGGATGCCCTCGATCGGCAGGATCGGACTGCGATCCAGCCGGTTCAAAGCGGCCAAGAGGTACGAGATCGAGCAGGCCGCGCAAGCATTGCGGGCGGCTGGGCACGATGTAGAGGTCGACATCGACGATGCGACGCTGCCTGCGACCGGCTTCGCCGGGCAGGAGGCCGAGCGGTCCCAACGCGCCGACCAGCGCACGGACCGCTACGCCGACTACGCAGACAACGCGGCGGCGCGCAGCGAGGCGGCGTACGCGCGCTACCGCCAGTCCGCCGACAACTGGCCCTTGGGGCAACCGCTCATCTCCGGCTCGGCGCGCGCCGCGCACCGGCGGATGATGGGCGCCCACGACACCTCCATGGCCGAACGGGACAAGGCCCGGTACTGGGCAGGAAGACAGCGAGCCGCCCAAGCCCACCAGCACCATCGGGAAGCGCTGCCAACCGTGCTGCGCCGCATCGAGCGGCTGGAACAACAGCGCCGGCGCCTGGTGCGGCTGCTTGAGGGCGAGTACCGATGGATCGACGACGACGGTGGCCCCGCGCTCATGCGCCGCAGCGGCGACATCTACCGCAAGGTGGCCCCCGCACCCGCCGATGCCGCCCGATGGACCGCCGACCTGATCCAACTCGACGGAGAGCTTGGCTACTGGCGTGACGTGGTTGCCGACAAGCAAAGGGCCGGGCAGAAGGTCTGGACCAAGAACGACTTCAGCGTGGGCGACTTCGTGAAGCAGCACGGCACCTGGTTCGAGGTCGTGCGGGTCAACAAAAAGTCGGTCACGGTGCCGTGGATGATCGGCGGAGTCACCCGCGGGATCTACACCGTCGCCGATGCTCGCCGCCAATTTCCGCAGGACAAGAAGATCAGCACCGACACGATTCCCTATGACAAGGTCGAGGGCCGCGCATCAGCAAAGGAGATCCAGGAGGCGATGACGCGCACCCAAGCCAAGAACCGCCATTCCGGGTCTGATCACTAGCCAACGCAACCCGAGATGGACCCACCCGCTCGTCCCGTCGTGTTCAGGATAGTAACGCCCGTGAGTACCAGCAATCTCGTAACTTCCTTTGTGCGCTGGTACGAGCAGCGAAGAACCTTTATTTCACCGAAGCTGATCCCGCCTTGTGGCATCTTGCTCGTCTCGCCCTACGCAAACGAAAGGATTGATGTGCCATGGATATGGGCCGTACTCGCGCGATCGCGCTGCTGGGCGTTGAGGGCACCGTGGTGGATGTCGAAGCGTCGATTACTGATGGGACGGCTGGATTGCACCTGATGGGGCTTCCTGAAACGGCGCGTGACCAGATCCGCGATCGCGCCCGCGCCGCCATCTTCAATTCCGACCAGCACTTCCCTCACCGCCATGTCGCGGTCAACTTCTTCCCGATCAGCCTGCCCAAGCACGGCAGCGGCTTCGACCTGGCCATCGCCGTTGCCATCCTGACGGCCAGCGGCACCATCCCCGCCCAGGCGTGCATGAGCATGGTGCTGATCGGTGAGCTGGGTCTGGATGGTCGGGTTCGGTCAGTGCCCGGTGTTCTGCCCGCCGTCTTAGCGGCCGTCGACGCTGGTGTGACCGTGGTGGTCGTGCCCGACGCCAATGTCGCTGAGGCATCGCTGGTGCCAGGCGTCGAGGTGATCGGCGTCTCCTCGCTGCGCGAGCTGATCGCGCACCTGCGCGGTTTGCCACCGCCCGATGACGGCGACGACGTTCACGAAGGCACCCCTCACACAGCACACCCCGCCGCTGGGCTACCCGGCGCACTGGATCTGGCTGAGGTAAAAGGGCACGCCAGCGGGCGCAGGGCGGTCGAAGTGGCCGCCGCAGGCGGTCACCACCTCGCTCTGGTCGGCCCCATCCGCACAGGAGCGACGATGCTCGCCGAGCGGCTGCCCGGCCTGTTGCCCGACCTCGATCACGACGCCGCGCTGGAGGTGACCGCCCTTCACTCCGTCGTAGGAGGTCTCCCTCTCGACGAGCCCTTGATGACCCGGCCTCCGTTCCGCGCGCCGCACCACACGTCGTCGCGAGCCGCCATCCTCGGCGGCAGCAGGAGCCACACCGTTCACCCTGGGGCGGTATCTCTCGCCCACCGAGGAGTGCTGTTCCTGGAGGACGTCCCCGAATTCGCCGTCCAGACGCTGGCGTCGCTGGTCCGGCCTCTTGAGGACGGGACGGTGCGCGTCAGCGGAGACTGCGGGATCGTGGCCTTCCCAGCTCGTCCGATCGCGGTGCTGGCCGCCCACCCGTGTCCTTGCGGGGCACCGACCTCGCAGGCGTGCACGTGCCCGTCCGGCGTCCGCCAGCGCTACCTGGCCCGGCTCCCCCAGTCACTTCTGAACCGCGTCGCAATCAAACACCGGCTCGCCCCGGCATCGCAGGCCGATCTTCGCCGTGACCTGGCCGGAGTCGAGTCCAGCAGGCGCGTCGCCGACCGGGTCAAGGCCGCCCGTGACCGCGCCGCGCACCGGCTGGTGGACACGTCGTGGCGCACCAACGAC
Source organism: Actinomadura sp. KC216 (assembly GCF_004348535.1). Classification (GTDB taxonomy): domain Bacteria; phylum Actinomycetota; class Actinomycetes; order Streptosporangiales; family Streptosporangiaceae; genus Spirillospora. Next base: position 35,545 of record NZ_SMJX01000037.1, read on the forward strand.
GAGGTCCCCGGCCCGGAGCTGCGGCACCGTTTCACCCCACCGGCGCAGGCGACCGCGATGCTCGATGCCGCGCTCTCCGATGGCCGGCTGACTCCACGCGGCCTCGACCAGGTGCTTCGGCTGTCTTGGACCTTCGCTGATCTCGCCGGTAGCACCGCACCGAGCCCCGAGGACATCACCACGGCTATGCGTATGTGGGACGGCTTCAGCGTACCGTCGGCCAGCTGAATCGAATAACCCCCTTCCACCCTTATATCGCCCTGAAGGGGGTTATACACGCATGCGTAAGAGTGGTCTGGTCGTCGGGAGATTTTTCGCACGGTGTCGACTCGCCTACCGAGACGACACCAACCAGGTACATCTATGCGACACGAAATTCGATAGTCCGTCCGAATTCGTAAAACACATGGCGGACGTGCACGCGCGTACGCAACCCCGGTCCCCCAGGGAGCGCAAGTGGCGACGCCCGCAACGGTCCCGACTGCTGTATGAGCCAAAGGAGTTCGGGATTGGCGCCTGGGTCACGTTCGCGGAAAGCCGTGACGGCAAGGTTGTCCTGCGGCGTGGACAGGTGTGGTCCTTGGGCCCGCCCCGAGTGGGCCACAGCCGGTGGGTGGTCCCCGACGACGGTGGCGATGCGGTCGTGGTGAGGATCAATCAGCGCCCGGTCCTCAGCAGCGAGACCCTGCTGGACGTCGTCCCCGGCTACAGCGTGCAACGGCAGAACCTGCGGCGCGCAGAGAATCTGCGCCGTTTCGGTCGGCTGTTCCCTGTGGTGGTTAGCAAGGATTGGGAATACACACGGTCCGGGGGTAAGACGCTGGTCGAGACCTGGTGCTGGCATGTTAACCCGAAGTGCCCGGACGCGGTCGGCAAACCGGCCCCTTCTGAACAAACCCAGCCCTTTAACATCAATCAGGTTGTTCTGGATTTGATCAACGGACGGATCAACGCTTCAGCCTCGCGCTTTTGCCGCCGCTGTTTCTGGCTCGACGGCGCCGGTGGCATACCTGCCTGACCAAGTGAACTGCCTTAACCGAGGCCAAAGCGCTAGCGCACGTGACGCAGCACCCAAAGCCCGGGAGAGCCAGCGGGCCGCAGTACCGGTCGCCGCTCACGGCGATCTGTACCGCCATGGAGGGGCCTCCCCGACGCCCGCAATGTCATGGTGCCACTGGCCAATCACAGCGCTTTGCGTCCGATGCTGGCCAAACAGCTCGTCGTGGAACTCCGCAATGTCCGGGGAAGTGGGAGACCGCACCTCCGTACAGGTGGCGGGGCCCAGTAACACGGACCCCATGCGTCCCCCTCCTTTTCTTGCCCCTTCCAATCGACGTAGAGGATGTGAATTCGTATGACAAGCGAACCTGAGCCGAGGCCGTTTACTGCCGCGTCGAAGGACACAGAGGAGAAGGTGGGCGACGGAATGGAGCCCTCACGCCTTGTCGTCACCGCCCCGGTGGACGCGATCGCATTGGCGGCCTACATGGTGGGATTTCACCCGTCGCTCAGCCTGGTGGTCGTCGGTATCTCCGACCAGGGACGTTCGATGGTGATGCGGCGAGATCTTACGCCAGCATGCCGAGTCACCGACGTCGATACCAGCGATCTCGACCGTGAGGGAGCCGAGTCGATCGATGAATGCCTGGTGTCGATGCTTGAACGCAACAAGATGTCTTCGGTGCTTCTGCTCGGGTACGGACCCGAGGAGCAGGTGACGCCCGCGCTGAACAGCGTTCTGCAATTCGCAGAGCAGGCCGAACTGCGTGTGTTGGTGGCGTTGCGCGTCGACCAGGGTCGCTGGTGGTCCTACACGTGCCAGGACCCCGATTGCTGCCCACCGGAGGGCACCGCTTATGACATCAGCACCAGCATGGTCGCCGCACAGGCGACGCTTGCCGGACACGTCGTGCTTCGCGACCGCGACCAACTCATCGATTCGGTCGCGGCTCTCGAAGGACCAGTGCGTACGGCAATGCGGCAGGCGACCGAACGCGCCGAGCAGCGGATGCGTGAACGGATCGCCGTTGGCGATACTCCCGCCGACAACGCTGCGCAGGTGGTGGAGGAAGGCCAGAGGCTCATTGCGGAGCTCGCCGACCGGATCCGCGGCGAGCGGGTCCAGCTCACCGACGATGAGGCCGCCTGGCTCGGGCTTCTGCTGCTCAGCAGTCGGCTACGGGACGAGGCGTGGGTCCGCATCGACGTCGACCACCTGCGCCAGCACATCGCGTTCTGGCAGGACCTGACCCGCCGGGTACAGGAGCCTTATGTCGCGGCTCCGGCGAGCCTTCTGGCCTACGCAGCTTTCGCGAGTGGAGACGGTGGACTAGCCAACGTAGCTCTTGACCGTGCCGAGGCTGCCGACCCGTCCTACACGATGGCGCGCCTGCTCCGTGAGGTCATTGTGGCGGGCATCCCCCCGGAACACGCACGGCTGGACATCACACCCGAAGACCTGGCCGCTGCCCGCAGCGAGCAAGGACCTGCCCAAGGCGACGAGGGCTCCAGTAGTCCGTCGTAGTTGCGAATCACCCTTCATCCGCGGCACAGGGACTGCTCCGTTGATTCGCCAGTCCGGGCCCGAGGCGGCAGTGGCGGGGCGGATCAGGGGTCGTGCAGGTCGACTGGGCGGCAGGAAAGGCACCGGACGGGTAGTCGCGAGAGCCCGAGCTCGTACGGGGCGAGGCGGGCAGCAATCTGGTCGGCCTGGCTCCCGCGATCGCCGTGGTCTCCAGGATCCGTCCCGCTGGGGCCGTCACGGACCTCCCTGCTCAGATCAGCGATCCTGGGCAACTTCTACGCCTTACTCGATACCGCCCATGACGGGCTCACCCGCAACCCGAACGGCACGATCGCCTCGATCGTCGATGACTTCGAGGCCACCCGCCAAGCCCGACCGAGCTGGGATCGGCGCACCCCGCACACGCTGCGCTCTAGTGCGCCGGTCCGCATGGCGCGCGGCGAGCCGGTCGGCGATGTCGTCCGCCTCAGCCCGGCGAGCGGCCTGCAGAGGAGTCGGGCCGAGGGGTCGCTGGCCGTTGAAGGCTGAAGCTAGCTTCTGCACCAACCGAAATCGGAGATTACTGATGAAGGACTTCGCCCTTAATGAGAAGGTGGCGCGGGACTGGCTGACCGAGCTTGCCGTGGCCCACGAGTTGGCTGGTCTCGATTGCCCAAGTGGGAATCGAGATGGAGGAGCGGGACCCCAAGTTCATCTTGCCTGGCAGCCCCGCGAGCCCGGCCAGGAGGACGTTGTCTCCCGCTTGATCGAGGGAGCCCACGAGCAAACGGATGTCCTCTCCCATTCCGAACACGCTGCGGTTGGCATTGAGTTCATCGATGACGGGAATGATTGGTGTTACCGATTTCTCCTGCACATCATCTCTCCCGTCTCGGTGACTCTTGCCGCCCCAGCAACGGAGGTTGCTCAACTGGGTGATGATTCGGTGTACGGAGTTGAAGCAGCGATCAGCATTCTCCGCGAGGCCCAGCGGTCTGCGAACTCACTCCTCGGCCAACTCCAAGGATTTGTCGCAGCGACGAGCCATGATATTTAATGCGTTCACGTCACCCGCGCACAGAGAATCGGGAGCTGGCCACCGCCACCGAAGTCGAGAGGGTCGGCCCCGCATACGGAGGGACCGACCCCTTTGATCTAATCCCTACCTAGTTGAGCAGAACACAGTAGGAGACCGATCGTCACCATGGTAAGCCTTCGGCTACAAGACCGCTAAGGCTCATCTGGTCACTGCCATACGCGACCGTCCCGGTTGACTTTGGTCACGAGTAGCTGCCCGCAACGCCGATCGCCAGCCCGGCCCCTAGCTCCTCCACGGCTCCCGTTCCCGACCGGGAACCTTGCTCCCGTATGGATGGGGTGGAAGGGTGGTGCCAGATGAACGACGACCTTGCGGCGGTGCTCTTCGACGTGGTGGAACGCCAGGAGCGGCACATCCTGGCCGACGAGTACCTGGCGATCGCCGCGCTCGACGGGGAACGCAGGTTGATCCTCAGTGACTACGACTACCTGCGAGACCGCGCCGCCGCTGTCGCGTTCGAGCAACGAGTGGCCGCTCACGGCCGCCGGGTTGCCGCGGTCCGATGGGTCCTGGCCGTCCCCCAGGTCTGGGTGATCAACGAGCGTGACGTGGCCGCTCGTTCCCCCTCCCCTCACCCGTTGCGCGCCGACGAGGAGGAGTGCGTCACCTGGATGGGCTTTGATCAAGAAGACGGTATCGACTACGGCCTCGTGCCCTACGCGCGCCGCCCTAGCGGCCAACCCGTCTTCGACGAGCCCAAGGTGTTCAACGTACCGCTCATCCCCGGCGACCTCATGCCAGGGCACACACTATTGCGCGCATTTTTGGACGATGAATCTTCGGCTGATTACTAAGGTCTCAGCGACGGCCACGAGGGTTGAGAAGCCGCCACAGGAGTTGTTGAGTTTCCTCGCTCGGATCGACTGCTAGATCCTCCAGGGAGGTCTCCAAGAGGCGATAGGTGCGCCGTACCGCGTCTGACCGCCCGAGCTTGGCCTGCAGAGTCATGATGTGCTGGTAGATCTCCTCGGCGTAGCGGTCGAGCGAGCGCGCGCGTTCGAGGACACTGAGAGCGCGCTCGGGTTCGTGACGCTCGTAGAGGATGGCCAGGTGGATCAAGGCTTCGCCGGCTTGGCGCCGAAGCGTCTCCCGCTCGGGTTCGATCCATTCGTATGCCTGCTCAAATGATGCCTCAGCGGCCAGGTGCCCCTGGTAGATGTCGGCGGCCTCCTGCAGCAACGCCGCCTGATCCTGGTCGCGATCGGCCTGTGACGCCTCATGCACTGCGGTGTGGAAACGCCACAGGTCAACGCTGATGAGCTCGGGATCGATGGCGTAGCGATCCGCGGTCCTGACGATGAAGTTCTCGTCGATTCGTCCGGTAGCTCGTTTGAGGGTCTGGCGGGTCTCGTGCAGCAGGGCGTGAAAGCGCATCACGGCATGTTTGTGGTCGACGTCCGGCCACAGCGCCGCCACGATCGCGTCGCGGCTGGCGCCTTCGGCGTGGACGGCCAGATGGGTTAGCAACTCCCGGCCCTTGCCACGTATACCGGTCTCCAGAATTTCGCCGTCGACTCTCACAGTCGGATGCCCTAGAACCTGCAAACGGACAGGGCAATCCCCGATCGACTGCGCTGCTTGGGGTGCCGGTGGCACCGGCCGCGCCACGGACACCGCCGAGCGCGCGACCGTCGTCGTCTGCGTCGCGGGCTGGGATTCTGGTTCACGCTCTGGGGCACCGTGGGCGCTGCGGATCAGTTGGAGGACCTGGTCGGCGTCCTGTTGCTCGACGTGAAACATGCGTAGTCCGTCCCAAATGTCGCTGCCCGCACCAGTCGAGGAGGTGACGTGTGCCGCGTCATCGAGATGCACCGTGGGGCCGGCCGGGTGTTCGCCGAGCGTGATGATGGCGATGTCGTAGCTGGCTGCCGCCACCGTTACGGCTTCCAAGCGGTGCTGATGCTCCGGGGCGGAGGTAGCGACCAAGACCAGACGGGGCAAGGGCTCGGTCGGGTCGGCGTGGCGGATCGCCGTTAGGTCCTGGTTGTCGGTTGCGGTGTCGAGCAGACGAGCACGGTGGATGCGCTCGGACTCCAGCAGCTGAATTGCCGCATTCAGATCAGCGGTGACGTGCAGGGCATGGGCGTACTGGGTGAGCTCGTCGACCTGTTCGGGGTTGAGTGCGAGCACCTGGATAGCCTCGCCGCGAGGGATGATGATCTCCACTTCGTGGTCGCCCGCGTGCATCAGGAGCGTCAGCAGCAGTGCTCGGGCGACCGCGATCCCGCCAGGGCCTTCCAGTCCGACGACGAGTCCGCTGATCGGAACCGCGATCTCTTGGTCTTCACGTACTCCCAGGACAATCCGACCGCTGGATGGCAGCGGAAACAGGTGGAGCCGGTTGGGCTCGCCGGGCGGCGGTTGAGGATCGGTGTTTCGGGCTTCACGGCTGAGGTCGACGCGCCGTAGCCGTCGGATGGTCGGCGGCGGGGGCGGCTCGCTGCGGCTCAGATCAGGGCCGGTGGCGGGCGTGCGGTGCCGGCGGCGCCGGTGCAGCCGGGTGACTACGAGCGCGGTCCCGACACCGGCTGCGAACGAGAGTCCGACGACGGCACCGGACGGGAGATCCACCGTGAATGGGTGAT
>NZ_SMJX01000380.1 GCF_004348535.1 Actinomadura sp. KC216
GGTCGGGGCTCAGCGCGCTGCTGCGGCTGCTGCCGGACCGGCCGCGCTCGCTCGTGATCGGCGTGGCGGGCTCGCTCTCCGTGCTGCTCGCGTCGGGGGCGCTCCTCGTCGGCGTATCGCTCGCCATGCACATGTCGGAGGCCGACCACCTGTACGACCTGCTCGCCCCGGGAGTCGTCGGCGGCGTGCTGCTGTTCCTGGTCGAGCTGGCGTTCCTGCCGAACGCGGTGATCTGGGGGATGGCGTACGCGATCGGTCCCGGCTTCTCGATCGGCGCCGGGACGAGCGTGTCGCCGACCGGCGTGGTCCTCGATCTCGTCCCCGCGTTCCCGCCGCTCGCCGCGCTGCCCGAGCCGGGCCCGGCCCCCGCGCTGTCGCTGATCGCGCTGGCCGCGCCGTTCCTCGCGGGCGCGGTCGGCGGCGCCCTGACGATCCGGTCGATGCCGACCCGGGTGTCGGAGGGCGCGCCGTTGTGGGGCTTCCTGTCCGGCGCGCTGACGGGCGCCGTGGTGGCGCTGCTGAGCGCCCTGTCCGGCGGGCCGCTCGGCGACGGGCGGATGGCGACCGTGGGACCGTCCGCCTGGCAGGTCGGGCTGCTGGCGGCCCTGGAGGTCGGCATCTCGGCGGCGATTGCGGCATGGGTGGCGAACTGGATGGTGCTGCGCCGTCCCGCCCGCGCGCCCCAGAAGGGGTCGAAGTCCAGGTCGAAGGCGAGGAAGAAGGCGGCGAAGAAGGCGAAGCAGCCCGCGCGGAAGCGTCCGCGCGAACTCGCGACGCCGACACCGGCGCCGATGCCGATGCCGCTGTCCGCGCCCGTTCCCGGCGACTACGAGACGAAGATCCCCGGACCGCGGGCGACCGCCGCGCCGTCCACCCCGGCCAGGCCGCCCCATGCGCCGGATCCGTTGGAGTTCGAGGAGGCGGAGCCCGTCCTGGCACCGCGCCGCCGCGCCCGCCGGTCGCTGGATCCGCTGCCCGAGCTGATCGAAGAGCCTCCCGAGCCCGAGCCCGGGCCCGGGCCCGGGCCCGGGCCCGAGCCGCAGCCGGAACCCGAACCTGAAGCGCGGGCCCTGGAGCGGGACGGGACGGTCCTCGTCGAGGGCCACATCATCGACGAGCCGTCCTCCGGCCCCATGCCGCCCCCGCCCGAGGACCCCGAGCGCACCGAGAACAGGGGCGGCGCGATCTACGTCCTGCGCGAAGAGCCCGGCCAGGAGGACTGACCTCGGCGGCTGACCTCTACGGCTAGAGCAGGTCGCCGTACCTGTCCATGCTGCCGTCGGGCAGGCCGAGCTTGTCCTCGATCTTGGGGAAGTACTCGTCCCGGCAGGACTGCTTGTCGGCCGTCGTGTTGGACCCGCTGAGGCAGCTCTGGTAGCCGCTCAGCTCCGTCCACAGGAACGCCGTGAGCGACACCGACAGCATCGAGAACGCCAGGCCGACCGAGCCGAGGACGATGCCGGGGACGGCGCCCGGCGCGGCTCCCCGGGCGCGGCGCGCGGCCCGCCGGGCGCGGATGCCGACGACGAGCGCGGCGACGCCGAGGACCAGGCCGAGCGGGTAGAAGAAGAACGCGGTCAGCAGCGCGATGGCGCCGAGCCACAGGGCCCGCCAGCCGGTCCGCTGCGGCTGCCCCGGCCCCGCCGGCTGCCCCGGCCCTGCGGGCTGCTCGGGCCCCGCCGGCGGCATCGGCCCCGTCTGCGGCCCCTGCCCGGCCGGCGCCTGCTCCGCCGGCGGCTGCCCCGCGGGCCCTTGCCCGGCCGGCGTCTCGTCCGGCTGCGGGGCCTGGTCCGGCTCCGGCCGCCGGTCTGGCTCCGGCTGCTCGCTCACGTTCTGTTCCTCCTGGACGGTGATGTGGATCCCCCCGTGATCCCGTGTTCTGGGGGCGCCGAGCGGGCCCGATAGGCTGCAGGTCGGCCCGTTCGACGGACCTCCGCCGATCCCCGCAGTCCACCAGCATCGTCCACCAGGGAGTCATGGTGTCCGCCCGGCTCGTCGTCCTCGTCTCCGGCGCGGGGACCAACCTACAAGCGCTGCTCGACGCGTGCGCGGATCCAGCCTACGGGGCGAAAGTGGTGGCCGTGGGCGCGGACCGTCCCGATATCGGCGGAACCGCCCGCGCCGAACGCTCCGGTGTGCCCGCTTTTACCGTATGCGTCCCGGATTTTCCGTCTCGGGATGACTGGGACGCGGCGCTGACCGACGCGGTGGCGCGGTACGAGCCCGATCTCGTGGTGTCCGCCGGGTTCATGAAGATCCTCGGGCCGCGCTTCCTGTCCCGGTTCGGCGGCCGGACGGTCAACACCCATCCCGCGCTGCTGCCCTCCTTCCCCGGCGCCCATGCCGTACGGGACGCCCTGGCGTACGGGGTGAAGGTGACGGGCTGTACGGTTCACTTCGTCGACGAAGGGGTGGACACCGGGCCCGTCATCGCCCAGGACACCGTCCCCGTGCGCTGGCACGACGATGAGGACTCCCTGCACGAGCGGATCAAGCAGGTGGAGCGCCGGCTCCTGGTCGACGTCGTCGGACGCCTCGCCCGCGACGGCTGGACGGCGCACGGCAGGCGGGTCTCGTTGAAGTGCAAGACCTGCGGCGACGCAGACGGTGCGAACGACGCAGGCGACAGGGGTTCGTCCGATCAAGAGGGGAGCTCGGCCGGTGAGTCGGGTGGCGATTAAGCGCGCGCTGATCAGCGTGTACGACAAGTCCGGGCTGGAGGAACTGGCCCGGGGCCTGCACGAGGCGGGCGTGGAGATCGTCTCGACCGGGTCGACGGCGGGACGGATCGCGTCCGCGGGCGTCCCGGTGATGAAGGTGGAGAAGCTCACCGGGTTCCCCGAGTGCCTGGACGGGCGGGTCAAGACCCTGCACCCGGCGGTGCACGCGGGCCTGCTCGCCGACCGCCGCAAGGAGGACCACCTCCAGCAGCTCGAAGACCTGGCCGTCGAGCCGTTCGACCTGCTGGTGGCGAACCTGTACCCGTTCGCCGAGACGGTCGCGTCGGGCGCGTCCCCGGACGAGTGCGTCGAGCAGATCGACATCGGCGGCCCGACGATGGTGCGCGCCGCCGCGAAGAACCACGCGAGCGTGTCCGTCGTCGTCGACCCGTCCGGGTACGGGGCCGTGCTGGACGCCGTCCGGGCGGGCGGGTTCACGATCGAGGAGCGGCGCCGCCTGGCCGCGAAGGCGTTCGCGCACACCGCGTCCTACGACGTGGCCGTCGCGTCGTGGTTCGCGAGCGGTTACGCGCCCGACGAGACCGCCGCCGAGACGCAGTGGCCCGATTTCCTCGGCGCCACGTGGGAGCGGTCGAACACCCTCCGGTACGGCGAGAACCCGCACCAGCGCGCCGCGCTGTACCGCACGCCCGGCGAGTCCGGGCTGGCGGGGGCCGAGCAGCTGTACGGCAAGGAGATGTCCTACAACAACTACGTGGACACCGACGCCGCCCGCCGCGCCGCCCACGACTTCACCGAGCCCTGCGTCGCGATCATCAAGCACGCCAACCCGTGCGGCATCGCGGTCGGCGCCGACATCGCGGAGGCGCACCGCAAGGCGCACGCCTGCGACCCCGTGTCGGCGTACGGCGGCGTCATCGCGGCGAACCGGCCGGTCACCGCCGCGATGGCGCGGCAGGTCACCGAGAGCTTCGCCGAGGTGCTGGTCGCGCCGTCGTTCGAGGACGAGGCCGTCACGATCCTCACCGACCGGTTCAAGAACATCCGGCTGCTGGTGTGCCCGGACGCGCCGTCCGGCGCCGTCGAGTACCGGCGCATCGACGGCGGCGTCCTGCTGCAGGGCGTCGACCAAGTGGACGCACCGGGCGACGACCCGTCCACCTGGGAGCTCAAGACCGGCCCGGCGGTGGACGCGGTCACGCTCGCCGACCTGGCGTTCGCGTGGCGGGCGATCCGCGCGGTCAAGTCGAACGCGATCCTGCTCGCCGCGGACGGCGCCACCGTCGGCGTCGGCATGGGCCAGGTCAACCGGGTCGACTCCGCCAAGCTCGCCGTGGAGCGGGCAGGCGCTGAGCGGGCCGCGTCCGCGGTCGGCGCGTCCGACGCGTTCTTCCCGTTCCCGGACGGCCTTGAGGTACTGACCGCGGCGGGCGTCCGCGCGATCGTCGAGCCCGGCGGTTCCGTCAAGGACGACCTGGTGATCGCCGCCGCCGAGAAGGCCGGAATCAGCCTCTATTTCACCGGTGTCAGGCACTTCTTCCACTGACGCCGGCGGGACCCCGGTGTGGCGGACGACACCGCCACACCGGGTTTACCTTGGGTTTCTTTACCTTTCGCGGCAGGTAGCCTCTGCCTGGCCGCGCCCACGACCCTCCCCAGACCACCCCCGGCGCGAGCGAATCCGTGTGGAGGCGCGATGGATCTGCTGATGTCCCTCATGCTGGTGACGGTGTACCGGGCGGACGCGTTGCTGATGGAGTCGCGGCAGGTGATCGGCCTGGCCGCGGCGTTCCTCGCCGCGATGCTCGCCGCCCAGCTCGGCTGGCACGGCACCGACCGCATCCTCGCCTGGCGCCAGCGCTCCGAAGACTGACCGCCCTGAAGGCGGGCCCGCCTGAAACCGGCCCGCCTGAAACCGGCCGCCTGGAATCGGCGCGCCTGGAGGCCGACCGCTGTGCTCAGCGGAGCCTGGTGCGCAACGCTTCCGCCGCCGCGGGCCAGTCGTCGTCGGTCATCGCGTAGACGGCGGTGTCGCGGATCGATCCGTCCGCGCGGATGCGGTGCTTGCGGTGGACGCCCTCGAACGATGCGCCGAGCCGCTCGATCGCCGCGCGCGACCGCTCGTTCCGGACGTGGGTGTGCCAGCCGACCCGGATCGCCCCGAGATCGTCGAACGCGCGGCCCATCAGCAGCAGCTTCGCCTCCGTGTTGAGGCCCGACCGCTGCCACCGCGTCCCGAGCCACGTGTAGCCGATGCACAGCCCTCGATCGGACGGGGCGATCTCGTAGTACGACGTCGTCCCGGCGACCTCCCCTGTCGCGGCGTCGATCTGCGCCCACGGCAGCCGCAGCCCCCGCTCGTGCTGGGCGAGGGCCGTGTCGACCAGCACGCGCATCTCCTCAAGCGACGCTGGCTGGCGCTCGCTCATCCACGTCCAGACCGTCGGATCCTTGGACGCCGCGAACAGGCCCTCGGCGTGCTCCGCCGCCAGCGGCTCCAGCCGCACATATCGCCCGGTCAGGACGGGCCGCTCGAACCATGCGTCGCTCATGCTCGGCACGTTACGAGCGGACCGGCGGTGTCCGGCAGGTCCACTTTCCACCGATTTCCACGGACCACTCCGCCGTCGCCGCGCGCCCGGATGTCGCCCGCCCGCCGGATAGCATGGGCGTTCACGCGACTGGCGCGGTCAAGGTGGGGCACCACCGGGGAGCGAACGACAGTCCGGACACCGCGCGCCTGGGTGGACGGGAGCCATTCCCCCGCGGAGGAACGCATGACGGCACAGATTCTGGACGGCAAGGCCACCGCCGCCGAGATCCGCTCGAACCTCAAGGTCCGCGTCGAGGCGCTGCGCGACCGCGGCGTGTCCGTCGGGCTCGGCACCGTCCTCGTCGGCGACGACCCCGGCAGCCATTCCTACGTCAACATGAAGCACCGCGACTGCGCCGAGGTCGGCATCGAGAGCATCCGCCGCGACCTGCCCGCCACGGCCACGCAGGACGACGTCGAACGCGCCGTCGCCGAGCTGAACGCCGACCCGGCCTGCACCGGCTACATCGTCCAGCTTCCGCTGCCGAAGGGGCTGGACGAGCAGCGCGTGCTGGAGCGCATCGACCCGGCCAAGGACGCTGACGGCCTGCACCCCACGAACCTCGGACGGCTCGTCCTGATGCAGCCGGGCCCGCTCCCGTGCACGCCGAAGGGCATCATCGAGCTGCTCCGCCGCTTCGACGTCCCGATCAAGGGCGCCGACGTCGCGGTCGTGGGCCGCGGCATCACGGTCGGGCGCTCGCTCGGCCTCCTCCTCACCCGCCGCTCGGAGAACGCGACCGTCACCCTCTGCCACACCGCGACCCGCGACCTGGCGGCCCACACCCGCCGCGCTGACATCGTCGTGGCCGCCGCGGGCGTCCCCGATCTCGTCACCGCCGACATGGTCAAGCCGGGGGCGGCCGTCCTGGACGTGGGCGTGTCCCGCGTGGACGGCAAGCTCGCCGGGGACGTCGCCGCCGACGTCCGCGAGGTCGCCGGGTGGGTCGCCCCGAACCCGGGCGGCGTCGGCCCGATGACCCGCGCGATGCTCCTCGCCAACGTCGTCGAAGCCGCCGAGAACCAGGCCGCCTGACACGCGCGGCGGGGCGCCGGACACGCGCCGACGGGGCGCCGGACATGCGCCGAGTGGCGCCGGACATGCGAACGCGGGCCGCCACCAGCACCCTGATGGCGGCCCGCGCCCTACGTTCCTCCGTCCGGAGCCGCGCCGTCACCTGCACGGCCCCGGACGGGCGGGTTCGGCGATCGCCCTCGAAGTTGCGCTGCCAGAGAGCGATCGCGTGCTCAGTTCAGCTGGCCCTCCGTCCCGCCGCGCTGGGTGCGCGTCCGGGCCCGTTGACGTGCGCGTGGCCCGCGCCCGCCCGCCGGGTCTCGGCCGTGCCCCGGACCCCGGGGACCCGCCCGTCCATCGGAGGGCGGCCCTGCGGGACGTGCACCGGCGGCAGCGGCCGGACGAGGCCCATCGCGATGACCTCGTTGGCGAGCCGCGTGCGCCGGTTGGCGCCCTCGGGGATGCGGAACTTCTGGTAGAGGCGCAGCAGGTGCTGCTTGACGGCCGCCTCCGTCACCACCAGCTCTCCGGCGATGTCGCGTGCCGTGGCCGGGGCCACGAACGCCTCGTCGGACAGGGCGGGACGGCAGAGCGAGGTGAGCACGTCGACCTCGCGGCGGGTGAGCTCGGGTGCGACGGCCCGGCGCAGTTCGACGTCCGGGTCGACCTCCTCACGGGGGATGCCCCCCATCCGGCAGCGCGCCGTGCCGAAGCTCACGACGTCGCCGTCCTCCAGGACACGGCGGGCGATCGGCCGGCCGTTGACGCGGGTCCCGTTGCGGGACAGGCCCATGTCCACCACGTAGACGTACGGACCGCGTCGGACGATCTCAGCGTGCAGACGGGACACACTCGGGTCGTCGAGGCGGATGTCGACTCCTCTCCCTCTCCCGACCGTCGTAACGTCGGGGCGCAGCGGCATCACCAGCCCGCTGTCCTCGATCCGCATGAACGGCCCCTCCACGGCAGTCCTCCCAGCTAGTTAGCGACCCCTGTCTGCCGAGTTACCCGGGCGCGTCACCGTCACACCCTCCTACTGGCGCTGTCTCTT
>NZ_SMJX01000381.1 GCF_004348535.1 Actinomadura sp. KC216
CCGCCGCGCCGCCTGCGCCGCGGCGGGACGGTCTGCGGCATCTGCGCGTAGCCCGCCGGGCCGCCCAACCCGGGGCCGGTCCCGCCGGAGTCCGTCCCCATCAGGTGGTCGGCGCGGCCCACGGTCGGCGGCGCCGACGGCGGCGTCCTCGGATCGCCCGCGAAATGGGCGCCGGTGCTGAGCGGGCCCATGTCGTCCTCGATCGTCTCGGCGCCGCCGAGCAGCGTCAGCAGCACCCCCTGCGCCTCCGGCCGCTGCGCCGGATCCTTGGCCAGGCAGGACGCGACGACCCCGCGCAGCGACTCCGGCAGCGCCGACAGGTCCGGCTCATAGTTCAGGATCCGGTGGAACACCGCGGAGATCGTGTCGTTGCCGAACGGGTGCCGTCCCGTCGCCGCGAACAGCATCGTCGCCGCCCACGTGAACAGGTCCACACCCGTGCCGAGGTCGGTGTCGGTGACCTGCTCGGGCGCCATGTACGACGGCGTCCCGACCACCCCGCTGCCCTTGGTCGCCGACGCCCCGGCGATCCGCGCGATGCCGAAGTCGATGACGCGCGGCCCGTCCGGGCCCATCAGCACGTTGGACGGCTTGAAGTCGCGGTGCAGGATGCCCGCCCGGTGGATCGCCGCCAGCGCCGTCACGGTCCCGATCGCCAGCCGGTCCAGGTCCGTGCCGGTCCGCGGGCCCTTCTCGTTCACGAGGCCGCTGAGCGACGGCCCCGGCACGTACTCGCTGACGACGTACGGCAGGTCGCCGGAGATGTCGGCGTCCAAGACCTGTGCCGTGCAGAACCCGGCGACCCGGCCGATCATCCGCATCTCCCGCTCGAACCGCGCCCGCCACTCCGGATCGCGGCTGAACCGGTCGCGGAGCAGCTTCACCGCGGCCTGCTCGCCGTCCTCACGGCGCCCCAGGTAGACGACGCTCTGCCCGCCCTCACCGATCCGCCCGACCAGCTCGTACGCCCCGAGCCGAGCCGGGTCGCTGGGCAGCAATGGGCCAACGGCCGTCATGGGAGCTCCTCCGTCGCATGCGAAACCCGCCACGGACCCTGTACCCGCGCGAGCCCCACATCGCCACTTACGATCGGCTATACGTTAGACGCCTGTAACCGCCCATGCGTTCTGAGATGTGCGTTGTCTATCTGGGGGGCGACCCCCAGACCCCCGGCCGCGCGGCACGGGTCTCTTTGTCTATCGGGGGGCGACCCCCCGAGCCCCCCGGCTGCGCGGCACGGATCTCCTCGCTCTGGTCGCTGGCGCTCCCGCCGCTGCGGGGACGCGGCGCGCCGGGCATGCCCGCCCTGTTTATCTGAGGGGGCGACCCCCAGACCCCCGGCCGCGCGGCACGGGTCTCCTCGCTCCGGTCGCTGGCGCTCCCTGCGCTGCGGGGACGCGGCGCGCCGGGCATGCCCGCTGCGCTCGCAGAGCTCGCTCCGCGTGCCTGCCCGTAACCGGTGGTTGGGGTTCAACCTGCCGGGGTTTGGGTTCTTGCCGTCTTGGGGTGGGTGTTGTGGGTCAGGTCTTCTCTAGGAAGTTGGCTCGGTCTTCGTCTAGGAGAGTTGCCAGGACCGTTGCCAGGCCGGGGTGGGATCCTAGGTCTGGGTCCTTCTCCACCAGGGTTGTTGCTTCTTCTCGGGCGTCTCGGATTACGTCTTCGTCTCTTTGGAGGGTGAGGAGGCGGAGGCTTGAAGTGCGGCCTGCCTGGGCGGCGCCCAGGACGTCGCCCTCCCGGCGTTGTTCCAGGTCCAGGCGGGAGAGTTTGAAGCCGTCGGTGGTGGAGGCGACGGCGTCCAGGCGTTCGCGGGCCTTGCTGCCGGGCTCGGCGTCGGTGACCAGGAGGCACAGGCCGGGCAGGGAGCCGCGGCCGACGCGGCCGCGGAGCTGGTGGAGCTGGGAGACGCCGAAACGGTCCGCGTCCATGATCACCATGACGGTGGCGTTGGGGACGTCCACGCCGACCTCGATGACCGTGGTGGCGAGCAGGACGTCCAGGTCGCGGTCGGTGAAGCGGCGCATCACCGCTTCCTTCTCGTCGGGGTGGAGCTTGCCGTGCAGGACGCCGATGCGCAGGCCGGAGAGCAGCTCCTCCAGTTTCGGCAGCACCTCCATGATGCCCAGGGGTGAGCGGCGGCCTTCGTCGTCGGATGGGATGGCGTCGCCTTCGTCGCCCTCCTGCTCGCCGATGCGGGGGCAGACGCAGTAGATCTGGCGGCCCTTGGACGCCTCTTCCTTGATGCGCTCCCAGGTGCGGGCGAAGAACGCGGGCTTCTCCGGCGGCACCACGTGGGTCTGGATCTCCGAGCGGCCTGCGGGGAGCTGGCCGAGGACGGACGTCTCCAGGTCGCCGAACACCGTCATCGCCACCGTGCGCGGGATCGGCGTCGCCGTCATGACCAGGACGTGCGGGCGCCCGCCGCCGGTCTTCTCGCGGAGCGCGTCCCGCTGCTCGACGCCGAAGCGGTGCTGCTCGTCCACGACGACGAGGCCCAGGTCGGCGAACTGGACGCTCTCCTGGAGGAGCGCGTGGGTGCCGACGACGATGCCCGCGGCGCCGGACGCGGCGTCCAGCAGGGCCTCCTTGCGCGCCTTCGCGCCCTGCGATCCGGTGAGGAGCGCCACGCGGGTGGCGTTGTCGGCGCCGCCTAGCTGTCCTGCTTGGGCAAGGTCGCCGAGCATGCCGGTGATCGAGCGGTAGTGCTGCTGGGCCAGGACCTCGGTCGGGGCTAGCAGGGCGGCTTGGCCGTTGTTGTCCACTACCTGGAGCATGGCGCGTAGGGCGACGACGGTCTTTCCGGCACCTACGTCTCCTTGGAGCAGGCGGTGCATGGGGTGTTCCAGGGCCAGGTCGGCGGCGATCTCGTCGCCCACCTCGCGCTGGCCCTTGGTGAGCTCGAACGGCAGGCGTGAATCGAACTCTGCTAGGAGGCCGCCGAAGGACGGGGGGCGTGGTGTCGCTGGGAGAGCGGCGGCGGCCAGGCGGCGCTGTGCCAGGGCTACCTGGACGATGAAGGCCTCGTCCCATTTGAGGCGCTTGCGGGCGCGGTTCAATTCTTCCCAGCTTTGCGGGCGGTGGATGCCCTCGTATGCCTCGCGTAGGCCGATGAGGTTGCGGCGGCTCAGGAGGTTGCTCGGCATGGGGTCGGCGGGCAGGTCCAACTGGTCCAGGACGGTGCCCACGGACGTGCCGATCGTCTCGATGGGGAGGTTCTTCGTCGACGGGTAGATCGGGATGATCTCGTCGGCCCACTCCTGCGCGGCCTGCTCGGCGCCCTTCTCGCGGACGACCTTGTACTGGGGGTGCGCGAGCTGGCGGACCGCCCTGCCGCTGCGCGGCCGGTAGGTGCTGATCTTCCCGGCGAACAGGCCGCGCGTGCCGGGCGACAGGTCCTTCTCGGGCCGGTAGGAGCCCTTGCGGCCGAAGAAGCTCAGCTTCAGCTCGCCGGTGCCGTCCGTGACGGTGATCTCCAGGACGTAGCCGGGGCTGCGGGTGAGGGTGCGGCCCTGAACCTTCACGACCTCGGCCATGACGGTGACGTGCTCGTCGTCCTGGAGGCCGCTGAGCTGCGTCAGCTCGCCCCGGTGCGCGTAGCGGCGCGGGTAGTGGTGCAGGAGGTCGCCGGCGGTGTGCAGGTCGAGGCCCTTCTCCAGCACCTTCGCCGTCTTGTCACCGAGGATCTTGCGCAACGGCTCGTCGAGATTCGCCACGCTGTCTTTTCTAGCCGATGGGACCGGCCGGCATCACTCGATGCCGATGAGGAGCGGGAACTGCTCCTGGCCGCCGTCGTAGACGCCGACCTCCACGTCCGGGTGCGTGTCGCGCAGGTGCCCTTCGAGCGCGGCGGCGAGGCCGGGCGGCGCGTACAGGCCGATGATCAGCGTGGCGAGCTCGCCGCCGCCCGCCAGCATCCGGTCCAGGACGTGCCGCGCGACGTCCGCGACTCCCGCGCCGACCGCCACGACGTCCGCCTCGATCAGCCCGAGGACGTCGCCGGCACGGCACGGGCCGGCGGGCGTGTCCGCCGGCTGCTCGGCGACCTCCAGCCGGCCGAACCGGGTCGCGCCGGCGGCGCGGGTCATCTCGCTCACGTCCTCGGCGAAGCGGCGCAGCGGGTCGTGCACCGCGAGCGCCGCCATCCCCTGGACGGCCGCCTTGGTCGGGACGACCGCGATGCTCGCCCCCGCCTCGCGGGCGCGTTCCGCGGCGGCCTCGGCGAGCGACACGACCGCGGGCTCGTTCGGCAGGACGGTCACCTCGTCGCCCGCCTGGAGGATCGCCTCCGCCAGCACCGCGAGCGGCGGCACCTGGCCGGGGTCGCGGCGGACCACCCGGGCGCCGCACTCCTCGAACAGCGCGGCGAGGCCGTCGGCGGCGGTGACCGCGATCACCGCGCGGCCGGTGTGCGGGGCGTGCGGCTGCTCGCGCGTCCTGGCGTGCAGGTGGGTGACGCGGATCCGGTGCGGGCGGCCCGCGGCGAGGCCCGCCTCGATGGCCGCGCCCGCGTCGTCCACGTGGACGTGAACGTTCCAAAGCCCGTCGCCGCCCACCACGACCAGCGAATCGCCGAGGCGGTCGAGCTTCTCGCGGAGGGTGTGGACGGCGTCGTCCTGCGCGTACAGCAGGTAGATGACCTCGTAGCCGGGACCGTTCCGGTGCTGCGGCGGCCTCTGGACCGGGGCCTGCGCGCCGGTGGTGCGGGCGGGCACCTCGTAGTGGTCCGGGTGCTCGTCGGTGATCTCGGCGACGAGCGCGTCGAGGACGACGCAGAGGCCGGCCGCGCCCGCGTCGACGACGCCGCTGCGGGCCAGGATCTCCAGCTGGGCGGTGGTGCGGTGCAGCGCCTGCCTGGCGCCGGTGGCGGCGGCTCGCGTCACCGCCGCGAGATCGGTGGCGGCGGTTCTCGCGGCCGAGGTGCATGCGGATGCGGCGGCGTCGAGGACGCTTAGGATCGTTCCTTCCACGGGATGCTCGACGGCTCCGCGGGCGAGGGTGGACGCGTGCTCCAGCGCGCCCGCGAACTCCGCCCCGCCGGGCGGCGCCTCCAGGGGGCCGAGGACGTCCGCGAGGCCGCGGAACACCTGGCTGAGGATCACGCCGGAATTGCCCCGGGCGCCCAGCAGCGCGCCGTGTGACAGCGCCCGCCAGGTCTCGTGGGCGCCTGCGCCGTCCGGGAGCTCGTCCAGCGCGTCCGCGGCGGCGAGCACGGTCAGGTGCAGATTCGTGCCGGTGTCGCCGTCCGGGACGGGGAACACGTTCAGCGCGTCGATCTCCGCCCGGGTCCCGCCGAGCGCCTCCGCGGCGCCCCTGCACCAGCCCCGGACCGCCGCCATGTCAAGGACTTCGCCCACGCCCCGCCCCTCTCACCTTTCGCCCGACTCTTCTGTACCGTGTCAGGGCCATTCGGGGGAAGGCGTAAAGCCGGAAGTTTCGCAAGGCGATTCGCCTATCCGATGGGCGGTCGGCTACTCTGATCCGTGCGCCTCGTCCGAGGCGCTCATCGGTGAGCGCCCATGATGCCCGGCTCGCCCCAGCGGCGACGGGCGGCGCTCCGGTCAGAGTTTCGACACCACTTGGAGTTTCCCGTGGCTTCCGTCTGCGACGTCTGCGGCAAGGGACCCGGTTTCGGCATGCGCGTCTCCCACTCGCACCGCCGCACCCCGCGCCGCTGGAACCCCAACATCCAGCGCGTGCGCGCCGTCGTGAACGGCAGCACCAAGCGGATCAACGCCTGCACGTCCTGCATCAAGGCCGGGAAGGTCGTCAAGCCGACGGTCTGAGACCGCCGGGCAGGGCTTCGGCCGGCTCATCGGGATGGCCCGGTGAGCCGGTTTTTTGTACCTCCGGTCAGATCCGGTGGCGCCAGCCGTGGTCGACGGGGCCGATCCCGGCGCCGAGCGGGAAGCCCGCCGCGATCGCGCCCGTCACGTACTGCTTCGCCTTCGCCACCGCCGCAGGGACGTCGTCGCCGAGCGCCAGGTGCGACGCGATCGCGGACGCGAGCGTGCACCCGGTGCCGTGGGTGTGCCGGTTGTCGTGCCGGGGCGCGGTGAACCGGTGCGCGCGCTCCCCGTCGAACAGCAGGTCGGCGGGCTCGCCCGGCAGGTGCCCGCCCTTGATCAGGACCCATCGCGGGCCGAGCGCCTTGACGGCCTCGGCGGCCTCGCGCAGCCCCGCCTCGTCCACCACCTTGACGCCGGTGAGCTGCTCCACCTCGTAGAGGTTGGGCGTGACGACGGTCGCGGCCGGCAGCAGCACCGAGCGGACGGCCTGGACGGCCTCGGGCGCGAGCAGCGAGTCGCCGTGCTTGGACACGCCGACGGGGTCGACCACGGCGGGCGCGTCCGAGGCGGCCAGCGCCTCCGCGACCGTCTCGACCAGGGTCGTGGACGCGAGCATCCCCGTCTTGATCGCGTGGACGCCGATGTCGGACAGCACGGAGTCGAGCTGGGCCCGCACCGCCTCGGCCGGCAGCTCCCAGTAGCCCTGGACGCCGAGCGAGTTCTGCGCGGTGACGGCGGCGATGACGCTCATCCCGTGGACGCCGAGCGCGAGCATGGTCTTCAGGTCCGCCTGGATCCCGGCGCCGCCGCCGGAGTCGGAGCCCGCGATGGTGAGCACGAGCGGGGGCGCCTGCCGCGTGGCCGGGGCATCGGACGGGGAATGCGTCATGCCGTCCACTTTATGGCTTATGCACTGCGGGCCAGCTCGCGGTGGCCCGGCGGCCCGGCGCTCAGACGATGGCGCAGGGCTGGCTGTTCAGGATGCACGCGGACGGCTTCGCGGCCGTGCCCCGCGCGGCGAACACGATCCGCACCTTCGCGCCGGGCGGGATGGCGGTGCGCCCGCGGACGTGGGCGACCTTGCCCGTCTTCACGACGGTGGCGCCGCTGACGGCGGTGACGGACGCGGTGGGGATCTTGAACGCGAGCGCCCACGTAGTGACGGGACGCGTGCCGTTGTTGGCGATCGTGGCGGTCGCCTTGAAGCCGCCCGGGCTCTTGGACGCGACCTTGAAGGCGATGATGAGGCCATCGGTGCGGCCGGCGCCGCGGCTGGCGCGCTCGTTCCGCTCGCGCTGGGAGACCTGGTTGTCCCTGGGGTTGGTCTGCGCGGTGTCGTGCGGCGCGCCGCCGGCGAAGTTGAGCGCGATCTGCTGCGTGCTCAGCGCGTAGGCGACGATCCCGACCGCGATGACGAGCGCGACGATCGGCAGGAGCGGGACGGGGAGCAGCGAGAGGAACTTGAACGGCCCGCCGGCCGGGGTGGACGCCGGGGCGGGGGCCTCCGGCTCCCGTGCGTCTCGCGGATCGGGCGGGCCGAACGGGTCTTCGGGAG
>NZ_SMJX01000382.1 GCF_004348535.1 Actinomadura sp. KC216
CGCCGGCCGTCCACCGGTTCACCCGCCTCGACCACGGCGGCCCCGGGCGGGGAGTCGATCGTGGCCGGCGGGGGCGGGATGGGGACGCGACGGCCGTCGTGGGTCACGGCCACATGCTCGACCGCCTCGTTCGGGACGAACGCCGGGGTGTAGACGCCGTAGGGGCTCGCCTTGCCCGGCGGGGACGTCATCGTGAAGCCGGGGTACCCCGCGAGGGCCAGTTCCACCGCCGCGCCGCTGAAGGCCCGCCCGACCTTCTCCGGGTCGGGGTCGAGGACGGCGCACCGGAGCAGCGCGGTCGCCTCCCCCTGCGTCGCGGGATCGGGCCTCGCGGCCCCGAGAAGCGTCCACTCGACTCGCGAGGGCGCGGCATCACCGAACGCGGCCTCCATCTGCGCCTTGACGAGGTCGGCCTTCGCCTCGGCGCCGAGACCCGTGAGGACGAACGTCATCTCATTGCGGTGGCCGCCGAGGTGGTTGAGGCACACCTTGGTGGACGGGGGCGGCGGAAGCCCCCGGACGCCGCCGATCCGCACCCGGTCGGGCCCGTCCTGCGCCAGCTCGATCGTGTCGAAGCGCGCCGTGACGTCCGGACCGGCGTAGGACGGCCCGCCGATCTCGTACAGAAGCTGCGCCGTCACGGTCCCGACGGTCACCGCCCCGCCCGTGCCCTCGTGCTTGGTGATGACGCTGGACCCGTCGGCATCGATCTCGGCCACCGGAAAGCCCGGCGCCTTTACGTTGTAGATTTCTTCAAAGAAGGCGTAGTTGCCGCCCGTGGCCTGCGCCCCGCATTCGAGGACGTGCCCGGCGACGGTCGCGCCGGCCAGCGCGTCCCAGGCGTCCCGCGCCCAGCCGAAGTGCGCGGCGGCGGGCCCCACGACCAGCGAGGCGTCGGTCACGCGCCCGGTGACCACCACATCGGCGCCGTCCCGCAGGCACTCGGCGATCCCCCACGCGCCCAGGTAGGCGTTCGCGGTCAGCGGCGCCCCGTACCGCTCGTGCCCGAAGCCCAGCTCCTCCGCCCGCGCGAGCAGATCGTCGCCCTCCACGTGGGCGACCCGCACCTCAAGGCCGAGCCGTCCGGCCAGCTCGCGCAGCCGCTCCGCGAGCCCGCGCGGGTTGAGCCCACCGGCATTGGCGACGATGCTGACGCCCCGCTCCGCGGCGAGCCCGAGACACTCCTCCATCTGCCGCAGGAACGTCGTCGCGTACCCGGCCTCCGGGTCCTTCAGCCTGCCGCGCCCCAGGATCAGCATGGTCAGCTCGGCGAGGTAGTCGCCGGTGAGGACGTCCAGCGGCCCGCCCTCCAGCATCTCCCGCATCGCGGAGAACCGGTCGCCGTAGAAGCCCGAGGCGTTGCCGACCCGCAGCGGTTGGCTCATGGCCCGAACCTTGCCAGCCCCGAATCAGAAAATCAATCACGCATGATTGTTCTTGCGGTCACAGCCGCACGGCGCGGCCCGGGGTGAGGGGCCGCGTAGCATGGGCGGCCTGATGACCACGCAGGCACTCCCCCGCGAACCGCGGCAGGATCGCAGCCGGGCCACGCGCCGCCGTCTGCTGGAGGCGGCCGTCGAGTGCCTCGCCTCCGTGGGATGGGCCGGGACGACCGTCGCCGTCGTCGCCGAGCGCGCCGGCGTCTCCCGGGGCGCGGCGCAGCACCACTTCAGGACGCGCGAGGAGCTGGTGACCGCGGCGGTCGAGTACGGGTCCGAGGTGCGGGTGGCGCAGATCCGCGAGCGCTTGGTCGTGCCGTCCGGGCGGCGCCCGTCCACCCTGGACGTGGTCATGATGCTCGGCGAGATGTACACGACCCCGCTGTTCCGGGCCGCGCTGCAGCTCTGGGTCGCCGCCAGCTCCGACGAGCAGCTCCGCGCGCGGGTCCTTCCCCTGGAGGCCCGGGTCGGGCGGGAGGCGCACCGCCTCACCGTCGAGGCCCTCGGCGCGGACGAGAGCGTCCCCGGCGTCCGCGAGACGGTCCAGGCGACGCTCGACCTCGTCCGCGGCCTGGGCCTGGCCGACCTCCTCACCGACGACTCCGCCCGCCGGACCCGGCTCCTGCGCCAGTGGGCCGCAACCCTCGACACGGCCCTGTCCCGCTGACCCGCGGCCTTCCCGTCCCGCTGACCCGCGGCCCTGCCGCCCCGGGTCGTTGATCTCGGGCGTCGGGCGGTCAGTTCACGGCCAGTTCGCGTAGCGGGTCGCCGCCGTCGATGAAGAGCCGCCCGCCCGGCGCCAGGGCCGCGGCGATGCGCCGCATCGCCGCACGGCCCGCCTCCGGGTGGCGGCCGTCGAGGGCGCCGACCCGGACCGCGAACGCCAGGTCGAAGGGGGCCTCACCGGGCTCCAGCACGAAGTCCTCGATCGCGGCCTGCCGGACGCTCATCCGCCCCGACGCGATCTCGTCCGCCCCGGCGGCCTCCGCCTGCGCGACCGCCTTCGCGGACCGGTCGATCGCGAGGATGTGCCCCGTGCCGAGCCGCGCCGCGACGGCCCGCGCGGCGGCGCCGGGCCCGCAGCCGATCTCCAGGACCCGCATACCGGGTTCGAGCGGCAGCGCGTCCACGATCGTCGCCAGGCGAGGTGAGAGCGGCATGGCCCCGACCATAGCGGACCGCCCTGCTCCCTGAAGCATGGTTGACATGTGACCTTTTGGTCACCTATTTTCGCGGTGTGAAGGACGACGATCTGGCGTTCAAGGCGCTGGCGGACCCGACCCGCCGCTTCCTGCTCGACCTGCTGTTCGCCCGGGACGGGCGGACGCTCGGCGAACTGGAGGCGGAGGTGGAGATGACCCGGTTCGGGGTCGCCAAGCATCTGCGGGTGCTGGAGGAGGCCGGGCTGGTGGTCGCGCGCCGCTCGGGCAGGGAAAAGCTGCACTTCCTCAACCCCGTGCCGATCCGGCTGATCCACGACCGGTGGATCGGCAAGTACACCGAGCGGCCCGCCGCGGCGCTCGCCGACCTCAAGCGAGAACTGGAGTCCGGTATGACGACGACCGACACGAGCACCGAGGGCGGCCGGGCCGTCCACGTGTACCGCGTGTACATCAAGGCGACCCCGCAGGCCATCTGGGACGCGATCACCAAGCCGGAGTGGGCCGTGAAGTACGGCTACCAGGCGCCGGTGGAGTACGACCTGCGTCCCGGCGGCGCGTTCCGCGGGCTGGCCAGCGACGTCATGAAGGAGCACGGCGCCCCGGACGTGGTGCTCGACGGCGAGGTCATCGAGGCCGATCCGCCGCGCAGGCTCGTCCAGACGTGGCGGGCCCTGTACCTCGACGAGCCCGCCACCCGGCTCACCTACGAGATCGAGGACGACGAGCAGGGCATCTCGCGGCTGACCGTCACCCACGACGTCACCGGCGCGCCGCAGACCGCGGCGCAGACCAACGGCGAGCTCCCGGGCGCGGGCGGCGGCTGGAGCCAGACGCTCAGCGACCTGAAGACGCTGCTGGAAACCGGCGAACCCCTCTACACCTGACGATTCCGACGGCTTAGGAGGCCGCCATGTCCACCGACACCCTGGACCCCACCGCCACGCCCCGGCTGGCGGTTCCCACCCGCGTGCTGCTCGGCGGCGGGGCCGTCGCGGGGCCGCTGTTCGTGCTGCTCATCGTCGCGCAGGCCCTGACGCGCGACGGGTTCGACGCCGCCCGCCACCCGTTGAGCATGCTCAGCCTCGGCGAGCACGGCTGGATCCAGACCGCCAACTTCCTGGTCTGCGGGGTGCTGGTGCTGGCCTCCGCCGCCGGGCTGCGCCGCGTCCTGGCACCGGGCTCGGCGGGACGCGCCTGGGGCACCGCGCTCATCGCCGTCTACGGCGCGAGCCTGGTCTGGGCGGGCGTGTTCCCCACCGACCCGATGGACGGCTTCCCCGCCGGGACGCCCGCCGGCGCCGGCGAGGTCAGCTGGCACGGCATGCTGCACAACCTCGCGCCGGTCGGGATGGGCCTCGCGCTCAGCGCGGCCTGCCTGGTGTTCGCCCGCCGCTTCGCCCGCGAGGGACGGCGCGGCTGGACGATCTACAGCGTCGCCGCCGTGGCCGTCTACCTCGTCCTCGGGCTGGCCGCGTTCCCGGCGGGCGAGTACCGGCTGATGCTCGCCGGAGGCGCCGCCATCTGGACGTGGGCCGCGATGCTCTCCCTCATGTTCCTGATCGAGCGCGGCGACCGCCCTTCGTCCTGACCATTGACGGGACGCCGCGCCGAGCGCACTCTGAACACATGTTCAGAACAAGCGTTCAGATGGGTCGTCCAGCGAGGGCTGCCCGGTTCCCGGCGTCGTGCGACGTGGCCGTGCTCGGCGGCGGGCTCGCCGGGATGGCGACGGCGGCGCGGCTCCAGGCGGCCGGGCTGTCCACGCTCGTGATCGAGGCGCACGGCCATGTCGGCGGCTGCGCGGGCTACTACCGGCGGCGCGGCTTCTCCTTCGACGTGGGCGCGACCACGATGGTCGACTTCGAGCCGGGCGGGGTCGGCGCGGAGCTGCTCGACAGCATCGGGATGGATCCCGCGCCCGGCGAGGCGCTGCCCGGCTACGTCGGCTGGCTGCCGGACCGCAAGGTCACCCTCTACCGCGACACCGGGGCATGGCATCGCGAACGGCTGCGGGCGCTGGGCGACAGCCCCCGGCACCGGGCGTTCTGGGCGCGGCTCGACCGGATCGCGCAGGTGTTCTGGGACGCGAGCCGCTCCGGTGTCCGGCTGCCGATGCGCCGCCCCGCCGACGCCGTGCACAATCTGCGGGCGCTCGGCCCGCGCGGCGTCCCGCTCGCCCGCCACCTGAACACCACGCTCGGGGACGTCCTGGTCCGGCACGGGCTGCGCGGCGACGCGCCGCTGGTCGGGCTCCTGTCGATGCTGGTGGAGGACACGGTGCACAGCACCGTCGACCGGGCCCCGCTCATCAACGCCGCGCTCGGCGTCACGATCCGCGGCGCGGGCCTGACCCGCGCGGACGGCGGCATGCGCGGTTTCTGGCGGCGCTTCACCGCGCACTACCGCGCGATGGGCGGACGGCTCCGCGTCGGCTGCCGGGCCGAGCGGGTGTCCGGACGGGCGGGGGCGTTCACCGTCCAGACCAGCCATGGCGTCGTCCACGCCCGGCAGGTGGTGAGCGCGCTGCCAGCCGCCACGACCGCGCGCGTCGTCCCCGACCTCGCCGTCCCGCTCCGCCCCTACCTGGAGCGGGACGCGAACGAGCTGGGCGGCGCGATCGTCGTGTTCCTCGGCGTCCCGGACGCCGAGGTCGCCGGGCAGGAGTTCACCCACCACCAGCTGCTGCACGACTACGGCCGGCCGCTCGGTGACGGCAACAACATGTTCGTGTCGGTGTCCGCGCGGGGCGACACCGACAGCGCCCCGCCCGGCGAACGCGCCGTCATGATCTCCACGCACACGGGGCTCGCCGGCTGGCGGGACCTGCCGCACGCCGACTACGAGGCCCGCAAGCACGCGATCGGGGAGCGTCTCGTCGGCCTGGCACGCCGCGTCCATCCGAATCTCGGCGAGCGTGCACGCGTGTGGGAGGTCGGGACGCCGCGCTCCTACGAACGTTTCGCGTTCCGGCCCGGCGGCGCGGTCGGCGGACCGCACCAGACGCCGGGCAACGCCAACCAGAACGCCGTCCCGCATTCGCTGGGCGTGCCGGGGCTGTGGCTCGTCGGCGACTCGACCTGGCCCGGCCTCGGCACCGTCGCGTGCGCGCTGGGCAGCAGGATCGTCGCGGACGAGGCGCTCAAGTCGGCGCGGCGGACGGCGGTGGCCCGATGACGCTGCCGAAACTGTCCGAGCTCGGCCCCGACCTTCTCGTCACGACCCGCCCGCGCCGCGTCCGCACGCTGGCGCTGCCGTACGTCGGGATCGCCCTGTTCGCCGCGGCGTGGCTCGCCGGATGGTGGTGGGCGACGCCGCTCATCGCGTTCGGGATCTTCGTGGCCGTGGTGACGGCGACGCACGACGTCGTCCACCGTTCCCTGGGCCTCGGCAGTCGGGCCACGGAATGGGCCCTGTTCCTGCTGGGCGCCGTGCTCCTGGAAAGCGGCCACGCCTACCGCACCACGCACCTGCAACACCACCGGACGTTCCCCAGCGACGAGGACCCGGAGGGATATCCTGCCGACCTGTCCGCGCTCGGCGCGATCCTCTACGGCCCGGTCTTCCTCGCCCGCCTGTGGTGGTGGGCGTACGGACGCAGCCGGACGGGCCAGCGGCTGTGGCTGCTGGCGGAGGCGGCGCTGCCGTTCGCGGCGGTCGTGGCCGGCGCCGCCTGGTCGCGCGGGCTGCTCGTGTACGCCGTCATGATGATCGTGGGAAGCTGGGTGTATCCGCTGCTGACCGTCCACCTGCCGCACCGGCACTACGGGGACACGCCGCTCACGCAGACCCGCACACTACGCGGGCGCGTCGTCCCCGCCCTGTTCCTGGAGTTGACGTACCACTTGGAACACCATCTGTACCCGCAGGTGCCGAGCCACCACCTCGCGCGGCTCGCGCGGCGCCTCGACCCCGTCCTCGCCGAGGCGGGCGTGAAACCCTGGAAAGTGATCTGAGCGCATGGCGTCACGGGCGGAGACCAGGAACCGTCTCCTCGACGCGGCCATCCGGACGCTCGCCGTCGAGGGCTACGGCGGCACGACCGCCCGATCCATCGCCCGCACGGGCGGCTTCGCACCGGGCGTCATCTACTACCACTTCGACGACCTGGAGGCCCTGCTCGTCACGGCCCTCCGGCACACGAGCCAGGCCCGCAAGGCCCGCTACGAGGAGGCCCTCGGCTCCTGCACGGACGCCGCAGACCTGATCACCCGCCTCCGCGCGCTGTACGCCGAGGACATGGCGGACAAGGGGCACATCGACGCCGTCCAGGAACTCGTCACGGCCTCGGCGACCTCCCCGCGACTGCGAGCGGAAGTGCTCGCGCATGTCGATTCTTGGTCCCGATTCGCGGCTTCCGCCGTCCAGCGCCTCGTCGAAGGGACGGCGTTCGAGGACCTGGTGCCGTCACGCGACATCGGCATGATCGCGGTCGCGATGTTCCTCGGCATCCAGACCCTCATCCACCTGGACGGCGACCGCTCCCGCATCGAGTCGCTCTTCGCCACCGCCGAACCCGCCGCCATTCTCTGGGACGCCTTCACCGGCACCCGGAAACCCAACCCCGACAAATAAGAAAGGCCCCGCCGTTGTCGGCGGGGCCTTCCCCATAAGAAATGTCCGGCGGTGTCCTACTCTCCCACACAGTCTCCCATGCAGTACCATCGGCGCTGAAGAGCTTAACTTCCGGGTTCGGGATGGGACCGGGTGTTTCCCCTTCGCCAAAACCACC
>NZ_SMJX01000383.1 GCF_004348535.1 Actinomadura sp. KC216
GCCTGATCCTGCAGGTAAGAAGCCGTTACGCCGTGCCAACTGCTATGTCTTTCCGGTCATCCCGACCCCAGCCGGGAGCTGTCCGGAAGATTTGGCGCGCCTCACTGGGGCTAACCGGTCACGACAATACCGAGACGAAAACAACGACGCTCAGCGAGTCATGTCACACCCTGCCTACTCGTCAAGTGCCGTTGAGGGTGCCGGTTGCAAGATCATTTAGTGGAAGCGACTCGTGTCAAGCGTTTTCGGTCGCCGTGATGTGTTCAGGATCGCCGTGGTGTGATCAGTAAAGGCCTTTTCTCACCTCGACCACATTCGGCCGCAGTCGGCGGTGCCCCCGTGCGCAGCGCGTTATCTTGACCGTACTGCGGCCTCTCCTTTGTGGGCGTTTGGTTTCCCGTGCGGGCGGGCCGCCCGTCGGCTACTCGCAGGAACCATTGTTGCTGCGCAGTGGCCCTACCCCGCTCCGAAGGAGACAGCGGGGAAGATCGAGCGCGTCGTAGCTGAGGATGAGCCGATCGCGGTGGTGGGCGCGGCATGCCGTCTGCCGGGCGGCATCGATGATCTGGACGGGTTGTGGGCCGCGCTGCTGGAGGGGCGCGATTCGGTCGGTGTGGCGCCGCCCGACAGGTTCGACGCCGAGCGGTGGCTGTCGGTCAATCCCCGCCGCCGTGGCAAGTCGTACACGGTGGCGGGCGGGTTCTTGGAGGATGTGGCGGGCTTTGATGCCGGCTTCTTCCAGGTCTCGCCTCGGGGCGATGCGGCCCAAGCTGATGGACAGTCACAGCGCCTTGGGGACGATCGCCTCCTATGCGGCCAATCGAATCTCGTTTCACCTCGATCTGCGGGGGCCGAGCCTGGTGGTGGAGTCCGCGTGCTCGTCCTCTCTGGTGGCGTTGCATCAGGCGTGCGAATCACTCCACCGCGGACGTGTCGAGATGGCAGTGGCGGGCGGCGCCAGCCTGCTGCTGGCTCCGGCTGAGTTCGTCTCCACTGCTCACGCCAGGATGCTTTCGCGACGAGGCCGCTGTCAGACCTTCTCTGCTGCCGCGGACGGATATGTGCGTGGTGAGGGCGGCGGTCTGGTGGTGCTGAAGCGGCTGGCCGACGCCCAACGCGACGGGGATCGCATTCATGCGCACCGGTACCAACAACGACGGTCGCACACCTGGCATCTCGGTACCGACGCACGAGCGCAGCAGACGCTTCTGGAACAGGTCTATCGGCGGGCCGGAGTCGATCCGAGCGATCTTCTGTACGTGGAGGCTCACGGTACCGGGACGCCGGTGGGTGATCCGATCGAGTGCCGGGCGCTGGGCATGACGCTGGGTTCGGCTCGCGGGGCGGGCGATGCTCTGCCGATTGGCTCGGTGAAGACCAATGTGGGTCATCTGGAGGGCGCGGCCGGGATCGCGGGCCTGCTGAAGGCGATTCTGGTTCTCCGTCACGGTGTCATCCCGGCCTCCTTGCACGGTACGCCGCTCAACGAGGCGATCGATTTCGCCGCGCTCGGGCTCGATCCTGTCTCCGCCCTGCGTCCTGTCCAGGTGGGCGCGCGCTCCACGGTCGGCGTCAACTCCTTTGGGGCGGGTGGAAGCAATGCCCACGTGGTCCTCGCTCCGCCCCCGCCGGGAGCGGGTGCCGGTGCGCCGGAGGGGCACGGCATCGTGCCGGTCGTGGTCTCGGCGCGGACCCGTGACGCCCTCGTCGAGGCGGTGGCCCGGATGGGGCGGCGCCTGGACGGCCTTGACGAGGCCGACTTCTCCGATCTCGCCGCCACCTCGGCCCTCCGCCGTGACCGGCACGCCCGCTGCGCGGTGGTTCTGGCGAACACGGCCCGGCAGGCGGCCGACCGGCTGCGGGCGCTGGCGCGGTACTCACCCGATGTGAGGGCGGGAGCCGGTGCCCGGACGGTCGAACGCGGCAAGGTCGCGTTCGCGTTCTCCGGCAACGGTGCCCAGTGGGCTGGAATGGGAGCCGACCTCCTGGAGCGTGACCCGGTGTTCACCGCCGCGGTGGCGCGGGTGGACGCGCTTTTGACGCCGAGGCTGGGATGGTCGGTGGAGCGGGACCGCGGGCGGCCAAGTCCGGGAGCTCTGCCCCGACGGAGATCGCGCAGCCGTTGCTGTTCACCGTGCAGGTGGCCGCGGTGTCGGTGTTGGCCGAGCGGAGGATCAGGCCGGCGGCGGTGGTGGGGCACAGCGTCGGGGAAGTCGCTGCGGCCTGGGCCGCAGGGGCGTTCGATCTGGCGGCGGCATGTCACGTGATCGCCGAACGCAGCCGGGCCCAGGCCTCGACCGCGGGCAGCGGGCGGATGGCCGCCATTGGGCTCGGCGGCGAACAGGCACGGTTTCTGCTGGCTCCGTACGAGGGGCGGCTGGAGGTCACGGCGTTTAACAGCGACCGCGACGTCACGGTCGGCGGCCCGCTGGAGGCACTGGAGCAGCTGGGCGAAGACCTCGCTGACCGAGGTGTCTTCTTCCGGCTGCTCGATCTCGACTACGTGTTCCACACCGCGGCGATGGACGGCATCGATTGGCTGCCGGAGGCGCTGGAGGGCATCGGGGCCCAGACAGCCGAGACGGCTTTTGCCTCCACCGTCACCGGCGGGGTCATCGACACGCGCACACTGGGACCCCACTACTGGTGGGACAACGTGCGAAGGCCGGTGCGGTTCGCCTCCGCCGTCCAAGACCTGCTCTCGCTGGGATGCGACACCTTCGTCGAGAGCGGCCCTCATCCCGTTCTCAAGGGTTACCTCGCCCGGCTGTGCTCGGAGTCCTCCTCGCAGACCGCTGTCGTGCCCACCCTGGCCCGCGACGTCGACGGAACCGCCGCGCTCGGCACCGCGCTCGCTCACCTGCTGGCCGTCGGCGCCCAAGTCGATTGGAGGGTGTGGTTTCCCCGGCCGGCGCGGGTGGTGGGCCTGCCGGCCTATCCCTGGCAGCGCGAGCGGCACTGGCACGGCGCTCCGCACGGTGGAACGACCGTTCGGCGGTCGGCGGCACCGGCCATCCGCTGCTGGGCGAGCGGCTGGCGGCGCCCGAGCCCGCCTGGGAGTGCGATGTGGAGCCCGATCGGGTGCCGTGGGTGGGCGACCACACGATCGGCCAGACCGGGGTCATGCCCGCCGCCGCCTTCGCCGAGATGGCGCTGGCCGCGGGCGTCCAAGCCGTCGACGCTCCCGTCGAGGCCATCGGCCTGCACATCGACACCGCCCTGGCCCTCCCCTGGAACGACGACGCGATGGACGTGCGGCTGCGCACCTCACTCAGCCCTGACGACGGCATCACGCGGATCAGCAGTACCGACGGCGCGGGTTCCACCTGGCAGGAGCACGCGCGGGCCCAAGTACGCCGCCTGCTGCGTCCCAGGCCCGACCCGCTGGACCTTGCGGTTCGGGCCCCAGGCCAGGCCGATGACGGAGAGCAGACGGCCAAGGACCACTACGCCTACCTGTCCGAATGCGGCCTGGCCTATGGTCCGCGCCTTCGTGTGCTGCGCGATCTGCGGACGACCGAGAGCACCGCCAGGGCGCGCTACACGCTGCCGCCGTCCGTCGGCGCGACCTACCACGCCCACCCGGTGGTCATGGACGCCGCGCTGCAGGCCGCGCTAGCGCTCATGCCGCGCGACGGCCGCGTCTACCTGCCGGTGTCCGCCGAGGCGGTGCGGTGCTGGCAGACCCCGGACACCATCGGCGGCGTCGAGGTACGGGCACGCGCGATCACCTCCGGCGAAGGCGTTGTCGACATCACGATCACCGACTCGCACGGCTCGGTCACCGTCACGATGTCCGAAGTACGGATGAAGACGCTGGAGGCGCACCATCGCCGACCCACGGAGTTCTACACCACCGAACTGCGGGCGGTGCCGCTGGCCGGCACTCCGGCCCCGCCCTTCACGGCGGCTTAGCTGTCGGAGGCGACCCGCGCCGAGCGGAAGGCGCTGCTGCGCGGCTGGTACGACGGCGGCGAGGGCGGTCTGGCCGCTCGGACCGGCGAGCTCGGCGGCCACTTCTTCACCCAGGCCATGCAGGAGATGCTGCCCGGCGAACATGAGTTCACGCTCGGCCGGCTGCTGGCCGCGGGACTGCGCCCCGACAGAGAGCTGCTGGCCCGCTCACTGGCCCAGATGGCCTGCGACGGCGGCCTCATGGCGCCTCTGAGCGGCCCCACCGCGGACCCCCGCTGGAAGATCGTCGCGGCGTCGCGCCCGGCGGCCGTCCTCCAGGCGATGGCCGCCGACCTCCCGGCCGAGGCGTCCCTTCCTGGCCCTGTGCGCCCTGTGCGGCAGCCATCTGGCGCCCATGCTCCGCGGTGACCTCGATCCGGTGGACCTGGTGTTCAACGGCGCCGACCGCGACCTCATCGAGCAGGTGTACAGCACCAGCGCCCCGGCCCGGCTGGGCCGGCAGGCGGCCGTCATCTACCTGCGCGGGTACCTGGCGCGATGGCCGGCCGATCGGCCGCTCAACGTCCTGGAGATCGGCGCGGGCACGGGCGGCACCACCGCGTTCCTCCTCCCGCTGCTTCCCCCCGAACGCACCAGGTACGTCTTCACCCGACGTGTCGGCCGGCTTCTTCACCCGAGCCCAGGAACGCTTCGCCGCCTTCGACTTCATCGAGTACCACACCCTGGACATCTCCGCCGACCCCATCGCCCAGGGCTTCACCGAAGGCGAGTTCGACCTGGTGGTCGCCGCCGACGTCCTGCACGTCGCACCGCAACTGAAGCGGGCCCTGCACCACGTGACCTCGCTGCTGCGCGACCACGGAGCCCTGCTGGCCCTGGAGGGCAGCGACCCCCGCGTCCTGGACCTGTGCTTCGGCGGCCTCGACGGCTTCTGGCAGTTCACCGACGCGCCCCTGCGCACCCGCACCTGCTTGCTGCCCGCCGACCGGTGGATGCCACTGCTCACCGAATGCCGCTTCACCGATGCCGCTTACGCCACCCAGGACCTCGATGTCGACGACGGTGACCACAGCGTCATCGTCGCCGCCCGCGCTGCCCGCGGCACGGAGTCTCCGCCCCCGCCTCCGGTCGCCCGGGACGAGCGCGATGCCGCACGGTGGCTTGTCATCGCCGAGCGTCCCGACAGCGACCTCGCCCGTCGGCTGGTCGACGCTTTGCGGCAGTCCGGCAGCCCCGAAGTCGCGCTCGTGGCCGCCGGCGCCTCCCCCCACGCCCGGCGCCCGCTGCTGCGCGCCGAGAATCCGCCCGGCATCGTCGTGCTGCTCGATGAGGCGGCGCCGACCGCCTCATCGCCCGGTCAGGACATCACCGACCGCATGCTCCAGCGGGCCGCGATCCTCCGCGAGGTGGCCGCCGCCCGGCACCGGGACCCCTCGCCGGACCGTCGCCCCCTCGTCCTTGTCACCCGGCCCAGCGGAGCCCTGCCCTTCCCCGAGCGCCCCCTTGTGCCCGAGGACGCGGCCCTGTGGGGCATGGCGCGCAGCCTGGCCAACGAAGAGCCCGGTCTGGGCGTCCGGCGCATCTCACTGGACCGCAGCCGCGATCCCAACGGGGACGCCGAACGACTCGCCCAAGTGATCAACACCGACACCGCGGAGGACGAACTCGTCCTGACCCGCGGCGGGTGCTTCGCGCCGCGCACAGTGTCGCGCCTGCCCACCGCCTCCGCACCGACCGGCGTCCCCTTCCGCCTGCACATCGACCGCGGCGGCGCGGCACCGTCGCTGGCCTGGATCCAGCACACCGAGCAGGAACCTGGGCCCGGCCAGCTCGCGACCACCGTTAAAGCCGCCGCCCTGAACCACCGCGACGTCATGACCGTCGCCGGCTTGATCACCGAGAACACCTGCTCGGCCGGCTTCGAGCGCGACCGTGTGGGCATGGAATGCGCGCAATCGTCACCAGCGTCGGCCCCGGGGTGACGGCCTTCGCCCCCGGGGGACCGGATGTTCGCCCTCACCACCACCACGATGGCCTCTCACACCGTCACAGCCGCTCACCTGGCGGGCCACATCCCACCCGGCATGAAGGTCACCGAGGCCGCGACATTCCCCCTCGCCTTCGTGACCGTCCACCACAGCCTCACCGACCGCGCCGGCCTCCAGGCAGGCGAGACCGTCCTCGTCCACGGTGGCGCCGGCGGGATCGGCCTGGCCGTCCTGCAACACGCGCAGCACGTCGGCGCCCAGGTCATCGCCACAGCGGGGACCCCCGCCAAACGCCGCCTCCTGCGGCACCTGGACACCGACCACGTCCTCGACTCGCGCAGCCTGGACTTCGCCGAACAGGTTCTCCACCTCACCGCCGGTGAGGGAGTCGACGTCATCGTCAACTCCCTCACCGGCGAAGCCGCCTCCCGCAGCCTGGAACTCCTGCGCCCGGGCGGCCGGTTCATCGAACTGGGCAAGCGCGATCTCCAAGCCAACAATCGTCTGCTGCTCAAACCCCTGCTGGACAACCGCAGCCATCTGGCCGTCGACGTCAACCAGCTCATCACAGGCCCCGCCGACCGCATGCGGCGCCTTACCGAGGACATCACCCGTCACATCCACCCCGGCGTCTACCGGCCCCTTCTCCACAGCATCCACCCCGCGGCGCGGCTCCAGGAGGCCTTCACCCTCGCTCAGCACTTCCGTGGCATCGGCAAGGTCGTCCTCTCTTTCGAAGAGCACCCGCCGATCAGGCCCGCCCCCGCTCCGCTCCAACTCGACCCCCACGGCACCTACCTGATCACCGGCGGCCTCGGCGGCCTCGGCGCCGCCACCGCCCGCCACCTGGCCACCCTGGGAGCCCGCCACCTCACCCTCGTCGGCCGCCGCGGCGGCAGCACCCCCGAGGCCGCGGCCCTCCTCGCCGACCTGCGCGACCAGGGCGTCGCCGTCAACGTCCACGCCGCCGACGTCACCGACCCCGAGGCCCTCCGTGAGTTGATCGACTCCGCTCCCGTCCCGCTACGCGGCGTCATCCACGCCGCGATGGAACTCAGCGACGTCCTTCTTCGGGACTCCACCGACGCCACCTTCAGCGCCGCCCTCGGCGCCAAGGCCCAAGGCGCACACCTCCTCAACGCCCTCACCCGCAACCACGACCTTGACCTGTTCGTCCTCTACCGCTCGATCAGCTCGCTACTCGGCCTGCCGGGGCAGACCAACTACAACGCCGCCAACCTGTACACCGAAGCGCTGGCACGTTCACGGCGCCGGCACGGCCTGCCTGGCCTCGCCGTCGGCTGGGGACCCATCTCCGAGACCGGTTACGCCGCCCGCACCTACACCGAGGAATACCTCGGCCGACAGATCTCCGC
>NZ_SMJX01000384.1 GCF_004348535.1 Actinomadura sp. KC216
CTCCCACACCCCAGGCCAGCCCGCCCCGGTCACCGACTGGTTCCACAAATACGTCGTCACCGCCGTCGTGCAGAAAGACCGCACCGGCCACGCCCCGGACATGGCCACCCAGTACCAGTACCTGGGCGGCGCCGCCTGGCACTACGACGATGACGACGGCCTGACACGCGAGAAGAACAAGACCTGGTCCCAATGGCGCGGCTACGACCATGTCCGGGTCACCACCGGGAGCCTGGCCGATCCGTCCACCCAGACCGACACCTACTACCTGCGCGGCATGCACGGCGACCGCGCCGGCCCGGACGGCGGCACCAGGACCGTCACCGTCCCCGACGGCGAGGGTGGCACCCACACCGACCACGAAGGCCTGGACGGATTCCCGCTGAAGACCGTGCGCTACACCGCCCCCGGCGGCAGCGTCCACGACAAGACCGTCAACACCCCTTGGCGGCAGCAGACCGCGTCCCGCACCCGTGACTGGGGCACCGTCACCGCCAACGCCGTCAAGACCGGCACGGTCAACTCCTGGCTGGCGATGGACGGCGGCGCCTGGCGTGAGACCAAGACCATCAACCAGTACGAGACAGCCTTCACCGGCGTCGGCCGGGTCAAGACGGTCAACGACCTGGCCGACGTGGCCGTCGCCGACGACGACCGGTGTGCCCGGACCGAGTACGCCGACAACCCTGACAGGTGGATGCTGGCCTACCCGTCCCGGGTGGAGACCGTCGCGGTCGCCTGCAACCAGGATCCCGACCGGTCCAAGCACGTCATCTCCGACGTACGCACCTACTACGACAACGGCGACCTCGGAGCCGCACCGACCAAGGGCGATGTCACCAGAACCGAAAAGATCGCCGACCATGACGGCGAGAAGGCCACCTACGTCACCGACAAGCGCGCCACCTACGACATCCGGGGCCGCACGCTGACGGTCACCGACGCCCTGGGGCAGACCACCACCACCGGCTACACCGAAACCGCGGGCTTGACCACCAAGACCGTCACGACGACCCCGCCGGCGACCCCGGGGAACGCGAGCACGTCCCTGACCACGACCCATATCCTCGACCCGGCCTGGGGCGCGCCGACCACTGAGATCGACGCCAACAACCTGCGGACCGACCTGGCGTACGACGCGCTCGGCCGGCTCAGCAAGGTCTGGAGGCCTGACCGGTCGAAGGCGCAGAACCAGACGCCCAACCTGGAGTTCGGCTACCAGGTCGCCGAAGGGCAGATCGTCGCCGTCACCACCAAGACGCTCAAGAACGACGGCACCCAGCGGATCGGCTCGATCGAGCTCATGGACGGGTGGTTGCGCTCCCGCCAGGCCCAGGTCCCCGGCCCGGACGGCCGCCTGGTCACCGACACCCTCTACGGCGACCGTGGCGAGGTCTCCAGGAAATACGACTTCTACTCGGCCACCGGTGCCCCCGCGGCCACGCTCTTCACCGCCACCGACCCCGCCGACATCGAAACACAGAAGCATCACACCTACGACGGCCTAGGCCGACCGACCGTCGAGCGCCTGATGGTCGGCGACGGTGAACTGAAAGAGAAATGGCGCACCACGGCCACCTACGGCGGGAACTGGACGGCGCTGGATCCGCCGACCGGCGCCACGCCCACGGCGGAGTTCACCGATGCCCGCGGCCGGGTCACCGAGCGGCGCCAGTACCACGGCGCCGGCCCCACCGGCACCTACGACCGCACCGCCTACGCCTACGACCGCGCCGGCAACCTGACCAAGGTCACCGCCCCGTCCGGCAACGTATGGACCCGCGAGTTCGACCTGCGCGGGCGCAACACCACCGCCACCGATCCCGACGCCGGCACCGCCACCCGCACCTACGACGACCTCGACCGGGTCGAGAGCGCCACCGACGCCCGCGGCCGCACCGTCTTCGTCCGCTACGACGGCCTCGGCCGCAAGATCCAGACGCGCGAGGGCTCCCGCACCGGGGACGTGCTGGCGTCCTGGGCTTATGACACCGCGACCCGTGGCAAGGGGCTTCTCGGGTCCTCCACTCGGCATGGCGAGAACGGCGAATATGTCACCCGGGTGCCCGGGTACGACCTGCGCGGTCGTCCTGAATCGACGCAGATCACCGTCCCCGCGTCCGAAGGGCCGCTGGGCGGTACGTACACCTTCGGCAGGTCCTACAACCTGGACGAGACTCCCAACCAGGAGACTCTGCCCGCGGCCGGTGGCCTACCGTCCGAGACGCTCACCCACGGCTACGACGCCTACCGGCGTCCCACCCGGCTGACCAGCGACCTGGCCACCTACGTCGGCACCACGGCGTACACCCCCACCGGCAGACCCAAACTCCTGGAGTTCGGCGCCTCCGGCAAACGCATCTGGAACCAGAACACCTGGGAACACGGCACCCAGCGGCTGGCCGAGTCGCGCACCTACCGGGAGAACATCGCCGGCGACCTGCGCAACGCCACCTACGGCTACGACGACGCCGGCAATGTCCTCCGCCTCTCCGACACCACAAGCGCCGGCACCGACACCCAGTGCTTCCGCTACGACCACCTGCAACGCCTCACCGACGCCTGGACCGTCGACAACCCCGCGTGCCCGCAGACCCCCGGCACCTCCGCCGGGCCCGCACCGTACCGGTTCCACTACACCTACAAGACCGACGGCAGCCGCAGCACCGAACAGTTCTACAAGCCCGACGGAACCCCGCAATCCACGCGCACATTCCGCTACCAGGGCGACCCCGGCGTGGACCCCAGCGTCAAGGGCCACATGCTCGGCATCGTCGACCAGACCGGCGCCAACCCCTTCACCGGACCCGACACCAACGACGAGAGCTACACCTATGACCCGTCCGGCAACCCCACCACCCGCACCGTCGGCGACAGCACCCAGACCCTGACCTGGAACACCGAAGGCGACCTGACCAAGATCACCGAAGGGCCCGCGGTCACCGGTTTCGTCTACGACGCCGACGGCAACCGCCTGCTCCGCAAGGACCCCGGCGGCACCACCCTGTATCTGCCCGGAACCGAACTGCGCCGCACCACCGGCTCCGACACCGTCACCGGCACCCGCTATTACGCCCACCTCGGCCAGACCGTCGCCATGCGGGACGCCGCGGGCGTCCGGCACCTGACCGGAGACCATCAGGGCACTTCCAACGTCGCCGTCAACTCCACCGACCAGCAATCGATGACCCGCCGGTTCACCCCCTTCGGGCAGCCGCGCGGCACCGACGAGCACCAGAGCTGGCCGGGCGAAAAGGGCTTCGTCGGCGGCACCAAGGATCCGACCGGCCTCACCCACCTGGGCGCCCGCGAATACGACCCCAACACCGGACGCTTCATCTCCGCCGACCCCGTCATGAACGTGGCCGACCCGCAACAGCTGAACGGCTACGCCTACGGAGGCAACAACCCGGTCACCGACGCCGACCCCACAGGCCTGTGCCCACCCGACCGCTGCGGCGCAGGCGTCATCAATGTCGGCCACGACAAACCGGCGACCACCGGTGGCTGCGGCCTCGATTGCGGACCGCCCTACTCTGACCCCGAACCCGCGGACGCCCCCAAATGCTCGCTCGTGGAAATCTACGGGACGGGACGCTGCGGCGGCCAAGAGGAGAGGCTTACAGGCCAGGCCCTCGCCAACAACCCAAAGCCTCCCACGGCGAACGTCCCACCCCACCTGATCGTCCAGGACGCGTTCACGATCTGGGGCGAATGGGTCGGCTACCCGGAAGCCAAGAAGTGTGTCACCGGCAAGAGCAAAGCGGACTGTGGTTGGTTCGCTGTCGCATTCATCCCCATATTCGGCAAGTACACAAGATCGATCCTGCGTGGCCTCGGGCTCCTAGGGCGCACACAGAACAAGCTCGACCCGGTGCTGGACGTCAGCAAGCTCCCCAAGCGATGCAGCAGCTTCGTCCCCGGAACGAAGGTGCTGATGGCCGACGGCAGCAAGAAACCCATCGAAAAGGTCAAGACCGGCGATCAGGTGATGGCCACCGACCCGGCGACGGGAGAGACCAGAGCCGAACCCGTCCTGGCCACCATCACCTCCAAGGGCGACAAGAAGCTGGTCCAGATCACCATCAGCACGGACGCCCAGGCCTTGCCATGGGCGCCAGGCGATAAGCCCGAGCGTACCTCCCTTGTGCTCGACGAGCGTAAGCAGCCGAAGAGCGGCATGGTCATCGCCACCGACAGCCACCCCTTCTGGGTCGCAGGCGACATCAACAAGTGGGTCGAGGCGGCCGACCTCAAGCCCGGCATGTGGCTCCGCACCAGCGCCGGCACCTACGTCCAGGTCACCGCCACCGATCACTGGACCACCCGCTACCAGCGCGTCCACAACCTGACCGTCGCCGGTCCGCATACCTATCACGTGCTGGCGCGGCAGTCTTCGGTCCTTGTACACAACTGTGGACCGACGGAGGCGGATGCTATCCTTGCTCGCTCAAGAGCAGAGGAAATACAAGCTTCGAGGACCGATTATCCGAATTCCCACCTGAATGGCACAACCGCGGTAATTGGCGTTCTCGACACCAAGACCAAAGAGTGGTCGATTCGAGTAGGCATTAACGGGGGTGGGGAGTTGTCGGAAAGCATGTTGAGGGACGGTGAGAGGTTTGTTCGAGCGCCAGGGGGCGCCGAAGAAGGAATTATCAATAGTCTTGGGCCGAACGAAGTTGTCATGTTCGGCGGGACAAGCCGCAATATTTGTATAGCTACCTGCTATCGGCTGCTCAACGTACGCGGCATGAGGTTCGGTGGCGAAGGATACCGGGGAGGATTGTCGGACAAGACGCCCTTCTCTCTCTTCTGGGCCCCTGGAGCCTGGTAGTGATGGAGGTTAAGTTCTTCCGGTCCTGGCGTGGGTTCGTGGTCGGGGAAACCGTCCAGATCTCCTGCGAAGCGCAGGAGGTGCAAGTCAGGGGAGTCACTGCCACGCGGGTTCTGCTTGACTGGCCTTGGGGGGAGCCAGATCCCGCGTCCGAAAATTTCTGGGACGGAACCCTCGGACTTCCAAGAGACCCTACCTCTTACGACTGGCGCAACATCCCCTGGAGAGTTGATCCCGACACGGATTCTCTTACCGCTGGAGACATATGCATAGTAGGAATACCTCCGGTCGAGGCAGTTGTAAGAAAAATAGCCAACTATATTCCGGCTGCCGACTTCGGTCGGCTTCCACGTCCCGAGTGGGCGCTCGAGCTGTGCTATCCCGAGTACCTGGATGACGAAGAAGCAGGATTCACCATTTATCTGGACTCGGCGGAGCCTGTACAGATCGAGGTGGTCGGCTGAAACGGCCAGTACAGGGCCCTAACGTAGGAACAGATTACGCCCTCTCATCCTGACTATTCTTGACTTGCCCGGATCGGGGCTGCACAAAGCGTCAACCCCGAACACTGGACTGGAGTACCGGACGAGGCGGTATGAAGGGCACTATGCGGGATCCGCATGTGCAGGGCCCAGTGCGGCAGGGGATCGGTGCTGGCCTTGGCCCCCGGCCTCTACGCCGCCGGAAACGCGATGGCCGTCCCGATCGGCCCCTGGAATCGTCTCTCCAGGCGCACACCATCGGTTCCGCTCTGACCGCCTGGGAGCTGGCTATGATCAGAGATGCCCCCCCCGGAGGTTCGGGCGCGCGTCGTTCGGGTCAACGGTGATAATCCGTTCCCCGTAGGCAGAAGGACAGGAGGTCGATGTGGCATGGCAGCAGAAGAGCAGCCCCTTCCATTTCGCTTCAACCACCCCTTCCAGCTTTGGTCCTACAGCAACTCGCATCAAAAGCTCGCGCTCCGGGGACGCCCAGATGAAAAGTATGATCGCTATGTGGATGTCATCTTCAGCTATGTTCTGGGGATGAAGGTCGCGGCCAGCTATCATCGACTCTCCGTGTCCATTTCGGCCAACGTGGCCGAAATGGATTCCTTTCTGCAAATGCCGCGCCGCTATGATCGCGGTTTTCTGAATCTTGATGTGACAGACGGAATCCATGAGGGATTCGTCGTGTGCGGTCGTGTGATGGTGCGGCGCGGGGTTGGCTGGCAGTCCTCGACAAACGAGCGTTAGCGCGCATGTTCCGTATGACTCGCGACGAACCGCAATCCACCGCCACCACACGCTCCTCACCCCCAAGAGGACTCCGGGTGGGCCTGAAGGAGTGTTTGCAGTTCTGGACGAAAGCCAGCTTCGCCATGTTTCCTTCTACGCCGTCCTGCTGGAAGGTTGGAACGGTCGGTACCAAGGGCCGTCCGCGCACCGGCGCCCGCGTCAGCCTGGTGCTGCTGGCTTCGCGGTGAGGTGGGCCATTAGTTGGGCGGGGGCGTCCTCCTGGAGGAGGTGGCCAGCTGCGTCGATCCAGTGGAGTTCGGCGTGGGGGATCTTCTCGTGTAGCCACTCGGCGTAGGGCGGGGGCAGAATGCGGTCTTCGCGGCCCCAGATTAGGCGCACCGGTAGCGATATCTCGCCCAGCAGATGCTCGTACTCGACCGTGTCCGCCTCTCTGATCTGGCTGTACTGGCGGTAGAACGCGGCTTGTCCTTCGGGGCCCTGCCACGGTGCGAGGAAGGCTTCGAGGACGCCTGGGCGGAAGCCGACGTGAGTGGCGTGGCGGAGGTGGCTTGCCACCAGGGCCTCGTGGGCGTAACCGGGAAGCTGACGGAAGACCTCTGCCTGCCGCAGCATTAGCTGGAACAAGCCCCTCTCCCACTGGCCGCCGCTCACCACGTCGAAAAGGGTGAGATCCCGGAAGGTCGCCCCTTCCAGGAGGAGTGTTCGCAGCGTGACCGCTCCGCCGATGTCGTGGGCGACGACGCTTGGCCGGGAAAGTCCCCAGTGGTCCAGGAGCAGGCTGAAGTTCCTGGCGTGGGCCGCCAGGGTGAGGTCTTGGCCTTCGCGTTGGTCTGACTGGCCGAATCCCAGGTGGTCGAAAACGAAGACCTTGCGGGTCAGGGCGAGTGCCGGAGCGATGTCCCGCCACAGAAGGGACGAGTACGGGGTGCCGTGGACGAGCACGGCCGGGGCGCCGCTGCCCATGGCCGCCCAGCGTATGACCCCGTCAGGTGTCTGGAACTCTTCGTCCAGCCTCCAGTCCACGATGCCCCCAACTCGATCGGATGCGGTACTGACCGCCATCCCCGCGGGTGCACCTGGTATGCCGCGCCGTCCTCCTTGGGCTAGCTGAACTCTTCGTAAGGGTTGTCGGGGGCGTCGGTCTTGTGGACGGCGGTGGCGGCCAGGCTGGGCGGCGCGGTGGGGGAC
>NZ_SMJX01000385.1 GCF_004348535.1 Actinomadura sp. KC216
GGGCCGGGAGGGCCAGGGTGGGGACGACCGTGATGCCCAGCCCGGCCGCGACCAGGCCGAGACGCGTCGACCAGCTGCGCGCGGTGCGGGCGATCCGGGGGCTGGACAGGGTCGGCCAGGCACCGAACTGCGGATCGCCGGACGCGCCGTCCCCCGCGATCCACTGCTCCTGGGCGAGGTCCGCCACGGTGACCGTTGCGTGGCCCGCGAACCTGTGCGAGTCCGGGACCGCGACGAAGAGATCGCCTTGGAGGATCGTGGTCTGCCGGAGTCCGCTCAGGTCGTAGTCCGGAAGGCCGTGGCCGACCCCGATGACGGCCACCTCAAGCCGCCCCGCCCGCAGCCGCCGGAGCAGTGCGGGCGTCGAGGTCTCGTCCAGGATCACGGCGAGCCCCGGATGGCCGGACGCCACCCGCGCGATGGCCCGCGGCACCAGCGCCATCGCGGCGGTGGGATAGGCGCCGACGGTGAGGCGGCCCGCGAGCCGGTCACGCAGGCCGGCGAGTTCCAGCTCGGTCGCGGCCAGGTCGGCGAGGATCTCCGTCGCGCGCCGGACGAGCACCTGCCCCGCCGGGGTGAGCGCCACGCCCCGCCGGCCGCGGTCGAAGATCGGCGCTCCGGCCGCCTCCTCCATGGCCGCGACCTGGCGGGAGACGGCCGACTGCGTGTAGCCGAGCGACTCGGCGGCCCGTGTGAAGGATCCGGTGGCGGCGACCTGGTGAACGATGCG
Source organism: Actinomadura sp. KC216 (assembly GCF_004348535.1). Classification (GTDB taxonomy): domain Bacteria; phylum Actinomycetota; class Actinomycetes; order Streptosporangiales; family Streptosporangiaceae; genus Spirillospora. The sequence continues at coordinate 731 of NZ_SMJX01000385.1, forward strand.
CAGGCCAGTGAGGGTGAACTCGGCCATGCCCGGACGCTACCATGCGCATCCGTCATGGAAACGGTGCCAAACCATCGTTGGACAACATGGCTAGCGGCGGGCAGCCTGGGTGACATGACGACACAGCGATTCACCAGGGACGAACTCGTGGCGCGCCTGGTCCGCGCCGGTGAGCTGGAAGTGTCGGGTGAGGATCCGGCCGAGGCCGCGTCGTACTTCGACACGGAAAGGTTCCGCTTCCACGGTCCGGACGGTTTCGAGTCCGGCTTCGACGGCCTCAACGACTACTTCGCGGCGGTGCGGGAGGCGTTCGGCGACCGGTCGATCCGGCGCGGGATCGTGGTGGCCGAAGGCGACCACCTGGCCTGCCAGACCTGGATCGAAGGCACCTTCGTCCGCGCGTTCACCCGGTCGCCGGCGGGCACGCTGCCGCCCAACGGCGAACGCGTCGTCTTCGACCTGATCAACATTTTCCGCTTCGACGGCCAGGGCCGCATCATCGAAGAATGGGTGCGCACGGACAACCGCTCCCTCCTCCGCCAACTGGGCGCCGAAGCCGCCTAGGCCGTCCCGCGAAGCGGACCGGTCGCGTCGTGCGCGGCTCACCCGCTCATGCTGGACGGGACGCTTCCCGGGCGATCGAGTCGATGAGCCCCTGCGGGTCTTCGAGGATCTCGATCGTGGCCTGGTCGACCAGGAAGTACTGGCCGCCGTCCTCGCGGGGGTTGGTGTAGGCGGCGGTCGCGACGAGCCGGTGGAAGTCCGCGACCACCGCGATCGGGTAGCCCTGGTCGAAGACCTGGCCGTGCGCGGCCGTGGCGACCGTCCCGGCCTCGTACCAGGTGAGGAAGTACTGCCCCGGCCCGATCTTGAAGACGCGCAGCGTCGGCTCCGTCTGCTGCACACCGGTGAAGTCGCCGGACATGCCGGTCCACACCATGGTCGACTCGTCCGCGTAGTGCTGTTGCAGCACGTTGCCGGATCCGTAGTGGAAGTTGGCGCGCATGCCGACGAGGTCGGTGCTGACGGGATGCGTGCCGGGCGTGGGGAAGAAGCGCATGTCGAGGTCCATGCGGCGCCTCCTAGGCGTGGTAGCGGGACCGTAGGTCGTTTGCGACCAAACAATATCGGGTCGGCGGGTCTCGACGAAGGTGTCGGTGACCCTGGCCTGGAGGCAAATGGTGGAGGACGTCCCACCGACCGGTCCGGCCGTTTGTCCCCGGCCGGGGTTACGGTGGCCAGGTGCAGGGGACGGCGCGGCCGGGCGGCCCGTCCGAGACGGCCACCAGGAACCTGGCCGAGACCCGATTGAGGAGCAGCCATGGCGGAGCGGGAGCCGGAACCGGAGCCGGTCGCCGAGCGACTGTCCAGCCCGAGCGGCAGCCCGCTGACGTCCCTCACCTGGCTCGACGCCCGGACGCGGATCGCCGAAGGCGAGGACTACCTGGTGGCAACGTCCGGTCCGAACGGGCGCGTGCACGTCGTTCCGGTGCTGGCCGTCTGGCTGGACGGCGCCGTTTGCTTCAACACCGGCCGTGATGCGCGCAAGGCCCGCTACCTCGCGCACAACGACAGCTGCGCCGTCACCGTGCCGGGTCCGGATGTCGACCTGGTGGTCGAAGGAACCGCGCACATCATGCGGGACGCCGGCCGTCTGCAACGCGTCGCGGAGCTGTTCCCGACCAAATATCCGTGGTGGCATCCGTTCGTCCAGGACGGTGAGTTCCACGCCCCCGGCGACGCCGATCCCCGGCACGTCTTCGCGGTCAAGCCGGCAGTGGTCTTCGCGTTCGGCAAGGAGAAGGGCTTCAGCGCAACCCGCTGGCGCTTCTGACCAAGCCCGCCGCCCAGGGACGGCACAGAACGCGCCGCTAGGGACGGGACGGCACGGACGTCCACCAGGCATATCGGCCGGGTGGCGGGAAAGTGTCGGCTTGTGGGCGTGGTGCGCCGCGGAGCCTCCTGAGACCGTGGTCAACCTGGTCGGACGGAATCGTACGGACACGGGAGGTCGCGGTGCAGCGGAGGTCGGCAGGGGCGCGGGTTCGCCGGTTGCGGGAGCGGCGCGCGCTCACCCAGGAGCAACTGGCCGAGGCGGCGGGTGTCGCCGTCCGCACCGTCCAGCGCGCGGAGGACGGGTCGATGTCGGCCGAGACGGTGACGGCCCTGGCCGCCGCGCTGGAGGTGCCGGTCGAGACGCTCACCGCCGCCGGGGAGAACGGCGGCTACCCGCAGGTCACGCCGATGCTGTACTACGCGGACGTCCGCAGCCTGGACTGGCTGGTGCGGGTATTCGGCCTGACCGAGCGGATGCGGTACGTCGCCCCGGACGGGCGGATCGAGCACGCCGAGCTGTGCCTGGGCGAGGGAGTCGTCATGGCCATCGGCCCGTCCGAGGCGGGCGCCTCGACGACGCCCGCGGCGCTGGGCGGAGCGTCCACGCAGGGCCTCTACGTGATGGTCGATGACGTCGACAAGCATTACGAGCACGCCCGCGAGCACGGCGCCGAGATCATCACCGGGCCGGAGAACGCGCACGGGCACCGCCGCTACCTGGCCGCCGACCCGGAGGGCCATCACTGGCAGTTCTGGTCGGCCCTGCCATAACCCGCGCGGTCAGGGGCACGCGGCGATGAGAACTGTCGGGGGCCGCTGGTAGACCTGGTGGGGTGACTGTCGAGGAGTTCTTGGACGTCGTCCTGGGGTTGCCGGAGGTGGCCCAGACCGACGGACATCCGGAGCTGACCGGATTCCGCGTGCGCGGGAAGGGCTTCTGCTACCTCAACGAGGCCGACGAGACCATCATGCTCAAGGCCACGCGCGAGGAGCAGGAGGCCCTCGTCGCCGAGGCCCCGGAGGTCTATTCGCCGTCCTGGGCGGGCGGACGTTTCGCCTGGGTCGAGATCCGGCTGGCGAGGGTCGACCCCGTCGAACTGGCCGAACTCGTCACCGAGGGCTGGCGGCTGTCGGCCCCGAAGCGCCTGGCCGGAACGCTGCGGCAAGCGCCGCCGCCCGCACCAGATCAGGCGTAGAGGCCGCGGGGCCCCGCATGACGTTGTGCGCCGCCTATTCGCGGTGGGTGACGCGGATTTTGGATTGGCCGTGCGGGAGTTCTTCCCAGTCGTCCATGAAGCGGGCGGCGAAGCCGTGCCGCTCGGCGAGGGAGATCAGCGTTTCGGTGCGGTAGTAGAAGTCCTCGCGGAGGACCTGATGTTCGGGCCCCTCGGTGCGGTCGAAGGTGAAATCGAAGAAGCCGTCGGGTGCGAGGACGCGGCCGACGTTGGCGAGGCATTCGTCGATCACCTCGATGGGCGAGTGGCTGAACACGCTATGCGCGTGGACGACGGAGAAGTGCTTGGACGGGAGGAACCGCAGCTTCAGGTCGTTGACCAGCGTCAGGTGCGGAAGTTTCTCGCGCAGTTCCTGACGGACGAGCGTGTTCTGCGCGGCGAGCAGGATGTCCGGCGAGATGTCGATGCCGTAGTAGTTCCCGGCGTCGAGGTAGTCGATGAAGCGCCATCCGGCCCGCAGGTTGCCGCAGCCGATCTCCAGGACCCGGTCGTCCGGTTTGAGCCCGTGTTTGCGCAGGTAGTCGAACTGCATCTGGCCGAGCGCGAGCCAGCGTTCGTGGCTGCGGCTCCCGACCGCGGCCTCCGGGTTCTTCGCCGTGTCGGATCTCATCACGGCCCGGTAGTAGGCGACGTGGTCGCGGCTGGACAGCCGGAACTTGAGGTCCCTGGCCACTCTTGCCAGGTATGACCTGATCCGGTCCGGGTTCTGCGCGGCATAACGCAGTTTGTACGTCAGGCTGGCTCGGTTTCTGCGGGTCGGTGGGAGCGGTTCGGTCATCGGTCTCGTCCCCTGGTGCGCACTCCGCGGGCCGGTCCGTCGCCCGCTCCATGTCCGGCCCTCGACGGGAGGGAACCGGCTGGAAGGGCCCCTACCCAGCCCCCCAGCCGATAAGCCGCCGTCCCGCAGAGCCCGGCAGACCGCCGCGCGGCGCCGCGGTCGCCGCCGCCTGCCTCGGGTCAGTTATGCGTCCGATGAGTTTCGCCTCATCCGATCGTCTGCATAGTGACAGCATCCCCTTCCACCGAGATCACGAGGAGTGTGCGCACGATGGTCGACGAGAACGTGAGCGCCACCCTGGTGTTCACCGTGCCCGCCGCGAGGGTGTTCGCCGTGCTGGCGGACCCGACGACGCATGCTTCGATCGACGGCACCGGCTGGGTTCAGGAATCCGCCGACCAGGCGCCGCTGACCGAGGTGGAACAGATATTCCGGATGGACATGTTTCACCCGGACCACCCCAACGGCGGCTACCGGACGGCAAACAAGGTCCACGTGCTCGACCCGCCGCGCGCCATCGGCTGGATGACGGGGACGGAGGACGACGACGGCCGTCTGGAGTTCGGCGGCTGGTTCTGGCGCTACGACCTCGCACCGCTCGGCCCGTCCGAGACCGAGGTCACGCTGACCTACGACTGGTCGGCGGTGCCACCGTCCATCCGCGAGTACCTCACGTTCCCGCCCTTCGGTCCCGATCACCTCATCGACTCGCTGCACCACCTGGCCGAGCTGAGCGCCGCCTCGAGACGCTAGAGGCGCAGGTCAGCGGCGGCATAGTCGGCGAAGCGGGCGTCGACCTGCTCGGCGGTCAGCCCGAAGTCTTCCAGCGAGTACCGGTGCGCGGGTTTCGCTGCTCCGGTGGCGCTCTCGTGGTGCAGATCCGTCATCGCCGTCCGGGCGGCGTCACTGAACGGCAGCCCGAAATGGCGGTAGACGGCCTCCACCGTCCCGATCGGATCGCGGACGAAGTCGTCGTAGTGCACGTCCGCGAACTGCGCCGGGTCATGCCGGGCCCGCTCGCCGCGGAACCGGTCGAGGCCGCGGCTCCACAGGTCGAGCTGGTCGCGGCCGATGGTCGCGCCGGTGAACACGTCCGACCAGCCCGCGGTCGCGTGCGCGGCGAGGCTGCACATGGACGCCATCGCGGTGCGCGGCGCCCGGTGCGTCTGGACGATCAGCGCGTCAGGATAGACGTCCAGCAGCGCGTCCAGGGCGAACAGGTGGCTGGGGTTCTTCAGCACCCAGCGCCGTCCAGCATCGTTCAGGCCGATGAGCTGGAGGTTGCGGCGATGCCTGCGGTAGGCGCGCGTCCAGTCCTGCCCGTCGAGCCAGGACGAGTAGGCCGGCACGTGCGCCAGGCACTCGAACGAGATCGACTGCATGCTCTGCCGCAGGAGTTGCCAGCACTCCTCGACCGTGTCCGCCGAGATGTAGTGGACGCCCATGAACTCGGGGTTCTCGACGTGATGCCGGCGGTATCCGGCGTCGATCGCCTGGAAGACCGGGTCGTCCGCCCAGGTCTCGCGCGGTGGACGCGGCTGCGGCACCTCGGCCAGCCAGAGGTCGAGGCCCTGGTGGGCGGGATCGGCGGTGAGCAGCCGGTGCAGCGCGGTCGTGCCGGTGCGCGGCAGCCCGGTGACGAAGATCGGACGCTCGACGGGGACGCCGGCGTGCCCGGGATGCCGCCGCCACGCCGCCTCGGAGAACTGCCGGGCGACCAGCGCGCCGCGCAGCATCGCGCGCTGCGCCTTGTTGCCGAGCGGCGTCAGCCCGGCGTCCTCGGCATAGGATTCCAGCAGGACCTTCAACCCGGCCAGGTACGCGTCGTCGCCGAAGTCGTCCAGGCCGGTGATCCTGGCGGCGGAGGCATGGAGATCCTCGACCGTGCCGACGCTGCCGCGTCCTGTGCTCATCGGTGGCCTTCCGGGGATGCGGTCGGTACTCAGTGGTGCCATTCGCCGGAATTGACGTCCAGGCATTGGCCGGTGATCGCGCGGGCCAGCGGCGACAGCATGAACACCACGGCGTCGGCGACCTCGTCCGGCTCGGGCAGCCTGCGCAGATCGGTGGTCGCGGCGTTCTCGTCGTACACCTGCTGGGCCGGGACGCCCCGCTTCTTGGCGAGGTGGGCGAAATACCACTTCAGGTTGTCGGCCCAGATGTATCCGGGCGCGATCGTGTTGACGCGGACACCGCGCGGCCCCAGCTCCGTCGACAGGTTCTGCGCCATCGCGAGCAGCGCCGCCTTGGCCATCTTGTAGGCACCGAACGTCCGCCGCGAGTGCCGCAGCACCGCGGAGTTGATCATGACGACGGAGCCGCGGGACTCTTCGAGATCGGGGGCGAACAGGCGGGTGAGGCGCAGCGCGGCCAGCACGTTCGTCTCGAAACCGGCCCGCACCGCGTCGAGGTCGACCTTCGTGAGGTCGGTCAGCGGCGGCGTCGCGAACGCGTTGTTGACCAGGCCGTCCACGCGTCCGAAGGCGTCGCGGGTCACGTCCGCCAAGCGCTCGCAAGCCGCCGGGTCGGTGATGTCGGTCGGGACCGTGACGGCCCGCCGCCCGATGCCCTCGACCTCCTCGGCGACTCCGGCGAGCCGGCTCTCCTTGCGCGCGGCGAGGACGACGTCCGCCCCCGCCTTGGCGCACTGAATCGCCAGCCCCCGCCC
>NZ_SMJX01000386.1 GCF_004348535.1 Actinomadura sp. KC216
GCCCAGGCCGCCGTCGTTCATCGCCGTCCCCGCCTCTCCGTCGAATCCGATGGCGTTACGTAAGATGTATCGGGTACCACTGGTTTCATCGAAAGTCTTCCCGTAGCGTCGGCGGTATACAAGAGTTTTATGCGATCAATGTGAGGCGAGGAGGCGGTCGGCGATGACCACTGCCCTGCATCCGGACGCGGGCGGCCCCGTCCTGTCCGAAGAGACCGCGCGCCAGCCCTACGTCTACCGGCGGCGGCCCCTGGAGGAGCCCGACTGGCGACGGATTCCCGGCTGGCGCGACGTCACGCGCGACGAGTGGGAATCGGCCCAGTGGCAGCGCGCCCACTGCGTGAAGAACCTCCGCCAGCTCCGCCAGGTGATGGGCGACCTGCTCGACGAGCCGTTCTACGCCGACCTGGAACGTGACCACGCCGAGCGCGCGACGATGTCGATGCTGCTGCCCCCGCAGATGCTCAACACGATGGACTCCTCGTCCACCGACGCCTTCTACGCCGACCCCGTGCGCCGCTACATGCTGCCGGTGTTCAGCGACCGGCGCACCGACTGGCCCTCCCACCCCCATGCCGCGCGCGACTCGCTGCACGAGGCCGAGATGTGGGCGGTCGAGGGCCTCACGCACCGGTACCCCACCAAGGTCCTGGCCGAGATCCTGCCGACCTGCCCGCAGTACTGCGGGCACTGCACCCGCATGGACCTGGTCGGCAACTCCACCCCGAACGTCGACAAGCACAAGTTCACCGTCAAGCCGCCGGACCGGCTCGGCGCCATGCTCGACTACCTGCGCCGCACGCCCGGCGTCCGCGACGTGGTCGTCTCCGGCGGCGACGTCGCGAACATGCCGTGGCCGCGGCTGGAGGCGTTCGTCGCCTCGCTGCTGGAGATCGACAACATCCGCGACATCCGCCTGGCCAGCAAGGCGCTCATGGGCCTGCCGCAGCACTGGCTCCAGGACGACGTCCGCGCCGGCATGGAGCGCCTCGCCGCGACGGCGCACGAGCGCGGCGTCCAGATCGCGATCCACACCCACGTCAACGCCGCGCAGTCGGTGACGCCGCTCGTCGCCAAGGCAGCCCGCGCGATGCTCGACACCGGGATCCGCGACGTCCGCAACCAGGGCGTCCTGCTGCGCGGGGTCAACGACTCCCCCGCCGCGCTGCTCGACCTGTCGTTCGCGCTGCTCGACGAGGCCGCGATCATGCCGTACTACCTGTACATGTGCGACATGATCCCGGCGAGCGAGCACTGGCGGCTCGCGGTGTGGGAGGCGCAGGAGCTCCAGCACGCCATCATGGGCTACCTGCCCGGCTTCGCCACCCCGCGGATCGTGTGCGACGTCCCCTACGTCGGCAAGCGCTGGGTGCACCAGCTCGCCGACTACGACCGCGAGCGCGGGATCTCCTACTGGACGAAGAACTACCGCACGGGCCTTGAGGCGTCCGACCCGGACGCGCTGACCAGGCGGTACGAGTACCACGACCCGATCTACACGCTGCCGGAGCGGGGCCGTGAGTGGTGGCGGCGGTAGGTGAAGGCCGCCTAAGCCGCGCTCTCGCTGGAGCGTTCCCGCCCGGCGCCTTTACGTTGTAGATCAATAGCGGTTCCGCCTATGCTCGGACGGGTGACGACCTCCTCCGACTCCAACCTGACCTGCCGGTTCCCGCTCGGCGCGGCCGTCACGGCCGCCGACCTGGAGGACGACCCGCACCCCCACCTGGCCCGGCTGCGCGAGCGCGAGCCGGTCTCCTGGCTGCCGGCGCTCGGCGGCTGGCTGGTGACCTCCCGCGACCTGGCGCTGCGCGTGATGCGCGACGCGGCGGCGTTCACCGTGGACGACCCGCGCTTCTCCACCGCGCAGGTCGTCGGGCCGAGCATGCTGTCGCTGGACGGGCCCGTCCACACCCGCCACCGCGACCCGTTCGCCCGCCCGTTCCGCCCCGCCAGGACCCGCGAGCGGTTCACCGCGTTCGTCGAGGCCGAGACCGCGCGGCTGGTCGGCGGGCTCGCCCCGGCGGGCCGGGCCGAGCTGCGCGGCGAGCTGGCCGGGCCGCTGGCCGTCGCCGTCGTCGCCGAGGCCCTCGGGCTGGAGGGCGTGGACGCGGCGACCGTCCGGTCCTGGTACGGCGCGTTCGTCGAGGCCGTCTCGGCGATCACGGCGGGCGGCGCCGCGCCGGCCGCGGCGGGGGGCGCCTACCGGCTGCTCACCGAGGCGGTGCAGGAGGCGATCGGCGCGTCCCGTCCGGGGTCGCTGCTGGCCGAGGCCGCCCGCGACGAGGCGGGCCTGACGACGGCCGAGGTCGTCGCGAACGCCGCGATCCTGATGTTCGGCGGCATCGACACCACCGAGGGCATGATCGCCAACGCCGCCCTGCATCTGCTCGGGCACCCCCGCCAGCTGAAGCTCGTCCTGGACGACCGGGATCTGCTGCCCGCCGCGATCGAGGAGTCGCTGCGGCTGGAGCCGTCGGCGTCCGTCGTCGACCGATACGCCGCCCGCGACGCCGAGATCGGCGGGACGGAGATCCGCCCGGGCGACCTCGTCCGGGTGTCGCTCGCCGGCGCCAACCGCGACCCGGCCGTGTTCGCCGACCCCGACCGCTACGACGTGCGGCGCGCCAACGCCGCCGAACATCTCGCGTTCGCGCACGGCCCGCACTTCTGCTTCGGCGCCCACCTCGCCCGGCTGGAGGCCCTGACCGCGCTCACCGCGCTGCTGGACCGGCTTCCCGGGCTGCGGCTCGATCCGTCCCGCCCGTCCCGGCCGCACGGCCTCGTCTTCCGCAAGCCGCCCCGTCTGGACGTCCTGTGGGGCCCGTGATGTGGGAACATGCCGGAATGATCGTGGAACGCCGGGTGGAACTGCGCTTCGCGCAGGAGAGCCGCGAGGCCGAGACGCACACCAACCTGTCCGCCGTCCGCCAGGACGGCCGCTGCCTCTGGGTGGCGGGCGACGAGACCGCCACCATCGAGCGGCTCACCGCCTCGCTCGACGGCGACGGGCGCGTCACCGGCTACGAGGGGCAGGCCACGATCGCGCTCGCCGATCTCGTCCCGCTGCCGGCGGGCCCGGGCGAGGAGGCCGACATCGAGGGGCTGGCCCGCTCCAACGGCTGGCTCTGGGCGGTCGGCTCGCACAGCCTCAAGCGCAAGAAGATCAAGGCGGGGCAGAGCGACGCGAAGTCGCGCAAGCGCCTCGCCACCGTCGTCCGCGAGGACAACCGCTTCATCCTCGTGCGGCTCCCCCTGGTGACCGGCGACGACGGGCTGCCCTCCGTCGTCCGCGAGGACGGCGGCCGCACCGCCGCCGTGCTCGGCCTCGACAAGGACTCCCTCACCGACCTGCTGGCCGGCGACCCGCACCTCGCGCCGTTCCTGTCCATCCCCAGCAAGGACAACGGCATCGACATCGAGGGCGTCGCCTCGCACGGCGACCGCCTCTACATCGGGTTCCGCGGGCCGGTGCTGCGCGGCTGGGCGGTGCTGGTGGAGATCCGCCCGGGCGACCACCCGCGCGACCCGCGGCGGCTGCGCGCGCTCCCCCTCGACGACGGCGGCGAGCTGTACCGGACGCACTTCCTCGACCTGCGCGGCCTCGGCATCCGGGACCTGTGCCCGCACGGCGACGACCTGCTCGTCCTGACCGGCCCCAGCATGGACCTGGACGGTCCGGTGCGGGTCGTGCGGTGGCGGAACGCGGTGAAGGCCGACGCCGCCGAGGTCGTCACGGCCGACGAGCTGGAGGTGGTGGGCGACCTCCCCTACGGCGACGGCGACGACCACGCCGAGGGCATCGCGGTCCTGGACGAGGGGCCCGGCACCCGCGTCCTGGTGGTCTACGACAGCCCGTCGCCGGAGCGGCTCACGCCGGAGGGCGGCGTCCTCGCCGACGTCGTCACGCTCCCCGAGTAAGCGCTCGCTTTCGCCGTCTGCGAGGATGGTCCCCGTGACCGTCGGCAGCGGAGGGACGAGGCGAGCATGATCGAGTGGTCCGACGAAGACCTGATGATCCGGGACGCGGTGCGCGGCTGGATCGACGCCGAGGTCCGGCCGAACCTGGACGCGCTGGAGTCGGGCGAACTGCCGCCCTACGACCTGCTCCGCGGCCTCTACAAGACCTTCGGCATGGACGAGCTGGCCCGCTCCTCCTTCCACTCGCGGAAGGAGGAGAAGGAGGGGGACGACCGGCCGCGCGGCGGGAACGCGGCGATGACGATGATCCCGGTCATCGAGCTGTGCAGGGTCGCGCCCGGACTGGTGTCGGCGATGGGCGTCGGGCTCGGCCTCGCCGCCGGGACGATCATGAAGCGCGGGACGCCGGAGCAGCGGGAGCGCTGGGCGCTGCCGCTGCTCACCATGGAGAGGATCGGCGCCTGGGCGATCACCGAGCCGAACTCCGGATCGGACGCGTTCGGCGGCATGCAGTCGACCGCGAAGAAGGTCGGCGACGAGTACGTCCTCAACGGCAGCAAGACCTTCATCACCAACGGCCCCTACGCCGACACCATCGTCTTCTACGCGAAGCTCGATGACGGGCGGGACGCCCGCGACCGGGAGATCCTCACGTTCGTCCTGGACAAGGGCATGCCGGGGCTGGAGCAGAGCGGGCCGCTGCGGAAGATGGGCCTGCACTCCTCCCCCACCGGCGAGCTGTTCCTCAACGACGTCCGCGCGGGCGCCGACCGGCTCCTCGCCGCGGGCGGAGGGAGCGGCAAGGAGTCGGCGAAGCAGAACTTCGTCACCGAGCGCGCGGGCGTCGCCGCCATGGCCCTCGGCGTCATCGAGGAGTGCCTGAAACTGTCGGTCGAGTACGCCAGGACCCGCGAGCTGTGGGGGCAGAAGATCGGCGACTTCCAGCTCATCCAGCTCAAGCTCGCCAAGATGGAGGTCGCGCGGCTCAACGTGCAGAACCTGGTGTTCCGGCACATCGAGATGCAGCGCGCCGGGCGCGCCCCGACCCTCGCCGAGGCGTCGGCGATGAAGCTGTACTCGGCGCAGGCCGCGAGCGAGGTGGCGCAGGAGGCGGTGCAGCTGTTCGGCGGCAACGGCTACATGAGCGAGTACCGCGTCGAGCAGCTCGCCCGCGACGCGAAGTCGTTCCAGATCTACGCCGGGACCGACGAGATCCAGGTCACCCACATCGCCCGCGATCTGCTGTCGCGCTGACCCCGCAGACCCGGGCGGACCGGGTGAACCCGCCGCGAACCTCCGCGGCGTTCGCGGCATCGAAACGGGGGAGGGCGGGCGAAGGTCTGTCCCCCGTCCTCATCCGAAAGCCGTTTCTGGACAGCCGACGATGGGGACTGGATACTCACGCTATGGACGGTCAGCCCTCATTCCCGGTGAGAGCGTCCGACATGGAACGTGACCGGGTGCTGCGGGTCCTCAGCGACCGCGTGGCCGAGGGCCGGATGTCGAACGAGACGTTCGAGCGCCGCGTCGACCAGGTGCTGCAGGCCCGCAGCCAGGCCGAGCTGGCCGACATCGTGCACGACCTGCCGTCCGGCAACCGCGTCCTCAACCGGCTGACCGGCATCGTGTCGTCGGTGTCGCAGGTGACCGCGCGGATCGAGGCGGCGTGGCGGGCGCCGCGGCTACCGCGGTTCGTGCTGCCGCCGAGCGATCTGAAACGCATCGTCGTCGGCCGCGCGCCCGGCTGCCAGTTCATCCTCACCGACCTGACCGTCTCGCGGTTCCACGCCGAGATCTACCGCGCCGACGAGGGCTGGATGATCTCCGACCTCGGCTCGATGAACGGCACCCGGGTGAACGGGTGGCGGCTGACCGGCCCGGCCCGCGTCCGGCCCGGCGACGAGGTCGGCTTCGGCAACTCCAGCTTCATCGTCACCGCGCCCTGAGCGCCCCGCTCCGCCGCGATAGTCCGGGTCCGGCCCGGGTCTTGACGTGATCGTTAAGAGTCCTTACTTTCTCCTCCAAGTTAGGAAACCTTCTTAACCCGAACCGCACGACACCCGTACGCGGAGGCGCCGCCGTGTCCACGCCCGTCCCCGGGACGCCCAGCCTGCTGCGGGCGATCAACGACCGCGCGGCGCTGGAGGCGCTGCTGGACCGGGGGCCGCTGACCCGGCCGCAGATCTCCGACCTCACCGGCATCTCCAAGCCGACCGCCTCGCAGCTGCTGGCGCGGCTGGAGGAGGCCGGGCTCGTCGTCCGGGACGGGATCCGGGAGGGCCTGCCGGGACGCACCGCCGAGCTGTACCGGATCAACGGGGCCGCCGCGCACGTGGCGGGCGCCGACGTCACCCCGGCGCGGATCCGGGTCAGCGTCGCCGACCTCGCCGGGACGGTCGTCGGGGAGTACACGCTGCCGACGCCCGACCGCACCGGCGTGGACGTCGTCGCCCGGATGGCCGCCGCGCTCGACGGCGCGACCGCCGCGGCGGGCCTGACCCGCGCGGGCCTCGGCCGCGCCGTCATCGGCATCCAGGGCGCCGTCGACCCGGCGACCGGGCGGCTCGGGTACGCCTCCCACATCCCCGGCTGGCACATCCCGGACCTGGTCGCGACGCTGAGCGACGGGCTCGGCGTGCGGATCGCGATCGAGAACGACGTGAACCTCGCCGCCCTCGCCGAGCGCGCGGACGGCGAGGCCGCCGGGACCGGCGACTTCGTGCTGCTGTGGGTCGCCGACGGCGTCGGCATGGCCGTCGTGCTGAACGGGACGCTGCACCGCGGCGCGACGGGCGGCGCGGGCGAGATCGGCTACATGCCGGCGGTCGGCGCGCCGCTGATGCGGGACGTGCGCCGCACCCACACCGGCGGCGTGCACAGCCTGACCGGCGGCGCGGCCGTGCTGAAGCTGATGCGCGAGCACGGGTTCCGGGGCCGCGACGCCGCGACCGCGCTCGGCCGCGTCGCCGGCGACGTGTGCGCCGCGGCGTCCGGGACGCGCACCGCGTCCGACGCGGGGGCCCGCGCCGAGCGGGCCCTCACCGAGCTGGCGAGCCGGCTCGGCGTCACCCTGGCCACCGTCGTGGCCATCGTCGACCCCGCCCTCGTCGTCCTCACCGGCGACGTCCTGCGCGCCGGAGGGGAACCGCTCCGCGCGCGCGTCGAACAGCACCTGCACAGCCTGACGATCCCGCGGCCCAAGGTGCGGCTCAGCACCGTCCAGGGCAACCCGGTCCTGGCCGGGGCGCTTCAGCAGGCACTCCGGGAGACGCGCGACGAGGTCTTCTCCAGCACCGTCCCCCTCCCCTGACC
>NZ_SMJX01000387.1 GCF_004348535.1 Actinomadura sp. KC216
GGTCAGCAGCGCGCTCGGCAAGAACACCACGGCCCGGACGCCGCCGTAGGGGGAGCGGGAGTCGACCGACACGCGGAACCCGTAGCGGGCGGCGAGGACGCCCGCCACCGCGAACCCGATCTGCGGCGGGTCGCCGAGCCGGTGGACGTCCACCGACGTCTCGCCGGACAGCAACTCCGCCGCGCGCTGCAGCTCCTCGGCGTCCATCGCCACGCCCGCGTCGTCGATCATGATCGCGACGCCGTTGTGCGTGGACCGGAAGTTGACCTCGACGGTCGTGTCGGGACGCGAGTGCCGCGCCGCGTTGTCGAGCAGCTCCGCCAGCGTCAGCACGACCGGTTCCACGGCCCGGCTCGTCACCGCGCCGCCGATCGTCCCCTCCAGGTTGACGCGCAGGTAGTCGCGGATGCGGGAGGTCGCGCCGCGGACCACGTCGCTCAGCGAGGACGCCGACCGCTGCTGCCCCGGCCACGACCCGCACAGCACCGCCGTGGCCTGCGCGCGCCGCCCGAGCTGCGCGTTCATGTGGTCGATGCGGAGCAGGCCCTCCAGCACATCCGGGTCGTCGTGGCGCTCCTGCATGGCGGAGATGGCGAGCTGTTGCTCGTTCGCGAGGCTCTGCACGGTGCGCATCATCGCGCGCAGCGTCGCCTTCGCGGACTGGTCGGAGCGCTCCCGGACGCCTTCGGCGGCCCCGGCGAACAGCTCCATCACGGTGTGCAATGCCTTGTCGTAGGCGGGCGCCTCGCGCGTCAGGTCGTACAGGGGCCCGGCGACGTCCATGTCGGGGTTCGTCAGCGACTCCATCAGCTCCGGCAGCCGGACGTCCACCAGGTGCCGCAGCTCCCGCTCGCGCAGGTCGACGCCGCGGGCCAGCGCGGCGTTGCGCGTGCGGAGCTCGGCGGCCTCCCGCCGCTCGCGGACCAGCAGCATCGCGGCGGCGACACCCGCGCCGGCCACGATGACGAACGCCGTCGCCAAGAGGAATGTCTGCATCAGATCCTCGGTGCACACTTCGGGCGAGGCAGACGCGCAGGCCGCCTCATGGCCGGGTGGGGTGGGTTCCGGGCGGGTGCCGATACGCCGCGGTTTCGGCACCGTAAGGCGGAAATGCACGTGCGCGCTTGTGCATGCGCGCAAGGAAACTTGCGCCGCACGCATCCCCATGATCACGCGGCGTCCGAACCGCGTCACCTTCCGCAGGATTCGCCTGATAAAGGGCCGGGTGATCGTATACGCTCACCAGCGCTGGACGGATCGGCGGAGGAGCCTGCGTGGACGACTTCCTCGGCGGAGCCGTCCGCCAGAGCAGTGCCGCCTACCGGCTCGTCCTCTACCGGTCGGACCGCGCCGACCACACCCGGACGCCCGCCCGCACCCGCGGCGGCCACGGCCAGGCGGACGGCACCACCACACGGAACACCCCCGACGGCGACTACCGCTTCCTGCTGCCGCTGCACGGCGAGATGCTCCTGCTCCGCGACGGTTCCGAAGCGCGCCTGCGGCCCGGGACGGGCGGGCTCATCTCGCTGACCGCGCCGGTCCGGCTCGTCCCGCACCGGCCCGCCCGCGCCCTCGTCCTGACGATCCCCGCGCACGAGGTCGACCGGCGGCTGCCCCGCGCGCCCGCACCCGCCGCGCCGCTCGCCGCCGACCTCGACCTGTCCGCCGGGCTCGGCCGGGTCGTCGCCGACATGGTCCGGGCGGTCGGCGAGGAGCGCGAGACGCTCACCGCGCGGGAGTTCGACGCCGCCTGCGACCGGATCACCGAGCTGCTCTGCATCGTCGTCGCCGACTTCGCCACCGCCGAGCGGGACCGGCCGCCCGCGCCCGGCCATCTCGCCGAGGTGGAGGCGGTCGTGCGGCGGCACGTCCGCGAGCACGCCACCGACCCGGGCCTCACCGGCGCCGCGATGGCGAAGGTCCTCGGCTGGTCGCTGCGGCAGATCCAGCTCGCGCTGCAGCGCGCCGGGACGACACCGCGCGAGCTGATCCGCGAGGAGCGGCTGCGGCTCGTCCGGGACCGGCTGCGCGACCCGCTCGACCGGCACACGATCACCGACCTGGCGCACGCGACCGGGTTCTCCTCGGCGAGCGCGCTCAGCCACGCCTTCCGGCAGCGGTTCGGCATCAGCCCCCGTGAGCTGCGGGAACTGGAGCGCAGGCGGGCCGCGCGGGGCCACTAGAGGCGAGGGCGCCCGATTCGGTTGGCACGCATTTCCATTCTGCCGGGACCGATCCCGGGGTTACCATGCGGCAAGATCATGGCAACGGGGCGATGACGGTCAGGAGTGCGTTCGTGGACCTCGGGCCCCACCATCTCAGGATGATCGAAGCGATCGCCGCGACCGGCAGCATCAGCAAGGCCGCGGCCCGGCTCGGCCTCACCCAGCCCGCGGTCAGCACGATGCTGCGCCGCGTCGAGAGCCACCTGGGCGTGCAGCTGTTCGTCCGGTCGCCGGAGGGCGTCACGCCGACGCCGGTCGGGGCGGAGGTCGCCACCCGCGCCCGCGCGGCGCTGGCCAGCATCGACGACCTGAACGCCGCCCTCGCGCACCGGATCCGCGACCCGTCGGCGATGCCGCTGCTGCGCGTCGGGGTGCAGGCGTGCCCGGCGCTGACCCGGCTGAGCGACCATCTC
This sequence comes from Actinomadura sp. KC216, assembly GCF_004348535.1. GTDB lineage: Bacteria > Actinomycetota > Actinomycetes > Streptosporangiales > Streptosporangiaceae > Spirillospora. The sequence continues at coordinate 2,642 of NZ_SMJX01000387.1, forward strand.
GGCGCGCTGTCGCCGGTGTCACGGCTGCAGCTGCGCGTCGACCAGGGCGGGGGGCGCATCCCGGCGCTCCTCGCCTCAGGTGCCCTCGACGTCGGCCTCTTCCAGGAACCGGTCGACCACGTCCCGCGGCCCCGCGACGCGCGCGACGAGCTCGAACGGCTCGTCATCGTGGACCGCGAGCCCATCCTCGTCGGGGTGTCGTCGTCCAGCCCGCTGGCCGCGTGCGAGACCGTCGACCTCGCCGACCTCGCCGACCAGGACTGGCTCGACGACCCGCTCGACGACGGGCCGTGGCCCGCCTATGTCCGCGGGGTCTGCGCCGGTGCCGGGTTCCAGCCGCGGGTGCGGTTCTGGTCGAGCGATTGGCAGATATCCTCCTCCCTCATCCGGTCGGGACGCGCCATCGGGCTGTACCAGCCGTCCGCGAGCGCGCGCGAGGGGATCGTGTTCCGGCGCATCACCGGCGATCCGATCGTGCAGCGCGTCGTGCTGGTGTGGCGTCCCGAGGCCGAGAAGGCGGCGGAACGCCTGCGCGTCGTGTTCAGTGACATCTACCTGGACCTCGTCCGGGCTCAACCCGTTTTCCGTGACTGGTGGGACGACCATCCCGAGGCGCACCCCGGGCTCCCGGTCACCGCGGGACCGGTCCGGGCGGGACCGGTCGCCGCGGGACGGGATGCGGGTTCCGGAAAGGGGGGCGGTTCCCGGAACCCGCGGGCGGGCGGCTAGTAGCTGCCGCGGCGGCGCAGCGCGGCGGCGACGCCGGCGGCGGCGATCACCGCGCCGCCGGCGCCGAGCGCCATCAGCGCGGGCGCCGGGCCCCTGTCCGGCGCCCGGTCACCGACGCCGGTGGTGGGCGAGTAGCCGCCCAGTTTGCCGGACCGCTGATACTCGGACCCTGGGAGCTTGTCGCCGTACCGGAGGTTGACGAGCTTCTGGTACGACCCGACCGTGACGCCCTGCCCGACGGACGTCTTCGCCGCGTCGTTGAGGCCGGTCACGCGGCCGTCCTTCAGCCGGTACCAGGCGCGGATCTGCGGCTCGGTGAACACCGTGCCGCCGTCCGCCATCGCCGGGTAGGCGGCCTCGTCGTTGCCGGAGATGACGTTCGAGGCGACCCAGTTCTTGCCGGACTTCGTCAGCCACACCGTGGCCTGCTGCCCGGACGCCGACTTCGCGCCGACCGCCATGTAGACGAACGTCGCGACGGGAGCGTTCGGCGTGCCCTTCACGAACGCCGGGTTCAGCGAGTAGACGCGCTGGACGTCGCCCTGCAGCTGCGGCGCCTTTGCCGCTGCCGCCGCCTTGGAGACGTTCTGCGTCGTCGTCTTGCCGCTCTGGTGCTGGTCGAGGTTGACGAAGAACCTCCCGAGCCACTGCTTCGTGGCCTGGGACTCGGCGACCTTGGCCGCCGCGGCCTCGTCGGACGAGGGCGGTCCCGCGGCCATTGCCGCGTTCCCGCCGAGCAGGACGGTGCCGCCGATCAGGGTTGCGGCCGTGACCTTTGCAGTAGTGCGCATGTCAGGCTCCAACCTGCGAGAGGGCCTCGCCCCAGCGGAACTGGCCGTTGCTTCGGTAGCTGCTGTGGCTCATCTGCCCGTACCGGGGGCTGGACGGCCACGGGTCGCCGTAGGAGAGCGTCTGGCCGTTGTAGCCGTAGATCACCTGGGCGTGGCCGCCACCGGCGGTCCAGTAGATGCCGGTCTCGATCGGACGCTTCGCGTCGATCTCGGTCACCACGGCCTGGTAGGACAGCGGCCCGGTGACGACGCCGGCCGAGAGCCCGAGCTTCCGGAAGGCCGTCTGGTCCCACTGCAGGTAACCGGGCTGGTTCGGGCAGCGGCCGCCCTGGGGGAGGTTCCGCGCCATGTTGCAGAACTCGTTCTGGCTGACGTTGCCCTTCCCGTGGAACTTGGCGATCGTCAGGCCGCTGGCGGCCCAGCACCACTGGTTCTGCTCTTGGACCAACTGCGTGATCTGCAGTTCTCCTGCCGAGGCGACGCTGCCCGACATCGCAAGCGTGGCCGCTGCCACGCTCGCGGCGCCGACCGCGAATCGCCTGCGCGCCCGGGCGGGACGGGTACGCGTTGTCATTGGCTTCCGCCTTTTCTCCCGGCAATGCCGTGCACCCCTCACGCGGGCGAGTGCGCCGTCATCCCCTGGCTGGAGCGGTGCACTGCCGCTGCGGGGATGCTGCGCATCGAGCGGTCCCTACCGGTGCCGGGGGAACTCCGGGCTGGGAACCCCGCATGAGAGGCAAAGGGAACGCAGTAAAAGTCTCATTCGTCACCGAATTTCGGTAATGCCAGCAGGTCATAACAAGGCTCTATGGCCTTATTAGAGACAGGCGGCGGCCAGGGGGAGGGTGACGGTGATGTGGAGGCCGCCGGACCGGCGGGAGGTCGCGGTGACGTCGCCGCCGTGCGCCCGGACGATCGACTGGACGATCGACAGGCCGAGCCCCGCGCCCTTCGCGGTGACGATGCGGTCGCTGTCCATGCGGCGGAACGGCTCGAACAGGGCCGGGATCTCGTAGGGCGGGACGGTGGGCCCGGAGTTCGACACCTCCAGGACGGCGTGGCCGTCGCGCGTGCGGCACCCCACCTTCACCCAGCCGGATTCGCCGGTGTTGTGGCGCAGGCCGTTCTCCAGGAGGTTCTGCACCACGCGTTCGAGGAGCAGGGCGTCGCCGGTCGTGACGGCCTCGGCGGCGTCGGTCTCGACGGTGACGCCCGCGTCCTCGGCCTCCCGGGCGGTCTGGGTCGTCACGTGCCCCACGATGTCCGCGAGGTCGACGGGCGCGCGGGCGGTGATCGCGTTCTCGGAGCGGGCGAGCAGGAGAAGGCCGGTGATGAGGCGCTCGTGCCGCGAGTTGATCTGCAGGAGCGTCTCGCCGAGCTGGAGCACGTCCGGGGACGCCGATTCGCGGTGCATCGCCACCTCGACCAGCGCGCGGCCCAGCGTGAGCGGGGTGCGCAGCTCGTGCGAGGCGTTGGCGACGAAGCGGCGCTGCCCGTCGAAGGACCGGTCGAGCCGCTCGACCATCGTGTCGAAGGTGTCGGCGAGCTCCTTGACCTCGTCGCGCGGGCCTTCGAGGGCGATGCGCTCGTGCAGGACGCGGTCGGCGGCGGGCGACCCGGCGATGCGGCGGGCGGTCTCGGTGACGCGGTGCAGCGGGGCGAGGACCCGTCCGGCGATCAGCCAGCCGAACGCGGCCGCGGCCCCGCCGACGACGCCGAGCGCGATCGACCCCTGCGTGATGAGGGAGGCGACGGCCGCGTCGTGCAGCTCCTCGCGCTGCTTCCTCGCCAGCCGCTCCGCCTCGCCCATCAGCGCGGGGTCGTCGCCGAAGACGCGGTTCTGCGGCTCCGTCCGCGTGGGCGTGGGCGTGGCGGTGGGGCTCGCCGGTGGGAGCTGGCTCGTCCGGGCGGTGAGGATCTTCGTGCCCGACCGGGACAGGTCCTGGTTGAACAGCGCGTAGGTGACGCCGAGGAGCACCACCCCGGCGACGAGGAACAGGCCGCCGTAGGTGAGGGTCAGGCGGGCGCGCAGCGACAGCCTCATGGGATCCGGTACCCCGCTCCCTTGACGGTCTCGACGACGGGCGGGTCGGCGAGCTTGCGGCGCAGCTTCAGGACGGTGAGCCGCACGGCCCCGGTGAACGGGTCGGCGTGCTCGTCCCACGCCTTCTCCAGCAGCCGCTCGGCGGAGACGACGGCGCCGTCCGCGAGGAGCAGCTCGGTGAGGACGGCGAACTCCTTCTTCGCGAGCGGGACGTAGCGGCCGTCCCGGAACACCTCGCGGCGCGCCGGGTCGAGGGTGATGCCCGCGCGGCGCAGCGTCGGCGGCGCGGCGGGACGGCACCGGCGGGCCAGGGCGCGGACGCGGGCGGCCAGTTCGGGGAACGCGAACGGCTTGGTCAGGTAGTCGTCCGCGCCGAGCCCGAGGCCGTCGACCCGGTCGGTGATCTCCGCGGCGGCCGTCAGCATCAGGACCCGCGCCGTGCCCTCGCCGTCCACGATCGCGCGGCAGACGTCGTCGCCGTGCACGAGCGGGAGGTCGCGGTCCAGGACGACCACGTCGTAGTCGTTGACGCCGACGCGCTCCAGGGCCGCCGCGCCGTCGTAGGCGAGGTCGACGGCGTGCGCGTCGTCCCGCAGCCATTCGGCGATCGCGTCGGCGAGAAGCCGCTCGTCCTCCACCACCAGCACCCGCATGGGCCCCCCTTCCACACCTGTTCCGCCCGTGATGCTGCCTTACCGGCTGTTTCGTTTCCGTTAGTGATCGCGGAGGGACGAGCAGGCCGGATCGGGGAAACGGAGGGGAAACGCGCGGACGGGTTGCATCGCTCATCGCCGGCCGGAACCGATCCGGCCGCCGAGACGAGGAGAACGCGACATGCGACTGCGGATACTGGCGGCGCTGCCGCTCGCGCTCACCCTGGCGCTGACCGGGTGCGGCGACGACGGCGAGTCGGGAGGGGTGGCGTCGGCGGGCGGCGCGAAGCAGACC
>NZ_SMJX01000388.1 GCF_004348535.1 Actinomadura sp. KC216
AGGGGCCTTTCCGCTCGACTTGCATGTGTTAAGCACGCCGCCAGCGTTCGTCCTGAGCCAGGATCAAACTCTCCATTAAGGCCACACGACCAGCACGAAGGGGCGAACCTCCACACCGGCCAAACCTCGGAAACAATCCCAGCATCACAACCCCAAAAAGGGCTGCACTGCCTCAAAGAAATCCCTGACCGCCCCAAAGGACGGCCACGGGGACGACCCAACCCCCCAAAAAAGGGGCGGGCCGTATAAAGGCACTGGCTTTTAACACGCTGTTGAGTTCTCAAGAAACGGACACCCACCGCGCTGGATTCGCTTTCGCGTTTCCCGCTCCGAGGCAACCCTTCTAGACTACCCGATCCGCCCTGTTTGTCAAAGTCTGGGTGGTTCGGACCCTTACGTCCGTTTTCTGGGCAGCGCACATCGCGACCCGGTCGGCTCGTTGAGGGTTCCCCGCGAGGCCGGGCCGCTTGCCAGCGTCCCGCTCCCCCGTGGGGCGTGTAGAACATTAGGTCCCGCCGCGAGGGGCGTCAAATCGAGCTCGCGCGGCGTGAAACCCCAGTTCAAGTACGGTTTTCAAGACCTTCATCATGCCCGGCGACGGGTCCTCGTAACCGCACTGTGACGTGTTTTTGCCGAAGATTGCCCTCGACATGGCGACCGCCCGCCCGGAGAGACTCCGGACGGGCGGTCACAGACGGGGTTCAGGACGCGGTCACCTCAACGCCGCCCACGTTGCGCTTTCCGCGCCGCAGGACGAGGAAGCGTCCGTGGAGCAGGTCCGACGCGGCCGGCACGGCGTCTTCCGACTCGACCTTGGCGTTGTTGAGGTAGGCCCCGCCCTGGGCGATCGCCCGCCGCGCCTCGGACTTGCTCTTGCACAGCCCGGAGGCCGCCAGCAGGTCGACGACGGACGGCAGTTCGCCCGGGGGCACCTCGGCGCGCGGCACTTCGGCGAGCGCGGCCCTAAGCGTGCGTTCGTCCAGCTCCTCCAGGGCGCCCTGGCCGAACAGGGCGCGTGAGGCGGCGATGACGCGGGCGGTCTCGTCCGCGCTGTGGACGAGCGTGGTCATCTCCTCGGCGAGCGCCCGCTGCGGGGCCCTGGCGGCGGGACGGTCCGCCCCCTGCTTGAGGAGATCGTCGATCTCCTCGTGGGAGCGGAAGCTGAAGACCTTCAGGTAGTTCCCCACGTCCCGGTCGTCGGCGTTGAACCAGAACTGGTAGAAGGCGTACGGCGAGGTCAGCTCTGGGTCGAGCCAGTAGGTCTCGCCGCCGGCCGTCTTGCCGAACTTGGACCCGTCCGCCTTGGTGAGCAGCGGCGTGGTCAGCGCGTGGGCACCGCCGCCCTCGACGCGGCGGATGAGGTCGACGCCGGCGGTGAGGTTGCCCCACTGGTCGCTGCCGCCCGTCTGGAGCCGGCACCCGTACCGCCGGTACAGCTCCAGGAAGTCCATCGACTGGAGCAGCACGTAGCTGAACTCGGTGTAGCTCATGCCGGTGGTGTCGAGCCGGGCCTTGACGGTCTCGCGGGCCAGCATCCGGTTGACCGGGAAGTGCTTGCCGATGTCGCGGAGGAACTCGATGGCGGACATGGGGCCCGTCCAGTCGAGGTTGCTGACCATGGTCGCCGCGGTGGGGCCGTCGCCGAAGTCGAGGAACTTCGACACCTGGCCGCGGATGCGCTCGACCCAGCCCGCGACGGTCTCCTCGGAGTTCAGGACGCGTTCGGTGCTCTTGCCGCTCGGGTCGCCGATCAGGCCGGTGGCGCCGCCGACGAGCCCGATGGGCCGGTGCCCGGCGAGCTGGAAGCGGCGCAGCGTGAGGATCTGGATCAGGTTGCCGAGGTGCAGCGAGGGGGCCGTCGGGTCGAAACCGCAATAGAGCGTGACCGGTCCCGCGGCGAGCAGGGCCCGCAGTTCGTCCAGGTCGGTGGACTGCGCGATCAGGTCGCGCCACGCGAGATCGTCCAGGATGTCGGTCACGGTCTCCTCGTTCCGGCTTGCGTTCCGTGTGCCCACCAGGGTGCCTGGGCGGGCGGGTGTCACGCTAACGATATTCAGCGGGCCGCGATCGCCGGGTCAGTCGGCGGCGGTGATCTTCTTGCGTTGCCTCGGGACGTGGGCCCGGTAGGGCGAGACGGTCGGGTCGCCGTCGATCCAGAAGCGCCACGGCACCTCTTTGGCGCCGTTCACGCCGGTGCGCGGGCCGTTGCGGATCAGCGCGGGGTCGGCGGGGTCGCCGGCGTGGACGGTGAGCGGGCCGCCGGGCGCGCAGACGTCCAGGCCGTTCTGCTCGCGGGCGATGCCGAGCGCCTGGCAGAGCCGCGCGGGGCCGCGGGCGAGGTCGCGGACGGACGAGCGCGGGCGGCGGGCGCGCGCCACGTCCTCCCCCGCGACGATCTCCCCGGCGCGGAGCAGGACCGCCATGGACGTCCCGTCCGGGCCGCACACGAGGTTCATGCAGAAGTGCATGCCGTAGGTGAAGTAGACGTAGGCGTGGCCGGGCGGCCCGAACATGACGGCGTTGCGGGGCGTCCGGCCGCGGTAGGCGTGGGAGGCGGGGTCGAGGGGGCCGGCGTACGCCTCGACCTCGGTGAGCCTGACCGCGACCTCGCCGCCGCCGGGCGCGCGGTGGCTGAGCACGTGCCCGAGCAGGGAGGGCGCGACCTCCTCGACGGGGCGGTCGAAGAAGTCGCGGGGCAGCAACGCTCCGTTCATCGCCTCACCCGTCGGAGTCGGCGGCCCAGGCGGCGTGGTCGTTGACGAGCGCGCGGAGCGCGGCGAGCTGCTCGCGGACGCGGTCGGGCGCCGTCCCCCCGTACGCCTTCCGGGAGGCGAGGGCCCCCTGGACGTTCAGGACCTCGCGGACGTCCGGCGTCAGGTGCGGCGACACCTTGGCGAGCTCGGCGTCGGTGAGGTCGTCGAAGTCCTTGTCGTTGACCTGGCACCAGACGACGAGGTGCCCGACGACCTCGTGCGCGTCGCGGAACGCGGTGCCGCGCCGGACGAGGAGCTCGGCGAGGTCGGTGGCGAGGGCGAAGCCGTCCGGGGCGAGGGCCTCCAGGCGTTCGGTGTTGACCCGCATGGTCGCGATCAGCCCGGACATGGCGGGCAGGACGAGCAGCAGCGTCTCGACGGCGTCGAACGCGCCCTCCTTGTCCTCCTGGAGGTCGCGGTTGTAGGTGAGCGGGAGGCCCTTGAGGGTGGTGAGCAGGCCGACGAGGTGGCCGATGAGGCGGCCGGCCTTGCCGCGGGCGAGCTCGGCGACGTCGGGGTTCTTCTTCTGCGGCATGATCGACGACCCGGTGGCGTAGGTGTCGTCCATCTCGATCCAGCGGAACTCCTGCGACGCCCAGAGGCAGATCTCCTCGCCGAGGCGCGACAGGTGGACGCCGATGAGCGCGGCGGCGAAGAGGAACTCGGCGACGAAGTCGCGGTCGGCGACGGCGTCCATGGAGTTGGGCGCGGCGGCGTCGAAACCGAGCTCGGCGGCGGTGGCCTGCGGGTCGAGCGGCAGGGACGACCCGGCGAGCGCGCCGGAGCCGAGCGGGGAGATCGCGGCGCGCTTGTCCCAGTCGCGGAGGCGGGCGATGTCGCGGGTGAGCGGCTGGACGTGCGCGAGGAGCTGGTGGGAGAACAGCACGGGCTGCGCGTGCTGCAGGTGCGTCATGCCGGGTGCGGCGACGCCGAGGTTGTGCTCGGCCTGCGCGATCAGCGCCGTCTCCAGCTCCACGAGGCGGGAGACGATCTGGCGGGCGTGGTCGCGCAGGTAGAGGCGCAGGTCGGTGGCGACCTGGTCGTTGCGGCTGCGGCCCGCGCGGAGCTTGCCGCCGAGCGCGCCGAGCCGTTCCAGGAGGCCGCGTTCGAGGGCGGTGTGGACGTCCTCGTCGGCGACCGTGGGGCGGAACTCGCCGGTGCGGCACGCCTCCTCAAGGTCGTCCAGGGCACCGATCATGCGGTCGAGCTCGTCGTCGGTCAGCAGCCCCGCCCGGTTGAGGACGCGGGCGTGCGCGCGCGAGCCCATCAGGTCGTAGGGGGCGAGCCGCCAGTCGAACTGGACGCTCACCGAGAGCCGCGCGAGCGCGTCCGACGGGCCGCCCTCGAATCGGCCGCCCCACAGGCGCGTCGGTGCCTTCGTCACGAAAATCCTCTTCTTCCCGCCGCTGGACGAACGTTGCCGTCACATCTCACGTTGCCGTGTCAATCTCACCACGTCCGGGCATGGCAGCACGACGTGGGGACGCCGTGGTCACGGCGCCCCCAGCGCGGTGACGCGGCGTCCGCCATAGGGTACGGGGAAACCCGTGCCGGAGGCGGGCGCGTCCCTGCTCGTGCGGTCAGACGGCCCGGGCAGGCGGCTTGGTAGAACAGCCTGGCCGGGCGGCCTGGTCGAACGTCCCGGTCAGGCGTTCCGGTCGCGCTTGGCGGCGATCTTGCTGGGCAGGCTCCACAGCTCGACGAAGCCCTTGGCGAGGCTCTGGTCGAACGCGTCGCCGGTGTCGTAGGTGGCGAGGTCGTAGTCGTAGAGGGACGCGCCGCTGCGCCGGCCGGTCACGACGGCGCGGCCGGCGTGCAGGGTCAGCCGGACGTCGCCGGACACGTGCTTCTGCGCGTCGGCGATGAACGCGTCCAGGGAGTCCTTCAGCGGCGAGAACCACAGGCCGTCGTAGACGAGCTCGCCCCACCGCTGGTCGACGGACCGCTTGAAGCGGGCGAGGTCGCGCTCGACGGTGACGTTCTCCAGCTCCATGTGCGCGGCGATCAGCGCGATCGCGGCGGGCGCCTCGTAGACCTCGCGGCTCTTGATGCCGACGAGCCGGTCCTCGACCATGTCGATCCGGCCGACGCCCTGCGCCCCGGCGCGGCGGTTCAGCTCGGCGATGATCTCGTACGGGGTGAGCGCGCGGCCGTCCAGCGCGACGGGCACGCCGGAGGCGAACGTGATGACGACCTCGTCGGCCTCGCGCGGCTCGGCGGGGTCGGAGGTGTAGTCGTAGACGTCCTCGATGGGGCCGTTCCAGATGTCCTCCAGGAACCCGGTCTCGACGGCGCGCCCCCACAGGTTCTGGTCGATGGAGTACGGCGACTTGGCCGACACGTCGATCGGCAGGCCCTTCTCCTCGGCGAACGCGATCGCCTTGTCGCGCGTCCAGGCGAAGTCGCGGGCGGGCGCGATGACCTTCAGGTCGGGGTTGAGCGCGGACAGGCCCGCCTCGAACCGGACCTGGTCGTTGCCCTTGCCGGTGCAGCCGTGCGACACCGTCGTCCCGCCGAACTCCTCGGCGGCCGAGACGAGGTGCTTGACGATCAGCGGCCGGGACAGGGCGGACACCAGCGGGTAGCGGTCCATGTAGAGGGCGTTGGCCTGCATGGCGGGGACGCAGAAGTCCGCGGCGAACTCCTCCCTGGCGTCCACGACGACGGCCTCGGCCGCGCCGCAGGCGAGGGCCCGCTTGCGGATGGCGTCGAGGTCCTCGCCGCCCTGGCCGACGTCGACGGCCACCGCGATGACGTCGCCGCCGGTCTGCTCGGCGAGGTACGGGATGGCGACGGAGGTGTCCAGTCCCCCGGAGTACGCGAGTACGACGCGCTCGCTCATGATCGTTCTCTCCTGTGCGAAGTATGCGAAGTGTGTGAGGTTTCAGGTGGTGCGGGCTGGGACGGGGCCGCGGGCGGCCCTAGCTTCGTCGCTCGCGTCCGTCGGTCAGCCGCAGGAGCGCCTGCGCGACGTCGTCCCCGCCGGTCGGGTCGCGGGCGATGACGAGGATCGAGTCGTCGCCCGCGACGGTGCCGAGGATGGACGGCCATTCGGCGTGGTCGATCGCCGAGGCCAGGTACTGCGCGGCCCCGGGCGGGGTCCGCACCATGACCAGGTTCGCCGACGCCTCGGCCGAGACGAGCAGCTCCGCGGCGAGCCGGGAGAGCCGTCCGGTGAAGGTCTCGGCGGAGCCGGTGCGGGCCCGCCGGATCCGCTCGCCGCCCTCCCCGGGGACGGCGTAGATCAGGCTGCCGTCGTCGGCGCGCAGCCGCACCGCGCCGATCTCCACCAGGTCCCGCGACAGCGTGGCCTGGGTGACCTCGACGCCCTCGTCGCCGAGGAGCTTGGCGAGCTCGCCCTGCGAGTGGACGGGATGCCGGGTCAGCAGCTCGATCACCCGGGCGTGCCGGGCGGCCTTGGTCATGGGGGTGGTCACCGCGAGCGCTCCAGCAGCCAGATGAGCAGCGCCTTCTGGGCGTGCAGGCGGTTCTCGGCCTCGTCCCAGACGCGGCTCTGGGGGCCGTCGAGGACGGACGCGGCGATCTCCTTGCCGCGGTAGGCGGGCAGGCAGTGCAGGACGATCGCGTCCGGGTCGGCGAGGGAGAGCAGGTCGTCGGTGACGGAGTACGGCTCGTAGAGGGAGGTGTCCTTGCCGTCCTGGCCCATGGAGACCCAGGTGTCGGTGGCGAGGACGTCGGCTCCGGCGGCGGCCTTCGCGGCGTCGTCGGTGACGGTCACCGACCCGCCGGTCGCGGCGGCGATCTCGGCGGCGCGGGCCACGACGGCGGGGTCCGGGGGCTGGGACGCGGGCGCGCCGACGCGGACGTGCATCCCGGCGGTGGCGCAGCCCAGCAGGTAGGAGTGGGCCATGTTGTTGGCGCCGTCGCCGAAGTAGGCGAGGGCGACCCCGGCGAGGTCGTCGCCCTTCGCCTCCCGCACGGTCTGCAGGTCGGCGAGGATCTGGCAGGGGTGGAACTCGTCGGTGAGGGCGTTGACGACCGGGACGGTGGTGCCGTCCGCCATCTCCTCGATGCGCTCCTGCCCGGCCGTCCGCCACACGATGGCGCTGACCTGGCGTTCCAGAACGCGGGCGGTGTCGGCGATGGTCTCGCCGCGGCCGAGCTGGCTGGTGCCGGCGTCCATGACGAGGGGGTTGCCGCCCAGCTCGGCGATGCCGGCGGCGAACGACAGCCGGGTCCGGGTGGACGGCTTGTCGAACAGGACGGCCACCGACCGCGGGCCTTCGAGGGGCCGGAACCGGAACCGGTCCTTCTTCACCTCGGCGGCCAGGTCGAGCACCTCGGCCTGCTCGGCGGGGGCGAGGTCGTCGTCGCGA
>NZ_SMJX01000389.1 GCF_004348535.1 Actinomadura sp. KC216
GTGGGGGGCTGGCCGGTCACGCGGCCGCACCGGCGGCCAGAACCCGGGCTGCGGGCCGGGGCGGGGTGTCGCGCTAGTGGCTCGAATTCCGCGTCCACCCACGCGGTGTGCACGCCCGGGTTGCCGGTGGCGATCCCGCGTTTGCGGCCCCGGCTCTTCTGAACATGAATCGTCTGGGGTCGGCCCGTCATCGCGCCACCGGGCGAAGTAGTACACCGCCGAGCGGGTGGCAGATCATGCGGCAGGTACTCCCATCAGAAACCGCATTCAGCTGGGTAGAGAGCGGAGCCTGTGGACATGGTGACCGATGGCGTTTGACTGAGTTGGATGAATGCGGCACCGGAGGCGTCGGCGGTCAGGGTGTCGATACGTACCGTCGAAGCAGGTTGCGGGAACAGCGGGGTGTGTAGTTCGGCCTCGGTCGGCGTATGGAAGGGTGCGCCTTCGAGGACGGCGAGTGCGGACAGGATGCCGTCGGACTGGGGCTCGGTCTCCTCGATGGTCAGTCGCCAATGGAGCCCTGCATCTGCCAAGAGCCACTTGCCTTCATTGCCATAGGCGAGGAGAGCGCGCTGGCGGCTGCGGATTTGCCGCGCAATGGCGCAGCAGAGCGGGACGTCGGTGTCATAGGGCGTGTTCACGCGGTCGTGGCCGGCGAATGGGTCGAAGTTCAGTGCATCGAACAGGAGACCGAGGGCTGCGTCTTTGATACGTGGCCGCTGGCCGTGTTCGACGAGTTCCAGCAGGATCGGTGTCGCTGCGTAGGCTGCGGGGAACAGCGTCCCGGCGTGGCCGTTGATGAAGCCGCGGCCGGCGAGGTGGGCTGTCGCGTCGCCTGTTTGGTGTGCGGTGGTGGATATCGTGAGCAGGCGCAGTGCGTGAGCCACATACTCAGGATCGTCCCACTCGTGCCCTGTTGGGTTGGGAATCGCCGACCAGTCCACAGCGTCGATGGCGTCAAGGGACACGCCCGCATTATGCCGGATCGGTCCGGAACGGACAGGGCTGAGAGAGTTGTTGGTAATGGAGAAGTTCCCCGTCCGGCAGTTCGGCGAGCGGGACCATCGAATCGACCGGCCGGAAAAATGGGAGCCCCGGCCCCTGGAGATTCCAAGGGCCGGGGCTCCCATGCTGCCGGTCGGAGAACGTCAGTGCTTCAGGGACGCCACCAGGGCTGCGAACTCGTGCCGGTCAACCAACAGCTTGGGCCCGTCCGGGTCCTTGCTGTCGCGGATGGCGATGAGTCCGGGGGGCGGACGCCAGTTCGACGCATTCGCCTCCGGTGTTGCCGCTGTGACTGCTCTTGCGCCAAGTGGTGGTGTTCACGTCCATAGCGCTCCCGTGTTGGTTGGGGAGTGTCAGTGCTTGAGGGTTGCCACTAGGTCTGCGAAGTCGTCGCGTCCGATCAGGAGTTTGGGGCCGTCTGGGTTCTTGCTGTCGCGGATGGCGATGAGTCCGGGGGCGGAGGCCAGTTCGACGCATTCGCCTCCGTTGCCTCCGCTGTGACTGCTCTTGCGCCAGGTGCTGGTGTTCACGTCAGTGCTTGAGGGTCGCCACTAGGGCTGCGAAGTCGTCGCGTCCAATCAGGAGCTTGGGGCCGTCTGGGTTCTTGCTGTCTCGGATCGCAATGGTTTCGGGGGTGGATGCTAGTTCCACGCACTCGCCTCCGGTGCCAGCGCTGTAGCTGCTCTTGCGCCAGGTGGTCGTGTTCAGGTCCATAGGTCTGCCTGCACCTTTCGGATGGCATCGAGCGACTGATCTACCGGGAGGGCAAGGCCTCGCACCTCTCTGAGCGCCTTGCGGATGGAGGCCAGTTCGTCGTACGCCTCCACACTGACTCCGCGTGCCGGGCTCTCGAAGTATGCGACCTCTCGCATGTCCTCCATAGTGGCGATCGTAAAGGAACTGGCGTTCCCGAGGTGATCGCCGCGCATCTTCACGACTTGGACCGTCACGCCGAGTGCCGCCGGGGCTTCGATGAGGCGATCGAGCTGGTCGTGCATGATCTGCGGGTTTCCGACTTCGCGCCTCAGCACGCCCTCGTCGATGAGGAACGTGCAGCCGGGCGGCGGGGGGTTCTCGCGGGTGAGGATGCTCTGCCGGGCGATACGGTCTTCGACCTTCGCCTTGTCGCCGTACAGCAGGACTTCGGCGTAGGCGGGGGTCTGGAGTAGGCCGTGGACTAGGGAGAGGCTCCAGGAGGTCAGTTCCTCTGCCGTCTCCTCTATGGGGAGCCACTCGTACCAGGTCGGGAACTCGGCGCCCTTGACGAGGTCCTCCCACAGCTCGACCAGCTCGCCGTTCGTCTCGAGCTCGCGGTCCATGGTCTCGGCGAACTCGCGGGTGCAGCGCGTCCTGCCGGTCTCGATCTGGCCGATGTACTGGGGTGTGACGCCCTCTCCGTCACGGGCTCGGCGTGCGACGTTCTCCTGACTCCAGCCCTTGGCCTCGCGGAATCGGCGGAACCGGCGCCCGAAGGCGACCAGGCTCGGGCTGACCTTCGCTCTCGATCGTCGAGGTGCCATGGGCGCATGGTCCCCCAACCCTGACACAAGCCGCCACCAAGTTCAGAGATTTGGTCAGGACTAGTTTTCAGGCTTTCACCTGCGCTTCGTGACGCTGTGCACTTGTTCGGTGGCTCAATTGGCGACGTCCAGTCGGAGACGCTTTGAGAGGTCGCAGGCCATGTCATCAGCATCGCTTGCCCACGAGGTTCCCCCGCCGCTTGTGCTCGAACCCACTGACCGGGCGCCGCTGCTTGCGCGGCGGTTTCTCGCCGAGTGGTTCGCGAAGTGGGGGATCGAGGACGACGACGTCGGGCGGCTCGTGGTGTGCGAGCTGGTCACCAACAGCTACCTGCACGGGAAGGGGCAGATCGTCGTCCGGGTGTTCCGCGACGAGCGCGACGGGCGGCCCGTGGTGGAGGTGTGGGACGCCGGGGAGGAGCGGCCGGAGATCCAGCCCGAGGACACCGGTGCCCTCACCGGCCGGGGGCTGGTGCTCCTGGCCGAGCTCGTCCACGACTGGGGCGTCCGGCTTCTCAACGAGGGTGGGAAGGTCGTATGGGCGACGCTTCGCTGACCGGCTACCACGTCCGCCGGACGCTCCGCTTCCGGCTGCTGCAATGGCGTACCGAACGGAACCGCGACACGGCGGTGCGGTATCTCGATCTGCTCGCGGTCGCGCTTGAGGGGCGCGGGTGGCGGTGCGTGAAGACGTACCGGCCGGAGGTCGTCCCGGTTCGGACGCCGCTGCTGCGGGTCTACGGGGCCGACCGCGCCGCGACCACGTTCACCGTCGTGGCCGTGCCCGGTGGCGGGTGGGCGTTCCATGAGGCCCCTCGCGGGCGGGGCGGGTTCCTGTGCCAGTGCGGAGGCGACATCGAGTTCGCCGCGCAGGTCATCGACCGGTTCCTGCGGGACCGGCCGCTGTGAACGAGCGCGTCACGCTGCTGTTGCTCCTTCACCTGTTCCCCGAGTGGACGATCATGCGGGACGGCGCGGGCGTGTGGCGGGGCATCGGCCGCATTCTGATCTCGGCGTCCGATCTGGACGGGCTGCTGGAGTCGCTTGCGGTCGCCGATCCCGACGCCACGCGGCGTGCCGTCGCGCTGTTGGCGGAGAGCAAGTGACTCAGGACGGGGTCAGGTGCTTTTCCGCGGGTTCTGGGGTCGGTGTTGGGGTGCGGGGTTTCAGGTGCAGGTACGTCAGGGCTGCGGCCGTCATGGCGGCGGGCCAGATCAGGTAGCGGCCTGTCATCAGGAGTAGTGCCGCTACTGCGAAAAGTGCTGCGAATGCTGAGGCGCGGGCGCGGGTGTGGCGCGGGAGTAGGCGGATGGCCGCTGCCACGCCTATGGCGTAGACGGTGACGAAAGAGCCTGTGGTCAGGAGTACCAGGGGCTCTGGGCCTAGGCCGATGGCGGCTACTACGGCAAGAGCCAGGAATGACATCGCGGACGCGACAGCCAGGCTTCGCCTGGGGACCTGGCCCGCGACGCTGCCGCGTGCCAGCCAGGACGGCAGTGCGCCGTCCCGGCCCAGGGCGGCGCCCAGCTTGGCCGCGCCCGCGTAGTAGGCGTTCATCGTCCCCATGGTCAGCAGGACGGCGGCCACGGCGGCGGGCCAGCGGGCGCCGCCGCCCAGGCCCTGGGCCATCAGGGCGCCGAGCGGGGCGTCGGACGTGGAGGCGGCGGCGCCCAGGACGCTGATGATCGCGAAGGCCACCAGGAGGTAGAGGACGCCGACCACGCAGACGGCGGCGGCGGTGGCGCGGGGCAGGTCGCGGGACGGGTGGCGGAACTCGGCGGCCAGGTGGGTGATCGCCTCCCAGCCCGCGAAGCTCCACACCAGGAGGGTCGCGGCCGATCCGATCGCCGTCCAGCCGTGGGGTGCGAAGGGGGTCAGGTTGTCCCAGCGGGCGTCGGGGAGGGACAGGGCGACTGAGAGGAGGAGAAGGGTCACCAGGAGGGCCGCCAGGACGAGCTGGAACCTTCCCGATATGCGGAGGCCCGCCATGTTCGTGGCCGTGACCACCGCTAGTAGGGCGGCGGCTGTGAGGAACGTTGTCGTCTTGCCGCCGCCGGTGGCGGCCGCGACGTAGGCGCCGCCGAAGAGGGCCGCGGCGGGGCCGCCCGGCGGGATCGCGAAGTAGAAGCACCAGCCGACCACGGCTGCGGCGCGGTCGCCGAACGCCAGGCGCGCGTAGGTGGACACCCCGCCCGCGTCGGGATGGCGGGCGCCCAGGGCGGCGAACGCGGCCGCCAGCGGGGCCGAGATGATCACCAGGGCCAGCCAGGCGAGCAGGGAGGCCGGGCCCGCGGCGTCGGCCGCGAGGGCGGGGAGGGCGATCACGCCCGTGCCGAGGACGGCGCCCACGTACATGGCGGTGCCCTGGCCGAGGGTGAGGCGGCCCTTGGAGTTCGTCACGGGACTCAGCGTCGGCGGTGGCGGAACCGATCACTAGTGGCAGAAACGTCCTTGTCCGTAGAATTCCTGCCATGAGCGGACATGTCATTGGGTTGGCGGTGACGCCCGGGACGCCGGTGTTCGAGCTGGCCATCCCGTGCGAGGTCTTCGGCACCGACCGGAGCGACATCGTCGACCCCTGGTACGAGTTCTGGCTGTGTGCTGGTGAGCCGGGGGCGCTGCCGTCCAGTGCTGGGGTGAGCCTGTATGCGTCCCACCGGTACGAGGATCTGCTCGATGTGGACACTGTGATCGTTGCCGGGCTGGCCCGCCATGCCCAGCTCGCGCCGCCGCCGGAGCTCGTCGCGATCCTGCGGGAGGCGGCCCGGCGCGGCAAGCGGATCGTGTCGCTGTGCACGGGTGCGTACGCGCTCGCGGCGGCGGGCCTGCTGGACGGGCGCCGCGCCACCACGCACTGGATGAACGCGACCGATTTCGCGCACCGGTTTCCTCGGGTGCGGCTCGATCCGGCTCCGCTCTACATCGACGACGGCGACATCATTACTACGGCCGGGTCCGGTGCGGCCATCGACGTCTGTCTTCATCTGGTGCGGGGTGACCACGGGGCCGCGGTGGCCAACGAGATCGCGCGGCGGATGGTCGTGCCGCCGCACCGGGACGGCGGGCAGGCGCAGTACACCAAGCCCGTCGTCACCGCCGAGAAGAGCGACGACCTGGCGCCCGTGCTGGAGTGGGCGCGGGAACGGCTGCATCAGCCGATCACCGTCCCGGAGCTGGCCCGGGTCGCGCATCTGAGCGAGCGGACGTTCGCCCGCCGGTTCCGCGACACGCTCGGCATCACGCCGCTGCAATGGCTGCTCCAGCAGCGGGTCAGGCTGGCCCAGGAACTGCTGGAGACGACGGACAGCCCGATCGAGGAGATCGCCCGCAGCACGGGGTTCGGGAACGGGGTGAACCTCCGGTACCACTTCGCGCGGGTCGCCGGGGTCTCCCCGCAGTCCTACCGGCACGTGTTCCGGTTCCGGGCCGCCCGGCAGCCGGTCTAGCCAGGGGGAATGTCGAGCGTCTTCGGGCGGGCGTCGGGGTAGTCGGAGAGCCAGCGGAGCAGGGTCGTGTTGCGCTCCACGACCGGCTTGTACAGCTCATGGAACGTCCGGTGCAGGATGTCGATCTCGCTCGTCGGCATAGTGGCGGTCCGCCAGCGCAGGACGCGGTAGGCGTCGGTGGCGCGGCCGGCCAGCGCGACGACGGTGATCCCCTCGCTCGGGACCCAGGTCGGCGACGCGAGCGTGATGGCGAACCCGGCGGAGACGAACCCGACCATGCTGTTGAAGTCGACGCCCGCGTAGCGGAACCTCGGCGTGAACCCGGCGGCCTCGCACGCGGCGCGGAGCATGGCGGTGCCGCCGTCGTCGCCGCCCTGCGGCGGGATCCACGTCTCCCCGGCCAGGTCGGTCAGGCTGACGCGGCCCCGCGACGCGAGCGGATGCGCGGACGCCAGCGCGATCCCGCACGGCTCGATGGTGATGACGCGCTCGGTCGTGCCGGGCGGGCACGGCGGCGCGTGGTGGTCGGCGACCCGTCCCATGAACACCACGTCGGCCTGGTCGTTGGCGAGGAGCTGGGTGAGGACCGCGCCGGAGTAGTCGAGGGTGGTGCTGACGGTCCGGTGCGGCATCTCGGCTTCGAGCTTGCGCAGCCACTCGCCCAGCAGGACGTGCGGGTGCGTGCCGAGCCGGATGCCGGTGCGGGGGCCGCCGCCGGGGACGGTGGCGAGCAGGTCGTCCATGTCGGCCAGCACGCCGCGGGCGCGGGCCAGGACGTGCCGACCCAGCGGGGTGGGCGTGATGCCCTGCGAGTCGCGGTCGAACAGCGGACCGCCGAACGCCTTCTCTATGCGGCGCAACTGGTTGCTGAGCGTCGGCTGGGAGACGCCGAGGCTCGCCGCGGCGCGCGTGATGCTACCTGTCTCCGCTAGCTGGCAGAGCACCCTTAAATGCCGCAGTTCCACCTGCATAGCCGCGAAGCTATGCCCAAGTGGCAGGGCCCGCAAGCGTTCCGCAGATGTCACTCTCATTTTCGCAAGGCACGACAAACCGTCCACCAGCTCCTGGCGCCCCGCCCTCCGCAATCTCCTGCCCCCTGCCCGATCT
>NZ_SMJX01000038.1 GCF_004348535.1 Actinomadura sp. KC216
ACCCGGCCCCCGCCCCCCAAAACACACGACGAGGAATGAGGCGCACACACACGCGAACCAGGAGAGGCGTGAAGGCCGTTTCCGGCCATTCCAGGCCGCACATCATGCCTGATCACGGCCTTGCACAACGCGGGGGACGCTTTTTGGAACGATGCTTGTCAAAGAGTCGCTATTGACGATCGAAGATCGATGATCATGGAGTCCAAACTGCGTTCTGCTTGGCAATACCAGTGGATCGAAAAGTTGAAAATCATTGATTGACAGTGCTTAACGGCAGAGGTTAGCCTTCCCTTAGATTCCGGGTCTATTGCCATTGATGGCGTTCGTTCACTCAGACATCAGGCGCCGCATCTTCGACCGCCGAAGGAGCAGCAGCGCCTACTTTCGAGCAGAGGAATCGCATGCGTAAAGGGATCGCCTTTTCTGTCGCCGCCGCGCTCGCCATGACCGCGGCGTCCGTCACCCCCGCCGCCGCGTCCGGGCCGTACGGGGACTTTCTCGGACGCGGCCCCGACGGCGTGACCATCGAGGTCGCGACCATCAACGGCTCAGGCTGTCCGCTCGGCACCGCCGCGATCGCCCTGAACGAGACCAACGACGCGTTCACGGTCACCTACAGCGAGTACATCGCCCAGGTGGGCGGCACGTCCAAGCCCACCGACTCCCGCAAGAACTGCCAGATCAACATGAGGGTGCACGTCCCGCAGGGCTTCACCTACGCTGTCTCGGCGACCGACTACCGCGGCTACGCCAACCTGAAGCCCGGCGCGAAGGCCTCCCAGACCGCCAGCTACTACTTCCAGGGCGACCCGCGCACCCGGCGGTACACCTATCCCGTGAACGGCCCCTACAACAACAGCTGGCAGAACACCGACGTCGTGGACGTGTCCCAGCTCGTGTGGTCGCCGTGCGGCGAGCAGCGGAACTTCAACGTCAACACCGACCTGCGAATCGAGACGACGGACGAGTCCAAGGTCAGCTTCATCGGCATGGACTCCACCGACGGCAGCATCAAGACGACCTACCACTACTCCTGGAAGCGCTGCCAGTAACCCCCGTCCACCACGCCGGCGCCTGATCCGACCAGACCGGGCCCTGCCCCCCTCCGGGGAAGGCACGGCCCGGTCCAACCCGCGCGGAGCGCACACGCGTCGCAAGCAGGGACATAAGAACGAGATCATGCCCGTGACTTCGGGCTCTGGAGTGGGAGCGGGCGACGGGAATCGAACCCGCGTAGCCAGTTTGGAAGACTGGGGCTCTACCATTGAGCTACGCCCGCGAGCGGATCAGGCCTGTAGGGCCTCGATCGCCATCCCGTAGCGTACAGGGTCCCGGGGGGTGGACGCGTCATGCCGGGTTGCGCGGAGCGGGGCTGATCGGGACTAGACTTCTCGCGTCATCGCCTACGGCGGTGGCGTGCGGGCTGTAGCGCAGTTTGGTAGCGCACTGGCTTTGGGTGCCAGGGGTCGTGGGTTCAAATCCCGCCAGCCCGACCGGATCGGCCGGGCCGGCGGGACCATGTCAGCCGAGGAGGGCGCGGGCCTCGGTGGCCGCGGTGCGGATCGCGTCCGGCAGGTTTTCGGGGTTTCGGCCGCCCGCGTTCGCGATGGGGCCCTTGCCGCCCGCGCCGCCGCCGACCTCGCGCGCGGCGGTGGTCAGGAGGTCGCGGGCCTGGATGCCGGGCGGCGTCGCTGCGACCAGGGCCGCCTTGCCCGAGGAACTCGTGCCCAGGACGACGATGCCCCTTGGGCCGCGGCGGTTCAGGATCGCCGTGGCGACGGTGCGGAGGTCCGCGCTGGTCAGGCCGGGGACGATCTGCGCCACCAGCCAGCCGCCCGGGAGCCTTTCGGCCTGGGACGCCAGGCGTTCCGCGTGCGCGTCCAGTTCCGCGCGGTGCAGGGTTTCCAGGTGCCGCTGGGTCTCCGCGAGTGTTTCCAGGCGCTGCCGCAGGCGGGCGGGTGCCTGGTCGGGAGACACGTGGAGGATTCCTGCGAGTTCGTGCAGGAGGTCGCGCTGGTGGTCGTAGTGGCGAAGGGCGTCCGCGCCGGTGAGCGCTTCGATGCGGCGCAGGCCGGTGCCGATGGACGACTCGCCGACGATGTGGACCGGGCCCGCCTGGGAGCCGTGGCCGACGTGGGTTCCGCCGCACAGCTCGCGGGACGCGTCGCCGATGTCCACGATGCGGACCTCGTCGCCGTACTTCTCGCCGAACAGCGCGAACGCGCCTGCCGCTTCCGCCTCGGCGCGGGACGCCTGCCAGACCCGGACGTCGGGGTCGTCCAGGAGGTAGTCGTTCACGAGGGTCTGGACGCGTGCGATGTCGGTAGGGGAGAAGTGCGCGAAATCGAAGCGCAGGCGTCCCGGCTCGACGCGTGAGCCGCGCTGGGCCGCGTGGTCGCCGAGGAGCCGGCGCAGCATCGCGTGGAGGACGTGTGTCGCGCTGTGCGACCGTGCCGTCGCCGCCCGGCGGTCCGCGTCGACGGTCGCCTCGGCCTCGTCGCCGGGACGCACCTCGCCGTCCAGTACGCGGACGGTGTGGACGTGCAGTCCGTCCAGGCCCGGCTGGGTGTCGAGGACCTGGAGCGTCGCGCTGGAGGTGTGCAGGGTGCCCGTGTCGCCCACCTGGCCGCCCGACTCCGCGTAGAACGGGGTGCGCGTCAGGATCAGTTCGATGTCGGAGCCTGGTCCCGCGTTCTGCAATGGTCCGTTGGGGCCGAGAAGGGCGAGGACTTTTGTTCCCGTTGTTGTCGTGGAGTATCCGACGAAGGTGCCGGGGCCGTGTTCCGCGGTGATCCGGCGGTAGACGTCCTGGCGTGCGACGGTGTCGCCCTTCCTGTTCTGGCCCGCCTCGTGCGCCTGGCGGCGCTGGGCTTCGAGGAGCTCCGCGAACTCGTTCTCGTCGACCGTGAGGCCCGCCGAGCGCGCCGCGTCGAGGGTCAGGTCGATCGGGAAGCCGTAGGTGTCGTGCAGCTCGAACGCGGTGCGCCCGGGAATGGTGGTCGTCGCGCGGCCGATCGCCGATTCGAGGATCTGCGAGCCCTGGCGGAGCGTTCGTTCAAAACCCTCTTCCTCGGCCGTGACGACCTGGTGGATCAGGCCGGATTGCCTCCTCAGTTCCGGCCATGTCCCGCCCAAATTGTCGATGACGCTGGCCGTCAGGGCGGGCAGGGTCAGGTCGTCCATGCCGAGCTTGCGCGCGTGGCGGATGGCGCGGCGCATCAGGCGGCGCAGCACGTAGCCCCGGCCGTCGCGCGCGGGCAGCACGCCGTCGGCGATGAGGAACGCGATCGAGCGCGAGTGTTCCGCGACGATGCGGATGGACGTGGAATCGTCGCTCCCGTCGCGTCCCGGGTATTGGCGGCCCGCCATTTCCTGGACGAGCCGGAAGGTCGGCGCAAGCAGGTCCGTCTCGCATACCGTATCGACGTCCTGCAGAATCGCGGCGAGACGGTCCAGGCCGAGGCCGGTGTCGATGTTCTTCGCGGGCAGCTCGCCGATGATGGGATAGTCGCCCTTCCCGGTTCCCTCGCCGCGGAGGTTCTGCATGAAGACGAGATTCCACAGTTCCTGGTAGCGCTCGCCGTCGATGGCCGGTCCGCCTTCACGACCGAAGGACGGTCCCCGGTCGTAGTGAAGTTCGGAGGATGGTCCGCATGGGCCGGGCACGCCCATCGACCAGTGGTTGTCCTCCATGCCGAGCCGCTGGATCCGTTCCGAGGAGACGCCGACGCGCCGCCAGAGCCGTTCGGCCTCGTCGTCGTCCAGGTAGACGGTGACCCAGATTCGTTCCGGGTCGAGGTCGTAGTGGCGGGTGAACAGCTCCCATGCCCAGGAGATCGCCTCCGCCTTGAAGTAGTCGCCGAAGGAGAAGTTGCCGAGCATTTCGAAGAACGTCGAGTGCCGCGTGGTGCGGCCCACGTTCTCGATGTCGGACGTCCGCGCGCACTTCTGCACGGACATCAGCCGGGAATGGTCAGGCGTCGTCTCGCCGAGGAAGTACGGCTTGAACTGGTTCATGCCCGCGTTCGTCAGCAGCAGCGTGGGATCTGCCGGGATGAGCGGGCTGGACGGCACAACGCGATGGTCGCGCTCCTGGAAGAAGCCCAGAAAGGTCGAACGGATGTCAGTCGAGCGCATGGAACGGCCTCACGAGGTCGATGGGATGACGGCGCACACCGCCGAGCCGGGCCGGGCACGACTGCTCGTTCCCCAGCTCGGCGCGGCTAGCTCGCCGTCCCACCTCGTGAAGGTCCATCGCCCACCACGCTACCTCGCGCAACGAGCGCGGGCACACGGATTTCTTTCGCGCTCGTGAACACCGGCGTCCTGCCGTGAATCGCATGTACGCCTATGTGAGGCCTGCCGAGTTGCTCGATCGGGTGCGTCCCGTGCCCGTCAGGACGGCTTACTTCTGCGACGCGGACCTCGTGCCCTAGTAGGCCGTGAACAGGCTCAGGACGTCCTTTTCAGCGCGTCGGTTTCGGCGAGCCGAGCGTCGTAGTCGGCGCGGGCGGCGTCGATCTGGTCGAGGTGGGATTCGGCCCAGGAGACGAGGGCGTTGGCGGCGTCCATCAGCGTCGCACCCAGCGGGGTGAGCGAATAGTCGACGCGCGGCGGCATCACCGGATACACGGTCCGGGTGACGATTCCGTCGCGTTCCAGGCCCCGCAGCGTCACGGTGAGCATGCGCTGGCTGATGCCGTCGATCTCGCGCTTGAGCTCGGTGAACCGCTTGGTGCGCTCGCCGAGCAGCGCGATGACCTGCAGCGACCATTTGTCGCCGACCCGGTCGAGGATCTCGCGGGCCCGGCAACCCGCCGAGTGCGGCTGCAATCCCATGGTTCTCTCCAGGTGACCGAGGCAGAAAAAAGTGCCTTCTTGTGCCGACTCCGAGGGTGTCCGCACCATGGAGACGGTTCCCGATCGGAACCGCCTTACCTTTCATAACCCTAGGAGACACGATGACGACCGAGCTTGTCGAGGTCCCCGGCTACATCGCGGGCACCTGGACCGTCGACCCCGTCCACTCCGGCGTCGGCTTCACGATCAGGCATCTGATGGTCAGCAAGGTCCGCGGCCGTTTCGGGACGTTCGAGGGGACCGTCGTCACCGGCGCCGACCCCCTCGACTCCACGGTGACCGCGTCCGTCGACCTGGCCTCGATCGACACCGGGAACGCGCAGCGCGACGAGCACGTCAGGTCCGCGGACTTCCTGGACGTCGCCACCTACCCGGCCATGACCTACCGCTCCACCGGCGTCCGCCGCGACGGCGGCGGCTTCGTCCTCGACGGCGAGCTGACCCTGCACGGGACGACCAGGCCGGTGCCGCTCGCCCTGGAGGTCGAAGGCTTCGGTCCCGACCCGTTCCGGCAGGACGACCCGTTCAAGGGCGCCCGCGCCGGGTTCACCGCGACCGGCGAGATCAACCGGCTGGAGTTCGGCATCGGCGATCGCGCCACCGTCCCGGGCGGCGCGCTGGGGCTGGGGGAGAAGGTCCAGATCGTCCTGGAGATCGAGGCGGTGCTGCAGACCGCCTGAGTGCCCGCGCCCGACCGCCTGGGTGCGCCGCGCCCCCGGCCGGCGAGGGGTCCGTTCATCTTCCGTTCCCCGGGATGAGTGATCATTCGTCAAGGGATGGAAAAGGACCGGAGGGCGGTGGACCGGGTGCCGGACGAGACGTCCACCGGCGCGGCGCGCCCCTCGCCGGAGGGGCAGGTCCCCAGGCGCGCGCGGCTGGCGGCGCCGTGGATCGTGGGCGGGCTCACCGCGGTCATCACGGCGGTGACGACGTCCCTGGACGCGCTGGACCTCGCCGCCCCCGTCCAGGTCGTCGTCACCGGCGGCGTCGCCCTCCTGGCGGGGGTCGCCGCCTGGGGCACGCAGCAGGGCGGGCCCGGCGACGGTCCCGGCGGCCGGGACGAGATCGAGCAGAGCGTCACGCCCGCGCAGCTCCCGCCCGTGATCGCGCACTTCACCGGGCGGGACGGATCGCTCGCCCTGCTGCGCCGCGCCGCCGCCGACGGGACCGGCTCCCCGGCGTCGCCGCTGGTCGTGTCGCTGCACGGCCCCGCCGGGGTCGGCAAGTCGTCGCTGGCGGCCCGGTTCGCGCACGAGATCGCCGCCGACTACCCCGACGGAGCGCTGTACTTCGACTTGCGCGGCACGGGCGACGCGCGGGTCGCGCCGGAGGAGGTGCTGATCGGGTTCCTGCAGGCGCTGGGCGTCCGGCTGTCCACCGACCCCGGCGGCCTGCCGGAGCTGCAGAAGCTGTGGTGGACGTGGACGAAGGGCCGCCGCATCCTCGTCCTGCTCGACAACGCCCGCGACGCCGACCAGGTGCGGGCGCTGCTGCCGCCGGTCGGGGGCTGCGCGGTGATCGTGACGTCGCGGCAGCCGCTGCACCTGCGCAACACGGTCGACCGGCGGCTGCGGGAGTTCACCGGCGAGAGCGCGGTGGAGCTGCTCGGCCGGCTCGCCGGGCGGGAGCGGATCGCCCTCGACCCGGTGGCGGCGGACGAGATCGCCGAGCTGTGCGGGTACCTGCCGCTCGCGATCGGCATCTGCGGCGGCCGCCTCGCCGCCCGCGAGTCGTGGACGCCGCGCGCCATGGCCGACCGGCTCCAGGACGAGCGGCGCCGCCGCCTCGACGAGCTGGAGACCGCCCGCGACATCGACACCAGCGTCCGGGCGAGCCTGGCGCTCAGCTACGACGACTGCAGCCGGACGCAGCGCCGCCTCCTGCGCACCCTGGCCATGCTCGACGCGCCCGACGTGCAGGCGTGGGCGGCGGGCGCGCTGCTCGGCGTGTCCGACCTGGAGGGCGACGACCAGCTGGAGGCCCTGGTGGACGCCCAGCTCGTCGAGTGCTCCGGGACGGACGCGACCGGACGGATGCGGTACCGCCTGCACGACCTCGTCCGCCTCTACGCGCTGGAGCGGACGGAGGTCGAGGACGCCGAGCACGAACGCGACGCCGCCCTGGAGCGCGTCCTCGACGGCTACCGCGAGCGCGCGGAACGCGTGGCCGCGAGCCGCTGGCCGCAGGACTGGCACCGCCGGGCGGGCGAGGCGCCCGTCTCCGAGTACTCGGCGCTCGACTGGCTGACCAGCGAACGTCCCGCCCTTCTCGCGCTGCTCGCGCAAGGCGCGGAACACGAGATGTGGAGTCTGGTGTGGCGCCTTGGCCGCGCCACGTGTTCGCTGTTCCATTCGTTGCGCGTGTTCTGGCCGGAGTGGCGCGCGGCAGCGGAACTGACGTACACGGTCGCCACCCACATGGACGACGACCAGGCCGTGGGGATCGCCTTGCTCGAACGGTCGTCCGTCCAGGGAAACCAGGGCTTCATGGAGAGCGCGTACAACGACGCCTCGGAAGCCCTCCGCATCTTCACCGGCGGCAGGGAGATGTGGTGGCGCGCCCGAGCGCTCCGCGCCGCCGGCATGTGCCTGCGCGACGCCGGCAACCTCGACGAGGGCCAGGGCTACCTGATCGAGGCGATCGACGCGTTCGCCGAGGAGGGCGACGCCTGGTGGCGGGCCAGGACGCAGCGCAACCTCGCGGAGCTGCGGCTCGCCCAGCGCCGCTACGAGGAGGCCCGCGGCCTGCTCGAACAGGCCCTGGGTGTCTTCCAGCGCAACGGCAACCGGTACTCGGAGGCGCAGACGCTCCGCGCGCTCGGGGAGGTCCTGGCCGCCGAGGCGCGGGCGCTCCGCGCGTCCGGCGACACCGCCGCCGCCGACGTGAAGCACAGCCTGGCGGCGCCGACGCTGGAGCGGGCGATCGAGGCGTTCCGGCTGCGCGGCGAGCAGTGGGAGGCGGCCCGGTGCCTGCGCGCCGCCGGGGAGACCGGCGACCCGCGCAACGGGCTGCGGGAGCTGAGGTTCGTGCGCGAGTCCGCGCGGACGCTGGAGACGCTCGGCGACACCTGGGGCCTCGCCCGGACGCGCATCTCGGAGGGCCGTGCCCTCGGCCGGCTGGGACGCCACGACGAGGCGGCCGAGGCGCTGCGGCGGGCCGTCGAGGCGTTCGACGAGCTGGGCGACCGCTGGATGCAGGCCCGGAGCCGCCGCGCTCTCGCCGTGGTGCTCCTGGACGCGGGCCAACGCGAACCGGCCGCCGTCCCCGCCCGCGAGGCCCTCGACCTGTACCGCAGCCTCGGCAACGCGTCCGGTGTCGCCCGCGCCCGCGCCGTCCTGGCCCGTACCGAGACCCGCGCCGAGAACTGATCCGGGAGCTGATCCGGAACTGATCCGGGAGCTGATCCGGAGAACGATAAGGGCCCTTTCCCGGCGGCGGGGGGCGCCGGGAAAGGGCCGGGGGCCCTGGCCGGAGTGCGGCCAAGGGCGGGCCCCTGACCGGCGTCCGGTTGGTCAGGGGCCCGATGTCTCGGCTGTCTAAGGGGCTGGGAGGACCCCCTCTGCGAACAGCTCAGCCGAGACGGCTATCGGATGGCGTTGATGAGCTCGCCATTGGCGGTGTCGCCGCTGAGCTCCCAGAAGAACGCGCCACCGAGTCCTTCCGAGCCGGCCCAGGCCGACTTGCTGCCGATCGTGGCAGGCGTGTCGTAGCTCCACCACTGGTTACCGCAGTGGGCGTAGGCGGTCCCGGCGATGGTGCCGTTCGAGGGGCATCGTCCCTTGAGGTCCTTGTAGTCCTCGATGCCCTGCTCGTACTTGCCGGGTGCGGGTCCGGTGGCCGTGCCGCCGGGCTCCTTCTGGGTGACGCCCGTCCAGCCGCGGCCGTAGAAGCCGAGCCCCATCAGGAGCTTGCTGCCGGGGATGCCCATGGACTTCAGCTTGGCGATGGTGTCCGCCGTGTTGAAGCCCTGCTGCGGGATGCCCGGGTAGGACGTGAGCGGCGAGTGCGGCGCCGTCGGTCCCTGCGCGTCCCATGCCCCGAAGTAGTCGTAGGTCATGGGCAGGTACCAGTCGACGTACTGCGACGCGCCCTTGTAGTCGGCCTTGTCCAGCTTGCCGCCGGAGCTGGCGTCCGCGGTGATCGCGGCGGTCACGAGGTTGTTCGAGCCGAACTTGGTCCGCAGCGCGCTCATCAGGTTCGTGAACGCGGCCGGGCCGCTCGTGTCGCAGGTCAGACCGCAGGCGTTCGGGTATTCCCAGTCGATGTCGATGCCGTCGAACACGTCCGCCCAGCGCGAGTCCTCGACCAGGTTGTAGCAGGACTCGGCGAAGGCCGCCGGGTTCTGCGCGGCCTGGCCGAAGCCGCCGGACCAGGTCCAGCCGCCGAACGACCACAGCACCTTGAGGTTCGGGTACTTCTTCTTCAGCTTGCGCAGCTGGTTGAAGTTGCCGCGCAGGGGCTGGTCCCACGTGTCGGCGACGCCGTCGACGCTCTGGTCCGCGCCGTACGCCTTCTCGTAGTCGGCATACCCGTCGCCGATGGTGCACCGGCCGCCCTGGACGTTGCCGAACGCGTAGTTGATGTGGGTCAGCTTGCGCGCGGAGCCACTCGTGTCAATGTTCTTGACGTGGTAGTTCCGCTGGTAGACGCCCCAGTTGACGAAGTAGCCGATGACCTTGCCGGCCGTGCCGCTGCCACCTTCGTCGGTGGTGACCTGGAGGGGAGCGGAAGCGGGGGAGCTCTTTCCGGAGGCGTCGTTCGCCTTGACCGTGAACGTGTAGGCGGTCTTCGGCGTGAGACCCGTGATGTTGGCGCCGGTCTCGCTGCCCGAGGCGACCTTGGTCGCGCCCTGGAAGACGTCGTAGCCGGTCACGCCCACGTCGTCGGTGGACGCGTCCCAGGCGAGCCCGACGGTCGTGGCGGACTTGTTGACGAGGCGGAGGCCCATGGGGGTGGTGGGAGCCTCGAGGTCCTCCTCGCCGTTGCCGCCGCCGTCGCACGACGCGCCGTTGATCTTGCACCCGGTGAAGAAGCCGGGGCCGGTTCCGTTGAACCCGAAACTGACCGTGCTGTTCGCCGAGAGGGTGTTGCTCCACGTCGGGTTGGTGAACGTGTAGTGGTTGCCCGAAACGGCCTTGTTGGCGTTCCACACCGACGTCACGCTGGTGCCTGAGGGCAGGTCGCCCTCCAGCTTCCAGCCGTTCAGGGGGGCGTTCGTCCCGTTCGTGATCGTGCACGAGCCGCCAAAGCCGGTGCCCCAGTCCTGCGTCTTCTTACACTCGGCGGTGACCGTCCCGGCCGACGACGCCGGGGGCGCCACCAGCAGGGCGGCCGCGACCGCCAGGGTTGCTGCGCCGGCGAGCACGGTGGCCCGCCGTCCGCCCGGTCTTGACATGATTCTCCGTTCGTTCGGCCCCCGAGCAAACAGGAATCCCCGCTCAATTCTTAGGAAACTTTCCTAAGAATTGGGTGGATCGTAACCGGGTGGAACGGTGCGTTCAAGAGCCTTCGGGCAGGCAGGACGCATCAGTGCAGGTGGTCTAAGCAACTGCCTGGGCACGTACGGGTACAAACCGTCCAAGAATTTTCAGGCCGAGCCGAACCAGCCGGGGACGTCGAGCCGCCACGGATCGCCGGGCGTGACCCTGCGGAGATCGTCCTCCAGGGCCCGGACGCGGTCCGCGCCGAGCCGCTCGACCCAGCCGTCACGGACGCGGTCGAAGATCCGCGCGGAGCGGGCCAGCGAGTCGACCCCGTGCGCGGTCAGCCGGACGAGCTTGCGCCGGGCGTCGGACGGGTCGGCGGCGCGCTCGACGTACCCGGCGCGCTCCAGCGACTCGATCATCTTGCCCGCGGCCTGCTTGGACACCCCGAGCCGCCGGCCGAGCTCGACCGCGGTCGTGCCGCCGGTCCCGATGGCCTGGAAGACGAAGCCGTGCATCGGGCGGAGCCCGGGATGCCCCTGCTCGGCGAGCTCGGCGTGCACCTCGTCGACGATCACGCGGAAGGCGAGGAACAGCCGCAGCGGCAGCTCGTACCCGGGGGCGTCGTCGGGCGCGTCGTCGGGCGCGTCGTCGGGCGCGTCGTCGGGCGCGTCGGCCGCCCCGCCGGCGGGCTCGTCAATTGACATGAAAGACAACCTCATTGACTATTAGGACAACCACGTTGTCTAACTTAGGGGATCGGGGCTCATGACGCTCATCCGCGCCGCCGAAAGCCGCCGCACCGGCACGCCGAACGGCACCATGACCACCTTCGCGACGCCCACCCAGGGCGGCACGGAGGGCATCGCGCTCTGGCGCGTCGACATGGCGCCCGGCAGGACCGGGCCGCTGCACGCCTTCGACACCGAGCAGATATGGACGTTCCTGGACGGCACCGCCACCATCGACCTGGACGGGCGCACGCTGGAGGCGGGCCCCGGCGACACCGTCGTCCTGCCCGCCGGCGTCCCGCGCCAGATGACCTCGCGCCCGGACGCCGGGTTCACCGCCGTCGTCGCCGCCCACGCCGGATGCCTCGCCTACGACCCGGACGCGGTGGTGGACGAATCGAAATGCGACATCGCCCCCCAGGGCGACGAGCGGCTCGTCCCGCCCTGGGCGCGATAGCCCGGTCAAGCGCCCAGGTAGGCGAGGACCGCGAGGACGCGCCGGTTGTCGTCCTCCGACTGCGGCAGCCCGAGCTTGGCGAAGATGTTGTTGGTGTGCTTGCTGATCGCCTTCTCAGTGACGAACAGCTTCCCCGCGATCGCCGCGTTCGACCGGCCCTCCGCCATCAGCCCGAGCACCTCGCGCTCGCGGGGGGTGAGCTGCTGCAGCGGCTCCTCGCGGGCGTGCCGGGTCAGCAGCTGCGCGACCACGTCCGGGTCGAGGGCGGTGCCGCCGTCGGCGACCCGGCGCACCGCCTCCACGAACACCTTGACGTCCGACACCCGGTCCTTCAGCAGGTAGCCGATGCCGCCCGTGCTGTCGGACAGCAGCTCCCGCGCGTACAGCTGCTCGACGTGCTGCGACAGCACCAGCACCGGCAGCCCCGGGATCTCGCGGCGCGCCTCCAGCGCGGCCCGCAGCCCCTCGTCGGTGAACGTCGGCGGGAGCCGCACGTCCACGACCGCCACGTCAGGGCGGTGCGCGGTCAGCGCCCGCAGCAGCGAGGGCCCGTTGTCGACGGCCTCGACGACCTCGAAGCCGAACGCGCCCAGCAGGCGGATCAGTCCGTCCCTGAGGAGGGCGAGGTCTTCGGCGATGACAACGCGCACGGCAGCTCCATGGTCACGACGGTCGGCCCGCCGGGCGGGCTCGTGACGGCCATGGTCCCATCGAAGGCGGCCAGCCTGCGCTCGATCCCCCGCATCCCGGACCCGGACGCGGGGTCGGCGCCGCCCGTCCCGTCGTCTCCGACGATCATCAGCAGCCGGCCGCCGGAGTGCTCGATCTGGACCCAGGCGCGGCGGGCGGCCGAGTGCTTGACGACGTTCGCGAGCATCTCCGCGACCGCGAAGTACGCCGCCGACTCGACCGGCGCCTCGGCGCGTCCGGGCAGGTCCGTCTGGACGTCGACGGGCAGCGGCAGGCCCAGCGCCAGCGCCCGGACGGCCCCGTCCAGTCCCCGCTCGGCCAGCACCGGCGGGTGGATCCCCCGCACCAGGTCGCGGAGCTCGGTGAGCGCCGTCCCGCTGGCGGCGCGGGCCTCGGCGAGGAGCTGCTGCGCGGTCTCCGGGTCGTGCTTCATCATCTCCTCGGCGAGCCCGATGTTCATGCTCAGCGCGACGAGCCGGGCCTGGGCGCCGTCGTGCAGGTCTCGCTCGATGCGGCGCAGCTCGGCGGCGGACGCGTCGACCGTCTCCGAGCGCGTCTCCGTCAGCCGCTGGACGCGCTCGGTCAGCGCGGCCCGCGTCGGCGCGAGCAGCGACTGGCAGAACAGCGCGTGCGCCTTCAGGAAGAACGGCCCCACCGGGACGGACACCACCATCAGCACCGCACCCAGCACGACGGACCCGACGATTCCGAAGATCCCGTAGTCGTCCAGCGGCCAGAACGGCCCCCACCCGTACCCGGTGACCTGCCCGAGCCACGGCGCGAGGACGATGCCCTCCAGCCCGTAGAGGCTCAGCAGCCCGCCGAGAATCCCGAGGACGAGCGCGATCGGCACGTTCAGCAGCGACCACACCAGGTCACGCCACGTCGCCGGGTCGGAGAACAGCCACGTCAGCCGCCGGAACGGCCCGATCCCGGCCGGCGGCTCCGGCCGGTACGGGACGGCGATCTCCACGCCCGACCATTCCGCCGCCCACACCCGCTGCTGGTTGGCGATCCCGCGGATCGCCTGCACGACCACCGGCGTGAGCACGACCCCGACCCCCAGCGGGATGAGCGCGATCGACACCACCGCGAGGATGAACAGCGGCAGGTTCGCCACGTACGCCACGACGATCTGCACCACGGCGCGGACGAGGTTGGTGAAGGCACGCCGCCCGTACGCGCCGAGACGCGGCCCGATGACCAGCTCGCGGTCACTCACCTGTACCTCCACGACTTCTCTGCCCGGTAGATCCCGGCCCCAATGTCCGGTAGATCCCGGCCCCGTCTCCATTGTGGTCGACCGCCGTCCAGGGCTCGGTGGTGTTAGGCCCCCTCTCACCGGCGGCGAAGGTGGGCTTAGACCTACCCTTCCTTCTGTGACAGCGACGAAGAGCCAGACGTCCGCCGGGCATGACGGACCGCCGCCCATCACCCAGCGCATCGCCGAGGAGATCGGCGTCGGGGAGGGGCAGGTCCGGGTCGCGGTGGAACTCCTCGACGGCGGCGCGACCGTCCCGTTCATCGCCCGCTACCGCAAGGAGGCGACCGGGACGCTCGACGACGCGCAGCTGCGCGCCCTGGAGGAGCGGCTGCGCTACCTGCGCGAGCTGGACGAGCGCCGCGCCGCGATCCTGGAGTCGATCGAGGCGCAGGGCAAGCTCACCGACGAGCTGCGGGCCCAGATCATGGCGGCCGAGTCCAAGGCGCGGCTGGAGGACATCTACCTGCCGTACAAGCCGAAGCGGCGCACCAAGGCGCAGATCGCCCGCGAGGCGGGCCTCGAACCCCTCGCCGACCTGCTGCTGAACGACCCGTCGAACGACCCGCAGGCGGCAGCCGCCGAGTACGTGGACGCCGACAAGGGCGTCGCCGACACGGCCGCCGCCCTGGAGGGCGCCCGCGCCATCCTCGTCGAGCGCTTCGCCGAGGACGCCGACCTCATCGGCGCCCTGCGCGAGCGCATGTGGAGCCGGGGCCGGATGGTCTCGCGCGTCCGGGAGGGCAAGGAGGAGTCGGGCGCGAAGTTCTCCGACTACTTCGCGTTCGCCGAGCCGTTCGCGAAGCTGCCCTCGCACCGCGTCCTCGCGCTGTTCCGCGGCGAGAAGGAAGAGGTCCTCGACCTCGACCTGGAGCCCGAGGACGAGCCGGAGCCGGGGCAGCGCAGCTCCTACGAGGTGGAGATCGCGCGGCGGTTCCAGATCACCGACCAGGGCCGTCCGGCCGACAAGTGGCTCGGCGACGCGGTCCGCTGGGCGTGGCGCACCCGGATCCTCGTGCACCTCGGCATCGACATGCGGACGCGGCTCCGCCAGGAGGCCGAGGACGAGGCCGTCCGCGTGTTCGCCGCGAACCTGCGCGACCTTCTCCTCGCCGCCCCCGCCGGGACCCGCGCGACCATGGGCCTCGACCCGGGCCTGCGCACCGGCGTCAAGGTCGCCGTCGTGGACGCCACCGGCAAGGTCGTCGCCACCGACACGATCTACCCCCACGAACCCCGCCGGAAGTGGGACGAGTCGATCGAGACCCTCGCGACGCTCGCCCGCGAGCACAAGGTCGACCTCGTCTCCATCGGGAACGGGACCGCGTCCCGGGAGACCGACAAGCTCGCCGCCGACCTGATCGCCCGGCACCCCGACCTCGGGCTCACCAAGATCATGGTGTCGGAGGCGGGCGCGTCGGTGTACTCGGCGTCGGAGTACGCGGGACGCGAGCTGCCCGGCCTGGACGTGTCGCTGCGCGGCGCCGTCTCCATCGCCCGCCGCCTCCAGGACCCGCTCGCCGAGCTCGTCAAGATCGACCCGAAGTCGATCGGCGTCGGCCAGTACCAGCACGACGTGTCCGAGGTGAAGCTGTCCCGCTCGCTCGACGCCGTCGTCGAGGACTGCGTGAACGCCGTCGGCGTCGACGTGAACACCGCGTCCGCGCCGCTGCTCACCCGCGTGTCCGGCATCGGCGAGGGGCTCGCGGAGAACATCGTCGCGCACCGCGACGCCAACGGCCCGTTCCGCAGCCGGGGCGGGCTGAAGGACGTCCCGCGGCTCGGCCCGAAGGCGTTCGAGCAGTGCGCCGGGTTCCTGCGCATCCCCGGCGGCGACGACCCGCTCGACGCGTCCAGCGTGCACCCGGAGGCGTATCCGGTCGTCCGGCGGATCCTGGACGCGGCCGGCAACGACATCAAGGGCCTCATCGGGAACACCGCCGTGCTGCGCTCGCTCAAGCCCGCCGAGTTCGTCGACGACACCTTCGGGCTGCCGACCGTCACCGACATCCTCGCCGAGCTGGAGAAGCCGGGCCGCGACCCGCGCCCGGCGTTCAAGACCGCGACGTTCAAGGAGGGCGTCGACAAGCTCGCCGACCTCCAGCCCGGCATGATCCTGGAGGGCGTCGTCACCAACGTCGCCGCGTTCGGCGCCTTCGTGGACGTCGGCGTCCACCAGGACGGGCTCGTCCACATCTCCGCGATGTCCGACAAGTTCGTCTCCGACCCGCGCGAGGTCGCCAAGTCCGGCGACATCGTCCGCGTGAAGGTCCTGGAGGTCGACCTGCAGCGCAAGCGCATCTCGCTGACGCTCCGCCTGGACGACGAGCCGGGCCGCGACCAGCAGGGCGGCGGCGGACGGCAGCGGGGCCGCCAGGGCGGCGGGGAGCGGCGCGACGGCGGCGGACGCCAGAACCGCGGCGGCCAGAAGCCGCGCGGCGACGGCCGCGCCCAGGGCGGGCGCGGCCAG
Organism: Actinomadura sp. KC216; assembly: GCF_004348535.1. Classification (GTDB taxonomy): domain Bacteria; phylum Actinomycetota; class Actinomycetes; order Streptosporangiales; family Streptosporangiaceae; genus Spirillospora. Next base: position 15,893 of record NZ_SMJX01000038.1, read on the forward strand.
GGCGGGCGCGGCCAGGGCGGCGGTGGTGCCCGAGGCGGTCAATCCGGTCAGAGCGGGCAGGGGGCCGGAGGTGCCATGGCCGACGCGCTCCGCCGCGCCGGCCTGGACAAGGGCCTCCCCGCCGGCGACCGGAAGGACCGCAGGAAGCGCTAGTCGGTGAAGCCGCGCCAGCGCCCGTCCGACCCCGTCTCCGTGGGAGCGGGATTCCGCGGGCGGACGGGCCGCCGCGGCGGCGTTGGTTCCGGACGCTGGTACGGCCCCTGGCCGAGCAGGTCCTGCGCGTGCGGTGAGCGCTGCGGCGGCACTGGCGCGGCATACGGCACGGGGTCCCCGAGCAGCGGGTTCTCGAGCGGATCCTGCGTGGACGACGCGTCCCCGGCGGCCGGTTCCCGCGGCTCGTCGTCGATGGGGCGGTGCCGCGGGAACTGCAGGACGGCGACCACGCCGAGTGCCAGCGCGCCCAGCCGCATCCCGGAATGCGCCAGGTCCTGCGGCCACCGCTCCGCGTAGAGGAACGTTCCCATCGTCAGCAGGTACGTCTTCGCCGTCACCGTCATCACGGTCGCCACGATCGAGACCCGGCAGCGCTGGAACGCCATGACCATGATCCCGAACCCGATCGCCGCCGAGAACACCGTCAGGTACGGCCACGGGGTCAGGGCGATCTCCGGCCGGGCGGCGTCCGCGTGGTCGCTCCACCCCTTGATCGCCAGTTCCGCGGTGCCGACCGGGAAGCCCGAGCTCAGCCCGTAGGCGATGCCGGTGACCGGCCGGGCGTGCCGCCCGTCCGGCCGGTGGTCGCCGAGGACGAGGATCAGCACCGGCACCGCGACCGCCGGGCCCACCACCACCGCGATCTTCCACAGCGGCGCGCCCGCCGAGCCGATCGGCTCGTCCCCGCGGAGCGAGGCGGTGAGCAGCAGGATCGCGCCGCCGATCAGCAGCAGGCTCAGCCACTCGCGCGCGGTGAGCCGCTCGCCGAAGAACACCAGCGCGATCAGCAGCAGCGGCACGATCCCCGACATGAAGATCGGCACCGCCGTGGACAGCGGCAGCCTGCTCAGCGCCAGGATCTGCAGGCCGAGCCCGCCGAGCACGAACCCGAGCGCGATCAGGAAGATCCAGTTGGTGATGATCGTCCAGGTCATGTGCAGGATCCGGTTGCCCCGCAGCGGGGCCATCCGGTCCGCCGCCACTTTGAAGAAGGCGAACCCGAGGTAGTAGAGACCGGTCGCACTGAAGGCCGCAGCTATCCCGTTCATCCCGGACGAGTATGGGGGTTCTGGTGCTGGATGTCACTGCCTGTGCCGAATTGCTGACGCTGATTCGGCGGTCCGGAGGGCGTCCGATGTCCGCAGCCGGCGCCGCTACCCCATAGACTTGGCCGCGCGAAGGCGCGGAGCCGTGTTCGGCGTGCCCGCGCCGCCGAGAGACCGACCGGCCGATGGACGGCACGGACGGGCCACCCCATGAAGGCCGTCCGCGCGGGCCGAGGGCCTCGCAGGCAGCACCCAGACGCACGCGTCGAACGCCGCGGCGAGAAAGCGCCCGATCAAGGAGACCGACCCCAGTGAAGACCGATGTCGAGGAGCTGACCCCCACGCGGGTCAAGCTCACCGTCGAGGTTCCGTTCGACGAGCTCAAGCCGAACCTCGACAAGGCGTACAAGGAGATCTCGCAGCAGGTGCGGATCAAGGGCTTCCGGCCCGGCAAGGTCCCCGCCCCGCTGATCGACAAGTACGTCGGCCGGGGCGCGGTGCTGCAGGAGGCGGTCAACGACGCGCTTCCCGGGCTGTACGGCCGCGCCGTCGAGGAGTCCGAGCTCTTCGTGCTCGGGCAGCCCGACGTCGAGGTGACCGAGCTGGAGGACGGCACCCAGTTCGCGTTCACCGCCGAGGTCGACATCCGGCCGAAGTTCGAGGTGCCCGACTACGACGGCCTGGAGGTCGTCGTCGACGACGCCGAGGTGACCGACGAGCAGGTCGAGGAGACCCTCGGCAACCTGCGCGAGCGGTTCGCCTCGCTGACCACCGCCGAGCGGGCCGTCGAGGAGGGCGACTTCGCCACCGTCGACCTGGTCGCGCGGATCGACGGCGAGGAGGTCGCGGACGCCTCCACCTCCGGCTACTCCTACGAGGTCGGCAGCAAGACCTCCGTCGAGGGCCTGGACGACGCGCTCATCGGCCTCGCCGCGGGCGAGGAGGCCACCTTCACCGGCACGCTGACCGGCGGCGAGCACGCCGGCGAGGAGGCCGAGATCACGGCCACCGTGCAGAGCGTCAAGATCAAGAACCTGCCCGACCTGGACGACGAGTTCGCCCAGCTGGCCAGCGAGTTCGACACGATCGAGGAGCTCCGCGACGACGTCCGGACCCGGCTCGGCCGGCAGGTGAAGGCCCAGCAGCTGTCCGACGCGCGCGACAAGGCCCTCGAGGCGCTGCTGGAGAAGATCGACATCCCGCTCCCCGACAAGGTCGTGGACGAGGAGATCGGCCGCCGCAACCAGCAGCTGGAGCAGCAGCTCCAGATGGCCGGCATGACCAAGGAGGACTACCTCAAGGACGAGGAGAAGTCCGCGGAGGAGTTCGACACCGAGGTCGCCGACGCCGCCCGCCTCGCGGTGAAGGGCGGCTTCGTCCTCGACCAGCTCGCCGTCCAGGAGGAGCTGAACGTGGAGAACGAGGAGCTCAGCGAGTACGTCGTCACGCAGGCCATGCAGATGGGCGTCCAGCCGCAGCAGCTCGCCCAGTACCTCACCGAGAACAACCAGCTCCCGGCGATCGTCTCGGAGGTGCTGCGCAGCAAGGCGCTGAACCTCGTCGTCGAGCACGTCACCGTCAAGGACGAGTCGGGCAACGTCATCGACGTCGAGGCCGTCCAGCGCGAGCTGAGCGGCGAGACCGCCGAGGCCGAGTCGACCGAGGAGGCCGAGGACACCGAGGACACCGCGGCCACGGACCAGGCCGGTGCCGAGACCGCCGAGGCCCCCGAAGACGCGGCTGAGACCGCCGCAGAGGAGTCCCCGGCCGGGGAGCCGGACGAGGCCCAAGGCAAGTCCTCCTAGCGCCCCCTGGACGTTCTGCACAGCATCGGGCACGCCCCGCATCCGTACACCGGGTGCGGGGCGTGTCACGTATTCGGATGACACGCCCGGTCGCCAGCGGGTACGCCCCTGGCGAAAAGCCGCCCCCACGGGCTTAAGCGGGCCCGCGAGCGCGTTAATGTCCAATCATCCGAACCGATAAAAGGACCGGAGGAACACCGGTGAGCATGCCTCCGACTTTCGACGAGTCGTCGCGGATCCAGGCGCGGGTCGCCGAGGCGCCCATGTTGCCTCTGGGCGACCAGCTTTTCCAGCGGCTGCTGCGCGAGCGGATCGTCTTCCTCGGCCAGCAGGTCGACGACGACATCGCCAACCGCATCAGCGCGGAGCTGCTGCTCCTGTCGGCCGAGGACGGCCGACGCGACATCACGCTCTACATCAACTCGCCAGGTGGCTCCGTCACCGCCGGCATGGCGATCTACGACATCATGCAGTACGTCCCGAACGACGTCGTCACGGTCGGCATGGGCCTCGCCGCGTCGATGGGCCAGTTCCTGCTGTGCGCGGGGACGCGCGGCAAGCGCTACGCCCTGCCGCACGCGCGGATCATGATGCACCAGCCGTCCGGCGGCATCGGCGGCACCGCCTCCGACATCAAGATCCAGGCGGAGCAGATGCTGTACGTCAAGCGGACGCTCGCCGAGAAGATCGCCGAGCACACCGGCCAGCCGCTCGAGCAGATCGAGCGCGACTCCGACCGCGACCGCTGGTTCACCGCCGAAGAGGCCAAGGACTACGGATTCGTCGACCACGTGGTGCTCAGCGCCACCCAGGTGCCCTCCGAGGGCACGGTCTCCTGACGACCTGACCAGAATTTCGGAGGCAGACAGTGAGCGACCTCATCCGACCGGGCTTCACCGATCCGGGCCGGCCCGGCGTCCAGGCGGGCGGCGGCCCGGCCCCGGCCGAGAGCCGGTACATCATTCCGTCGTTCGTCGAGCGCACCACGTACGGGGTCAAGGAGATGAACCCGTACAACAAGCTGTTCGAGGAGCGGATCATCTTCCTCGGCGTGCAGATCGACGACGCGTCCGCCAACGACGTGATGGCCCAGCTGATCACGCTGGAGTCGATCGACCCCGACCGCGACATCAGCATCTACATCAACTCGCCCGGCGGGTCCTTCACCGCCATGACGGCGATCTACGACACGATGCAGTTCGTGAAGCCGGACATCCAGACGGTCTGCATCGGCCAGGCCGCGTCCGCCGCGGCGGTGCTGCTCGCCGCCGGGACGCCGGGCAAGCGCGCCGCGCTGCCCAACGCGCGGATGCTGATCCACCAGCCCGCGACCGAGGGCACCTACGGCCAGTCCAGCGACATCGAGATCCAGGCGCGCGAGATCATGCGGATCCGGGAGCTGCTGGAGACGATCCTGGCCGAGCACAGTGGCAAGAGCATCGACGACGTCCGCCGCGACATCGAGCGCGACAAGATCCTCACGGCGGACGAGGCGAAGGAATACGGTCTTATCGACGACGTCTTCGCCAGCAGGAAGCGCAAGGCCGAGGTAGTGTCGTCCTGAGACGGCACCTGGACGAGGGAGACCCCCGAGCCCGGGCGTCACACTTCCGGGCGAGGGGCTTCCCAAGTCCGTTGGAGGCGGTAACGTCGAAACCAACGTCGAGAGCCTTCGGGACGCAACCGAGCTGCGCCGCAACCTCCATGGCGGGCGGCCCCACGAAAAGGAGACAGTTGGGTGGCACGCATCGGCGACGGCGGTGACCTGCTGAAGTGCTCGTTCTGCGGAAAGAGCCAGAAGCAGGTCAAGAAGCTCATCGCGGGTCCGGGCGTGTACATCTGCGACGAGTGCATCGATCTCTGCAACGAGATCATCGAGGAGGAGCTCTCCGAGACCTCCGACCTCAAGTGGGACAACCTGCCCAAACCGCGGGAGATCTACGAGTTCCTCGACTCCTACGTGATCGGGCAGGAGACGGCGAAGAAGGCGCTGTCCGTCGCCGTCTACAACCACTACAAGCGGATCCAGTCGGGCGACAACGGCCGGGACGACCCGGTCGAGATCGGCAAGTCGAACATTCTGCTGCTCGGCCCCACCGGATCCGGTAAGACGCTCCTCGCGCAGACGCTCGCCAAACTCCTCAACGTGCCGTTCGCGATCGCGGACGCGACGGCGCTGACGGAGGCCGGATACGTGGGGGAGGACGTCGAGAACATCCTCCTCAAGCTCATCCAGGCGGCCGACTACGACGTCAAGAAGGCCGAGACCGGGATCATCTACATCGACGAGGTCGACAAGGTCGCCCGCAAGAGCGAGAACCCGTCGATCACCCGGGACGTGTCGGGCGAGGGCGTCCAGCAGGCGCTGCTGAAGATCCTGGAGGGCACCACCGCGAGCGTCCCGCCGCAGGGCGGGCGCAAGCACCCGCACCAGGAGTTCATCCAGATCGACACGACCAACGTGCTGTTCATCTGCGGTGGCGCGTTCGCCGGCCTGGAGAAGATCGTCGAGTCGCGGGTCGGGAAGCAGGGCATGGGCTTCGGCGCCCAGATCCGCTCCAAGTCCGACTTCGACGAGTCGTCCGCCGTGCTCGGCGACGTCATGCCGGAAGACCTGCTGAAGTTCGGCATGATCCCCGAGTTCATCGGCCGGCTGCCGATCATGACCTCGGTGCACAACCTCGACCGCGAGGCCCTGATCAACATCCTCACCGAGCCGAAGAACGCGCTGGTCCGCCAGTACCACCGGCTCTTCGAGCTCGACGGCGTCGATCTGGAGTTCACCGACGACGCGCTGGAGGCCATCGCCGACCAGGCGATCCTGCGCGGCACCGGAGCCCGCGGCCTCCGCGCGATCATGGAGGAGGTCCTGCTGTCGGTGATGTACGAGGTGCCGAGCCGCCAGGACGTCGCCCGCGTCGTCATCACCCGCGAGGCCGTGCTGGAGCACGTCAACCCGACCCTCGTCCCGCGCGACCGCCCCAAGCGCGAGCCGCGCGAGAAGTCGGCGTGATCGGGGTGTGATGGGGGCGGTGTGTCCGCTGGAGAGCGCGGACCGCTGCCCCGATCACATACCGGCCCAGGGGGACGACCCCCTGGAACCCCCGAGGCAGACGCGGGAACGCCCTCGACCTCGCGGTCGGGGGCGTTCGGCGTTTCAGTGGCGGGTGGTGGACGATTCGCCGAGACCGGCCTCGCGCGCCACGACGATCGCCTGGGCGCGGTCGGCGACGTGGAGCTTCATGAAGATGTTCGAGACGTGGTTGCGGACGGTCTTCTGGCTGAGGAACAGCGTCCCGGCGATGTCGGCGTTGCTGCGGCCCTGCGCGATCAGCCCCAGCACCTCCCGTTCCCGGTCGGTGAGCTCGGGGAACGCGGCGCGGCGCGGGTCGGGCATGTCGGTGAAGTAGGTGAGGACGCGGCGGGCGATCTCGGGGCCGTAGATGGCCTCGCCGGCCGCGACGGCCCGGACCGCGCGGGCGATCTCCTCGGCGCCGGACTCCTTCAGCAAGTAGCCGCGGGCGCCGGCGCGCATCGCCGCGAAGACGGAGTCGTCGTCGCGGAACATCGTCAGCACCAGCACGCCGATGCGGGGGCTGGTCCGGGTGATGGTGCGGGTGGCCTCGATGCCGTTGCCGCCCGGCATGTGCAGGTCCATCACGACGACGTCGGGCTGGAGCTCGGCGGCCAGCCGGACCGCGTCCGGACCGTTCTCCGCCTCGCCGACGACGTCCACGCCCAGCGCCTGCAGCAGGCCCTTGAGGCCCTGCCTGAACACCGGATGGTCGTCGGTGATGAGGACCCGGATCGTCTCCGCCATCTACGCCCCGCCTCTTCCCGTGGAAGGACGATGGTACCCGGCGGCCGCCGCCGCGGCGGCGAGCGGGAGGTGGGCGGTGACGACGGTCCCGCCGCCGTTGCGGGAGGTGATCGCGCAGTTGCCGCCGACCTCGGCGGCCCACTCCTTCATCGCCGCCATCCCGCGCCGCATGGGCAGGCCGCCGTTGCGGGACGCGTCGGGCAGGCCGGGGCCGGTGTCGGCCACCATCAGGTGGAGCTCGGCGTCGCGCGTCAGCCGGACCATCGCCGTGCTGCCGGGCGCGTGCAGCCGGACGTTCGTCAGCGCCTCCTGCGCGATGCGGTACGCCGCGACCTCGACGGCGGCGGGCAGCTCCAGGTGCGCGCCGTCGAAGCGCACGTCGACCCGCTCGCAGCAGCCTTCGGCGAACGACTCGATGGCCGCGACGAGCCCTAGGTCGTCGAGGGCGGGCGGGCGCAGGCCGTGCGCCAGGTCGCGGATCTCGCCGACCGCCGAGGCCAGCCGGTCCCTGACGTCGGCGAGCAGCGGATCGGCACGTTCCGGTTCGCAGGCGAGCGTGATGCGCGCGGCGTCCAGCGACATGGCGAGGCTGGCGAGCGTCGGCCCGAGCCCGTCGTGCAGGTCGTGCCGCAGCCGGCGGCGCTCCTCCTCGCGGCTGGCGAGGATCCGTTCCCGCGATCGCTGCAGGTCGGCGGTGAGGCGGCGGAGGTGAGGGATGGTCGCGGCACGCGCCGCCACGGCCCCCGCGGTGAACGCGCCGGCCAGCACCGCTGCACGTGCCAGTACCGCTCGCATCCCGTCCCTCCCCTCCGCCTCGCCGTTTCGGGTATCCCCGCAACCCTTTCCGGTGGGGCGACCCGGTGTCAGGTGACCTGTGTCCCGACCGCGGCGGGAAACGCCCGGCCGGCGGGGCCGGGCGCCTCCGCGGTCCCCGTAGAATCGTCAGCCGTGACACAGCCCAGCACTCAGCGCGGCCAGGGGGCCGCCGCAGACGTCGACCTGCCCACCCAGTACCGTCCGGCGGACGTGGAAGGCCGCCTCTACGAGCGGTGGGTATCGGCGGGGCTGTTCACCGCCGGCCAGGACGGGCCGCCGTTCTCGATCGTGATCCCGCCGCCGAACGTCACCGGCTCGCTGCACATGGGCCACGCGCTCGACCACTCCATCCAGGACACGCTCGTCCGGCGGCGCCGCATGCAGGGCCACGCGACGGTGTGGGTGCCGGGCATGGACCACGCGGGCATCGCCACCCAGAACGTGGTGGAGCGCGAGCTGGCCAAGGAGGGCGTGTCGCGGCACGACCTCGGCCGCGAGGCGTTCGTGGAGCGGGTCTGGCAGTGGAAGGCGGAGTCCGGCGGCCGGATCCTCGGCCAGATGCGGCGCCTCGGCGACAGCGTCGACTGGACGCGCGAGGCGTTCACCATGGACGACGACCGCGCCCGCGCCGTCCGGACGATCTTCAAGCGGCTGTTCGAGGACGGGCTCATCTACCGCGCCGAGCGCATCATCAACTGGTGCCCGCGCTGCCTGACGGCCCTGTCCGACATCGAGGTCGAGCACGAGGACGTCGACGGCGAGCTGGTCTCCATCCGGTACGGGTCGGGCGAGGACGAGATCGTCGTCGCGACCACGCGGGCGGAGACGATGCTCGGCGACACCGCCGTCGCCGTCCATCCCGAGGACGCCCGGTACGCGCACCTGGTCGGGCGGGAGATCGAGCTTCCGCTGACCGGCCGCCGTATCCCCGTCGTCGCCGACGAGCACGTCGACCCCGGGTTCGGCACGGGCGCGGTGAAGGTGACCCCGGCGCACGACCCGAACGACTTCGAGATCGGGCGCCGGCATTCGCTGCCGTCCCTGTCGGTGATGGACGAGCGCGGCGTCGTCACCGCGTCCGGGCCGTTCGAGGGCCTCGACCGGTTCGAGGCGCGCCCTGCGGTCGTGGCCGCGCTGCGCGAGCAGGGCCGGATCGTCAAGGAGGTCCGCCCCTACAAGCATTCGGTCGGGCACTGCCAGCGGTGCGCGACGGTCGTCGAGCCGCGCGTGTCGCTGCAGTGGTTCGTGAAGGTCGGGTCGCTGGCGCGGGAGGCGGGCGACGCCGTCCGCGACGGGCGCGTGAAGATCCACCCGCCGGAGATGGCGGCCCGCTACTTCGAGTGGGTCGACAACATGCACGACTGGTGCATCAGCCGGCAGCTGTGGTGGGGGCACCGCATCCCCGTCTGGTACGGGCCGGACGGCGAGTTCGTCTGCCCCGCCCCCGGCGAGGAGCCGCCCGCCGGCTGGACGCAGGACACCGACGTCCTCGACACCTGGTTCTCCTCCGCGCTGTGGCCGTTCTCCACGCTCGGCTGGCCCGACGAGACCGACGACCTGAAGCGGTTCTACCCGACGTCCGTGCTGGTCACCGGGTACGACATCCTGTTCTTCTGGGTCGCCCGCATGATGATGTTCGGGCTGTACGCGATGGACGGCGTCCAGCCGTTCGACACGATCGCCCTGCACGGAATGGTCCGCGACCAGTACGGCAAGAAGATGTCGAAGTCGTTCGGGAACGTCATCGACCCGCTCGACTGGATCGACGAGTACGGCGCGGACGCGACCCGGTTCACGCTGCTGCGCGGCGCGAACCCCGGCGGCGACGTCCCGGTGGCGGAGCAGTGGGCGCAGGGGTCGCGCAACTTCTGCAACAAGCTGTGGAACGCGACGCGGTTCGCGCTGATCAACGGCGCGCACGTCCGCGGCGAGATGCCCGAGAAGCTGACGACCGTCGACGCGTGGGTCCTGTCGCGCCTCCAGACCGTGATCGCCGAGGTGGACGCGCACCTGGAGTCCTACGACTTCGCGAAGGCGTGCGAGGCGCTCTACCACTTCGCGTGGGACGAGGTCTGCGACTGGTACGTCGAGCTGGCGAAGGTCCAGCTGGCCGACGACCGGGCCGAGGCGACGCGCCGCGTGCTGGGCGAGGTGCTCGACAAGCTGCTGCGGCTGCTGCACCCGGTGATCCCGTTCGTCACCGAGGAGCTGTGGACGTCCCTGACCGGCGGCGACACGATCGTCACCGCGCCGTGGCCGTCCGCCGAGCCCGAACGGGCCGACCGCGACGCCGAGGCGCTCGTGGAGTCGCTGCAGCGGCTCGTGACGGAGGTCCGCCGGTTCCGCGCCGACCAGGGCCTCAAGCCCGGCCAGAAGGTCGCGGCGGTGCTGGAGTGGGGCGGCTCGCCGCTCGCGGCGCACGAGGAGGGCGTCCGCGCGCTGCTGCGCCTCACCGAGCCGGGCGACGGCTTCGCGGCGACCGCGTCCCTGCCGGTCGAGGACGTCACCGTCCGGCTCGACACGGCGGGCGCCATCGACGTCGCCGCCGAGCGCAAGCGGCTGGAGAAGGACCTCGCCGCCGCCCGCAAGGAGGTCGAGCAGGTCGGCCGCAAGCTCGGCAACGAGGCGTTCATGGCGAAGGCGCCCGAGGCGGTCGTCGCCAAGAACCGGGACCGGCTCGCGCAGGCCGAGGCGGACATCAGGCGGCTGGAGTCGCAGCTGACCGCGCTGCCTGCGGGCTGACACGGCAGCCGAACCATCGGGAGTGCTATGGCCGAATCACCCCCTCGGTCCGACACGCCGGACTCCTCGTCCGGCGATGACCCGAACGCGCCCCGGCCCGCCGGGGAGGGCGATCCCGCGGAGGACACGGGCGGGCCCTGGGGCGACGCGCGCCCGTGGTGGTCGTCCGACCCCGGCGCCGGGACGGGTCCGCAGATCGTGATCCGGGACGCCTCGGGCGGGCATCCGGTCGTCCCGGACGGGACGGGCCCGCTGCCGGCTGTTCCCGGCCCTCCCGCGGCGCCCCTTCCGCCGGGCCCGCCGGTGCCCGGCCCGCCGCCGCTGCCCAGGCCGCCGTCGCCCGGTGCGCGGCAGTCCGCGGGCGGGGCGAAGCGGTTTCCGAAGGTCCTGCTCGTCTGGGGCGTCGCCGCGGTGGGGGCCGTCGTCGTCATGGCGGGCATGCTCGCGTTCCGGACGGACACCGGCGGTATCGGCGGCACCGGCGGCGGGACGAAGCCCACCGCCGGGGCGGACGCCCGCGCCGCCGGCGGCCCCGCGCCCACGACGGTGATCAGCGCGGGCGCGACCGCCGGCGGCCTGCGCATGGACGGCCTGACCTCCCCGCAGGCGAGCGCGGCGTACCCGTTCGTCGCCGCCGCGGTCGAGGCGGCCGGGGTCCCGGTCGCCGAGCGCGGCACGGCCGTGTACAGCGAGGAGCCCACCCGGCCGGTCAACGTCCTGTTCGTCGGCGGGACGGGCCAGGTCGGCGACCCCGCCGACTTCCTGCAGAAGGCGCGGCCGACGACGTTCATCATCGGGCAGGGCGCCGACCCCGGCGCGAAGGGCGGGAAGGCCGTGTGCGGGACGTTCGCCGTCCTCGCCGACACCCACACGTACTGCGCGTGGGCGACGGCCGATTCCTACGGCGTCGTCGCGTCCAACCGTCCCTCGTTCAACCCGCGGTTCGCGCTGATGGCCGACATCATGCGGCGGATCAGGAAGGACGTCGAGAGGCCGCGGTGACGAAGAGCCGTTCGGTCTCTGCGCCGACCGCGTCCAGGACGAGCCCGGTGAAGTAGACGGTCCCGAGGGCGACCACGCGGCGCCCGAGCGCGGCGAGGAACGCGGGCGTGACGGCGTCGGCGCCCGTGATGTCCCAGGCGGGCGGCAGCGGGCGGGTGAACCGCAGGTGCGGGTGCGGCAGCCGGACGAACGTCACCGGCAGCCCGTCCAGCGCGGCGACGGCGCCGTCCAGGTCCTTGTGGTCGGGGAGGCAGACGGCGACATGGTCGATCGAGCCCCAGGCGCGTCGCGCGGCGGCGAGGGCGGCGGCGATCCCCGTGCCGTCGACGGCGGAGTCGACGAGCAGCCGCGTCGCCGACCTCGGTCCGTCGAGCGGAGCTCGTCCGTTGAATGGCGGTGGGTGGGGGCTGGAGGACGGTACGTCGTGCCAGGAAAGCCGCCCGGGCAGGACGACCGACGCCAGCACGTCGCGCAGCCGCCCGCCCGGCGGCTCGGCGACGCCCGGCATCCGGCGGGCCGCGACGGCGCCGAGCTCGGCGCTGCCGCGCACCAGCCCGCCGGGCAGCAGCTCCGCCGCGAGCCCGCTGCCACCGATCTCCACCCGCTCCACGCCTCCGAGCACCCGGGTGACCTCGGCCGACTGCGGGACGGACAGCACGGTCGTCGCGGCCCCCGCCACGCCGAGCTTCTCCTCCGCGATCTCCGCCGGGGTGTCCCCGAGCACCCCCGCGTGCTCCCGGAAGATCGGTGTGATCGCCACGACGGCGGGCGGGAAGAGGGAGACCTCGTCCGACCGCCCGCCCATGCCCGCCTCCAGGACGATCGCGTCCGCCCCGGACCGCCGCGCATGCACGACACCCGCGATGGTGAACAACCCAGAAGGCGACAGATAGCCGCCCGAAGGCGCCGGTAGAGCGGCGCTGGCCTCGTCCAGAACGCTCCCTAGATAAGCCAGTTCCTCTTCAGAGACCGCACGCCCGTCGAGCCTGATCCGTTCGCGGTCGCTGCGCAGAGCGGGGCTCGTGACCGTGCACACCCGGAGACCGGCGGCCGCCAGAAAGGCGGACGCGTACGTCGCCGCCGTCCCCTTCCCCTTGGAACCCACGACGGTCAGGACGGGCACGCCCGGGCTGAGAACCCCCAGGGCGGACGCCAGCGCGCGGGCCCGCTCGAGGTCGCGGGCCGCGCCGGGTGCCCGCCGGTCCCATTCCCGGTAGAACGCGTCCATGGTTCAAGTGTGGGGTTGTCCGGAACCCTCTGGACCGCGGAGTAGGCTCTGAGATCGTGAACCAGGTATCCGAGGCGTCCGACTACCGGCGCGCGGTCGGCGCGATCATGGCCCGCGGGGTGGAGTGGGAGATCGACCCCACCCTCGACCGCGTCCGCGACCTGGTCGACGTCCTGGGCGAGCCGCACCGCTCCTACCCGGTGATCCACATCGCGGGCACGAACGGCAAGACCAGCACCGCCCGGCTCATCGAGGCGCTGCTGCGCGAGCGCGGCCTGCGCACGGGCCTGTTCACCAGCCCGGAGCTGACCACGCTGCGGGAGCGGATCGCGATCGACGGCGAGCCGGTCAGCGAGGAGCGGTTCGTCGCCGCCTACGAGGACGTCCTCCCGTTCGCGCAGCTGGTCGACGGCAAGCACGAGGCGCGGCTGTCGTTCTTCGAGGTCCTGACCGCGATGGCGTTCGCCGCGTTCGCGGACGCGCCCGTCGACGTCGCCGTGGTCGAGACCGGCATGGGCGGCATCTGGGACGCGACGAACGTGGCCGACGGCGCCGTCGCCGTGATCACCCCGATCGGGCTCGACCACACCCGCTACCTCGGCGACACCGTGGAGGAGATCGCCGGCGAGAAGGCGGGGATCATCAAGCCGGGGTCGGTCGCGGTGCTTTCGCAGCAGCCGGTCGAGGCGGCCGAGGTCCTGCTGCGGCGGGTCGCGGAGACCGGCGCCGCGGCGGCCCGCGAGGGCATCGAGTACGGCGTGCTCAGCCGGGACGTCGCCGTCGGCGGCCAGCAGCTGCGCCTCCAGGGCCTGCACGGCGTGTACGACGAGGTCTTCCTGCCCATGTTCGGCGACCATCAGGCGAGCAACGCCGCGACGGCCCTCGCCGCCGTGGAGGCGTTCGCCAGCGGCACGCCGACCAGGGGTGAGCCCAACCTTGAGGCCGTGACCCGCATCGCGCCCGGCGAGGACTACCTCGGCGGGAACGAGGGGCAGCTCGACCCGGCGCTCGTGCGCAGCGGCTTCGCCAAGTCGGCCTCGCCCGGGCGCCTGGAGGTCGCGCGGACCGGCCCGACCGTTCTGCTGGACGCCGCGCACAACCCGCCCGGGATGGCCGCGACCGTCGCCACGGTCACCGAGTCGTTCGGCTTCACCCGGCTCGCCGGGGTCCTCGCGATCGCCGCGGACAAGGACGTCGCCGGCGTCCTCGACCAGCTCGAACCCGTCGTGGCCGAGCTGGTCGTGACGCGGAACTCCTCCCCGCGCTCGATGCCGCCCGAGGAGCTCGCCGAGCTCGCCGAGAGCGTGTTCGGGCCGGAGCGCGTCCACGTCGAGGAGCGCCTGGACGACGCGATCGACCGGGCGATCGGCCTCGCCGAGGAAACCGGCGAGTACCGCGGCGCCGGGGTCCTGATCACCGGCTCGGTCGTCACCGCGGGCGACGCCCGGATCCTGCTGCGCGTCGGGGAAGGCCGGTGACCGGTATGAGCGCGGGCGCCGCGGCGAACCCGGCCCGGAGGCTGTTCGCGACCGTCCTCGGCTGCGAGGCGATCGTGATCGCGCTCGCGATCCCGGTGGCGGTGACCACCCTGGACGTCGACGGCGCGACCGCCGGCGCGGTGTGCGGCGGCCTGGCCGTCGCGTGCCTGCTGATGGCGGGCCTGCTGAGGTTCCCGTGGGCGTTCGCGGCGGGCAGCGTCCTGCAGGTGGCGATCATCGCGACCGGGTTCATGGTCCCGGCCATGTTCTTCCTCGGCGTCGTGTTCGGGGCGCTTTGGGCGACGGCCTTTTGGCTGGGACGCAAGGCGGAACGCGCCCGGCCGCGCTAAATTCGCGAGGGAACGCATTCATTCATCTGCCGATCCTGTGCAATTCCAGCCCTTTCCCTGAATCCGACATTTTTCTCATTTGGGAAATGCTCGTGCGGTGGATGACGACCCTGCGAAGGAGCAGGCCGTGTCCCTGCACGCACGCGGACATGCACCCGGCGTCCCCGTCCAGGCACCGCCGGCCGCGCCCCCGGAGGGCCGCGCGCGCCGCCGGCTCGCCGCGTCCGGCGCGCTGCTGCTGACGCTCACCGCCGTCCCCGCCGCCGTCCTCACGGTGCCGGACGCCGTCGTGAACGTCGTCCCCGCCGCCACGGCCGCCCTCGACCTCGGCGGCGACGGGATCGGCGGGCTGCTGCGCGCCACCGGCCTGTCGCTGCCCGCGCTCGTCGTCGCGGTGCCGCTCGCCGCCGTGGCCGCGCGCCGGTTCTCCGCGTGGCCCGTCCTCGCCGCGGGCCTCGCCGTCCTGCTGTCCGGGCTCGGCGCGGTCACGTTCGCCCACACCGTGCCCCTCGTCGGAACGGTCCGCGCCGTCCAGGGCGCGGGCGCGGGAATGATGCTGCCCGCCTGCCTCATTCTGGTGTGGGAACGCCGGAGCCGAACCTTGGTCGCAGCCTTCGCGGGCACACTCGTCGGCGCGCTTCTCCTTGCGATGCCCTTGGCGCTGATGGCCGTCCCGGTCCCCGCCGACGGCCTGGCCGTCCCGGACTGGCGTGTCGCGCTCGTCCCGTTCCCGTGGGCCGCCGGGGCCGCCGCCGTCGCCGCGCTCGCCCACCTGCTCCTGCGCGGGCGCGGCCCGTCGACGCTGCCCGTGTCCCGGCACACCGAACGCGGCCAGCTCCTCCTGCCGTTCGTCCCGGCGGCGGGCTTCGCGTTCCTCGCGGTCGTCGCGGCGGCCGGCTGGTCGCCCGGCGCCCGGCTCATCGTCGCGGCCTTCGCGCTGCCCGCCCTCCTCGGCCTCGCCCTCGCCGCCGGACGCGACGGCGTCACCGGCAGCCCGCTCGGCTGCGCCGCCGTGATGATCGCCACCGGCCTGCTGAGCTACCCGGTCGCGGGCCCGCTCGCCGGCCTCGCCGCCGCCGACGCCCACGACCGGGGCGGCGCCCTGCCGCTGCTCCCGTTCGCCGCCGCCGCCGTCGCCGCGATGGCCGGGGCGCTCGCCTCCGCCCTCGCCCCCGCGCGGCACGCGGTCCGCGCCGGCCTCGCCCTGATGATCGCGGCGCTGCCGCTCGGCCTGCTCACCCACCTCGACGACCGCTGGACGATGCTCGTCCCGCTCGCCCTCCTCGGCACCGGCGCCGGCCTGGCCCTCGCCGCCTCGCTGCGCGACGCGGGCGTCGGCGCCGCGCTGTTCGGCCTGTCCCTCTGCTTCCCCGCCGTGCTGGCCGGGCAGCTCCTCGTCCTGTCCCTCCAGGCGTCGCGGCTGGAACGGCTGCGCCCGGTCACCGAGGCCGAACGGATCCGCGCGCTGCAGGACGGCTACGACATCTGGCTCATCGCCGCCGGGGCCGCCGCCGTGCTCCTCGCCGCCGCGACGGCGAGACCGTCCCGGAAGACCGCCCCAGGCCCCGGAGCCCGGTAAGATCCGCGGGCCGCATATTCCGAAGTTTCCCAAGGAGAACCACCCGTGTCCGAGCGCACTCTCGTCCTCGTCAAGCCCGACGGCGTCCGCCGCGGCGTCATCGGTGAGGTCATCTCCCGGATCGAGCGCAAGGGCCTGAAGCTCGTCGCGCTGGAACTCCGCACCCTCGCCCGGGAGACCGCCGAGGCCCACTACGAGGAGCACGCGAGCAAGCCGTTCTTCGGCGAGCTCGTCGAGTTCATCACCGGCGGCCCGCTCGTCGCCATGGTCGTCGAGGGCCCGCGCGCCATCGAGGCCTTCCGCGCCCTCGCCGGCGCCACCGACCCGGTCAGCGCCACCCCCGGCACCATCCGCGGCGACTTCGCCCTGGAGATCGGCGAGAACATCGTCCACGGCTCCGACTCCACGTACTCCGCCGACCGCGAGATCAAGCTCTTCTTCCCCGAGCTCGGCTAGCCCAGGGGGGCGACCCCCTGGAACCCCCGTCGCGACGCAGGCGATCCTCACGACGCTGTAGCGGTCTGTTGTGCCTGTGCGGCGTGTGCGTGCGTCGCTGCGGTCGCCTGCGTCGTCGGGTCGTGCGACCTCCGGCGCGGGGCGCCTACGGCCGCACGACCCGGTGACCCCGGCTGAGGTTCGACCTGCCGGGGTCCGGGTCAACCCCGGAGCATGAGGGGACGCGCGGACGGATCTTCGTCGTTCGCGCGTCTTTTGGTGAATGCAGGGCTGCTCACAGGGGCGTTTTTGATCGACTTGCGGGGCCCGGGTGACTGCCCGGCGGCGTCCGTGCACGTTACGATGGACGCGCCGCTATACACGCCCGTCAATCTTGAAGGGCTCCCTTTCTTCATGGGTAACAAGCTGTCGTTTCTCGGCCGTGACATGGCGGTCGATCTTGGTACCGCCAACACTCTGGTGTACGTGCGCGGGCGTGGCATCGTCCTGAACGAACCGTCCGTGGTGGCGATCAACACCAACACCGGGAAGATCGTCGCGGTGGGCATCGAGGCGAAGCGGATGATCGGCCGCACGCCTGGCAACATCGTCGCGGTCCGCCCGCTGAAGGACGGCGTCATCGCCGACTTCGACGTCACCGAGCGGATGCTGCGCTATTTCATCCAGAAGGTGCACAAACGCCGGCATTTCGCCAAGCCGCGGATCGTGGTGGCGGTGCCGAGCGGCATCACCGGCGTCGAGCAGCGCGCGGTGAAGGAGGCCGGCTACCAGGCCGGCGCCCGCCGCGTGTACATCATCGAGGAGCCGATGGCCGCCGCGATCGGCGCCGGGCTGCCCGTCTACGAGCCGACCGGGAACATGGTGGTCGACATCGGCGGCGGCACCACCGAGGTCGCGATCATCTCGCTCGGCGGGATCGTCACCAGCCAGTCCGTCCGTGTCGGCGGCGACGAGCTCGACCAGGCCGTCATCTCGTTCTCCAAGAAGGAGTACTCCCTGATGCTCGGGGAACGTACGGCCGAGGAGATCAAGATGGCGATCGGGTCCGCCTACCCCGGCGGCGACGAGGAACCGCACGCCGAGATCCGCGGCCGCGACCTCGTCAGCGGGCTGCCGAAGACCGTCGTGATCTCCGCCGAGGAGGTCAGGCGGGCCATCGAGGAGCCGGTCAACGCCGTGGTGGACGCGGTGAAGACCACGCTCGACAAGTGCCCGCCCGAGCTGTCCGGCGACATCATGGACCGCGGGATCGCGCTCACCGGCGGTGGCGCGCTGCTGAAGAACCTCGACGAGCGGCTCCGCGAGGAGACCGGGATGCCCATCCACCTGGTGGACAACCCGCTCGACTCGGTGGTGCTCGGCACCGGCAAGTGCGTCGAGGACTTCGAGGAACTCCGGCAGGTGCTGGTGCCGGAGCCGCGACACTGAATGGTTTTCATCCGGCCTGTTCGCTGTGGCATGACTTGTGGGGGACCGAGGATGAAAATTATTCACTTGAAACACCCCCCGGCGGACTAGGGAAACGGGAGGTCGGTGGGGTGAAGGACACCCGGCGTACCCGCGTCGTGCTCGGCGTGCTGCTCGTCGTGGCGCTCGCGATGATCACCATTGACTACCGCGGCGGGTCCGAGTCCCCGCTGCGCGGGCTGCGCGGTGTCGGCGCGACCGTGTTCGGGCCGGTGGAGCGGGTGTCGGCGTCGGTGGTCCGGCCGGTGAGCAACACCCTCGACGCGATCACCGACGCGCCGGGCGAGCGGCGCCGCGCCGACCGGCTCGAACGGCAGAACCAGCAGCTCCGCGAGCAGTTGCGCTCCATGCGCCTCGACCAAGACAAGTCCGCCCAGCTGCAGCGGCTGCTCGGCACCGCCGGCATGGGCGGCTACGAGATCCTCGCCGCGCAGGTCATCTCCGCCGGGCAGGGCTTCGAGGACACCGTCACCATCGACGCGGGCAGCCGCAGCGGCATCAAGCGGGACATGACCGTGATGAGCGCGGACGGGCTCGTCGGCCGCGTCACCCGCGTCGGGCCCGCGACGGCGACCGTGCTGCTCGCCACCGACCAGACCTCGTCGATCGGGTCCCGGCTCGAAGGCTCCAAGGAGATCGGGATCGTGCAGGGCCGCGGGCGCCGCGGCCTCGGCGGGCACGGCACCACGCCGCTGCGCCTCCAGCTGCTCGACTCCGCCGCGCCGGTCCAGGTCGGGCAGCGCCTCGTCACGCTCGGCTCGCAGGGCCAGCGGCCCTACGTCCCGGGCGTCCCCATCGGCGTGGTCGAGCGGATCGACCGCTCCTCCGGCGGCCTGACCCGCACCGCCTACGTCCGGCCGTTCGTGAAGTTCACCAGCCTGGACGTCGTCGCCGTCGTGGTCGCCCCGCCGAAGACCGACCCGCGGGACGCGGTGCTGCCGCCGAAGCCGAAACCGCCGCCCACCCCGACGCCGAGCACGAGCCCGAACCCGTCCGCGAGCCCGTCCGGGAGCGGGCGCCCGGACGCGCGGCCGAGCCGCTCGGGAAGCCCGTCCACGAATCCGAGCCGGGGGGACTGACGTGCTGAACCCGCCCGAGGCGTCGCCGGCCGGCCGCTCGGTGGTGGCCGCCGTCGTGATCGCCGTGACGCTGATCTTGCAGGTGTCGGTCGCGAACCGGCTGCCGCTGCCCGGCGGCGTCCAACCCGACCTGGTGCTGCTGGCCGTGGTGGCGCTGGCGCTGGTCGCCGGGTCGATGACGGGCATGGTCACCGGGTTCCTCGCGGGCCTCGCCGCCGACATCATCCCGCCCGCCGACCACACCATCGGCCGGTACGCGCTCGTGTACTGCCTCATCGGCTACCTGTGCGGCGTCGCGTCCGACGAGATGGACCGGCAGTCGGTCGTGCCGTTCTTCGCCGTCGCCGCCGGCGCGCTCGCGGGGACCGTCCTGTACGCGGGCACCGGCATGATCCTCGGCGACCCGCGCGCCGAGTGGGCGACCGTGTCGAGCATGGTGCCGCTGCAGGTGCTGTACGACGTCATCGCGAGCCCGTTCGTCGTGTGGGCCGTGCTGCGCGCCACCCGCCGCTACGAACGCGGCGAACGCCCCCGAAGCGACACCCTGTCCGTGCCCGCCGCGCGCTACCGCGCCATGTCGGGACGGAGCGGGAGCCTGTGAACCCGCGCACCCACTTCCGCCTCGTCGTTCTGTACGTACTGGTCGGCGCGCTGCTGCTCGTCCTCGTCGGGCGCCTGTGGACGCTGCAGGTCCTGGAGGGCGAGCACTACAGGGGCATCGCCGCCCAGAACCGCACCCGCGACATCGTCGTCCCCGCCGTCCGCGGCATGATCCTGGACGACCGCGGCCGTCCGCTCGTCCGCAACACCAGCGCGCTGGTCGTGTCCGTCGACCGGACCACGCTGTCGCGGCAGAAGGACGGCGGCGAGAGCATCCTGAAGAAGCTGGCCGCCGTCCTCGGCATCAGCCACGACGAGATCACCAAACGGATCCGGCTGTGCGGGCCAGGCATCAAGCGGCCCTGCTGGCCCGGCTCCCCGTACCAGCCGATCCCCGTCGAAGACCACGTCGATCCGAAACGCGCGCTCCAGATCATGGAGCGGCAGGAGGAGTTCCCCGGCGTCACCGCGCAGGTCCAGGCCATCCGCCACTACCCGGAGCCGGAGGGCGCGAAGCCCGCGCAGGTCCTCGGCTACCTCCAGCCGATCACGCAGGAGGAGATGGACAAGCGCACCGGCCTCAAGGTCACCGGCTACAGCGGCGTCGACCTGGTCGGGCGCGCCGGGCTGGAGGCGCAGTACGACGCGGTGCTGCGCGGCGAGACCGGGTTCCGCAAGGTCCTCGTCGACAGCCAGGGACGCGTCACCGGCACCGCCGAGGAGCAGGCGCCCATCCCCGGCAACCACCTCGTCACCAGTATCGACGCGGGCGTGCAGGGCGCCGCGGAGGACGCGCTCAAGAAGGCGATCGACGGCGCGCGCAAGGCGGGCCGTCCGGCGGACGCGGGCGCCGCGGTCGTGATGGACGTCCAGACCGGCCGGATGGTCGCGATGGCCAGCTACCCGACCTACGACCCGGCGATCTGGACGGGCGGCATCTCCCAGGAGCAGTACGAGGCCCTGCTCGGCAAGAAGAAGGGCGAGCCGCTGATCTCCCGCGTCACGCAGGGGCAGTTCGCGCCCGGTTCCACCTTCAAGGTCTCCTCGGTCGCCGCCGCGGTGAAGGACGGCAACGACCTCAACGGCATCTACCCGTGCCCCGGCTCCTACAACGTCGGCAACCGCGCGTTCCGGAACTTCGAGGGCCAGGGCCACGGCCCGATGAACCTGCACAGGGCCCTCGTGGTGTCCTGCGACACGATTTTCTACCGGTTCGCGTACCAGGAGTGGCAGCGCGACGGCGGGATGAAGCCGAGGAAGAACCCGTCCGACCCGATGGTGAAGATGGCGCGCGAATACGGGTTCGGCTCGCGCACCGGCATCGACCTGCCGAGCGAGAGCGAGGGCCGCATCCCCGACCGGGCCTGGAAGAAGGAGTACTGGGAGGCCACCAAGGCCGCCAACTGCAAGGGCGCCAAGGAGGGCTACCCGCAGGTCGCGAAGACCGACCCGGCGCGCGCCGCGTACCTGAAGGCGGTCGCGACGGAGAACTGCACCGAGGGGTTCGTGTGGCGTCCCGGTGACGCCGCGAACTTCTCCGTGGGGCAGGGCGACGTGCTGGTGACGCCGCTGCAGCTCGCCCGCGCGTACGCGGCCATCGCCAACGGCGGGAGGCTGGTCGTGCCGCGGCTCGGGGTCGCGGTGATGCGGCCGGACGGCACCGTCGTCCAGCGGATCCAGGCGCCGCCGGCCCCGCGGCTGCCCGTCGACCAGAAGGTGATCAAGTACATCCGGAAGGCGCTCGGCGACGTCCCCAAGCAGGGCACGGCCGCGGGCGCGTTCGGCGGGTTCGACATGAAGACCGTCGAGGTGGGCGGCAAGACCGGCACCGCCGAGGTGTACGGCAAGGAGGACACCTCCTGGTTCGCCTCGATCGGCCCGATGAAGAAGCCGCGGTTCGCGGTGGTGGCGATGGTCTCCCAGGGCGGGACGGGCGCGTCCACGGCGGCGCCGGCCGTCCGGGAGATATGGGAGGCCATGTACGGGACGAAGGACCGCCCGCCGCTCCTCAAGGACGGCAGGCTCCCGTCCGAGCTGCCCGCGCTGCCCGGCGGCGAGGGGACCGCGCCGTGATCACCGGGACGGGCGCCGGGAGCGTCGAGGCGTACGCGGCGCGGCGCGGGCTGCGCAGCCGGCTCGGCGGGCTGCGGCGGCTCGACTGGCCGCTGTTCCTGGCCGTGCTGGCGCTGTCGGTCATCGGCGCGCTGCTCGTCCGCTCCGCGACGTTCCCGCTGCTGACCGAGCAGGGCAAGGATCCGGAGGGCTTCGTCAAGCGGCACGTGCTGAACCTGTTCATCGGGTTCGCGCTCGGCGGGCTCGTCACCGTCCTCGACTACCGGCTGCTGCGCGCGTACGTGCCGATCCTGTACGGGGTGGCGTGCGTGGGGCTGGTGGCCGTGCTGACCCCGCTCGGCGAGACGATCAACGGCTCGCACTCGTGGATCGTGCTCGGCGGCGGCTTCCAGGTGCAGCCGTCGGAGTTCGCGAAGGTCGGCCTGGTGGTGCTGCTCGCGATGATCCTCGGCGAGCCGCGCGACGGGGAGATCGGCCCGGGCCGCCGCGACGTGCTGCTCGCGCTCGTCCTCGCCGGGGTGCCCGCGGCGCTGATCATGCTGCAGCCCGACCTCGGCACCACCCTGGTGTTCATCGCCGTGGTGCTCGGCATGCTGGCGATCTCCGGCGCGCAGAAGCGGTGGCTGTTCGGCCTGGTCGGCGGCGGCGCGGCGGCCGCCGCCGCGGTGTGGTTCTTCGGCCTGCTGCAGGACTACCAGATCGACCGGTTCACCGCGTTCCTCGACCCCGAGGCCGACCCGCGCGGCGCCGGGTACAACGCGCAGCAGGCGCGGATCGCGGTCGGGTCGGGCGGCCTGCTCGGCAAGGGCCTGTTCCAGGGCGAGCAGACCGGCGGGCACTTCGTCCCCGAGCAGCAGACCGACTTCATCTTCACGGTCGTGGGGGAGGAGCTCGGCTTCGTCGGCGGCGCGATCATCATCGCGCTGCTCGGCGTGGTGCTGTGGCGGGGCCTGCGCATCGCCACCCAGGCCGCCGACCTGTTCGGGACGCTCGTCGCCACCGGCGTCGTGTGCTGGATGGGGTTCCAGACGTTCCAGAACGTCGGCATGTCGATCGGCATCATGCCGATCACCGGCCTCCCGCTGCCGTTCGTGTCCTACGGCGGTTCCGCGACGTTCGCCAACATGATCGCCTTCGGCCTGCTGCAGGCCGTGCACGTCCGTCGCCGACCGTTCGATTAGTCCCGCGCCGGTAGAGTGGACGTTCATTCCACGTCCCCTGCCCGGAGGATTCCGTCATGCCGGTCGAGTCGCTCTTCCCGCGCCTGGAACCGCTGCTCCCGGGCGTGCAGAAGCCGATCCAGTACGTAGGCGGCGAGCTGAACTCCCAGATCAAGGACTGGGACGAGGCCGAGGTCCGGTGGGCGCTGATGTACCCGGACGCCTACGAGGTCGGGCTGCCGAACCAGGGCGTCCAGATCCTTTACGAGATCCTGAACGAGCGCGACGGCGTCCTCGCGGAGCGGACGTACTCGGTGTGGCCCGACATGGAGGCCGTCATGCGGGAGCACGGCATCCCGCAGTTCACCGTCGACGCGCACCGCCCCGTCGCCGCGTTCGACGTCCTCGGCGTGTCGTTCTCCACCGAACTCGGCTACACGAACCTCCTCACCGCCCTGGACCTCGCCGGAATCCCCCTCGACGCCGCCGATCGCGCGTCCGACCACCCCATCGTGATCGCGGGCGGGCACGCCGCGTTCAACCCGGAGCCGATCGCCGACTTCATCGACGCGGCCGTCCTCGGCGACGGCGAGGAGGTCGCGCTCGCCATCACCGAGGTGATCCGCGAGTGGAAGGCCGAAGGCGAGCCCGGCGGCCGGGACGAGGTCCTCCTGCGCCTCGCCGCGTCCGGCGGCGTCTACGTCCCGCGCTTCTACGACGTCACCTACCTGCCCGACGGCCGCATCCAGCGGGTCGCGCCGAACCGTCCGGGCGTGCCGTGGCGGGTCGAGAAGCACACCGTCATGGACCTCGACCAGTGGCCCTACCCGAAGAAGCCCTTGGTCCCTCTGGCCGAGACCGTCCACGAGCGGTTCAGCGTGGAGATCTTCCGCGGCTGCACCCGCGGCTGCCGGTTCTGCCAGGCCGGGATGATCACCCGTCCGGTCCGGGAACGCTCGATCACCACGATCGGGAACATGGTCGAGCAGGGCCTCAAGGAATCGGGGTTCCAGGAGGTCGGGCTGCTCAGCCTGTCCAGCGCCGACCACAGCGAGATCGGCGACGTCGCGAAGGGCCTCGCCGACCGCTACGAGGGCACGAACACGTCCCTGTCCCTCCCGTCCACCCGCGTGGACGCGTTCAACATCACCCTCGCCAACGAGTTCTCCCGCGGCGGCCGCCGCTCAGGCCTGACGTTCGCGCCGGAGGGCGGCTCCGAACGCATGCGCAAGGTGATCAACAAGATGGTCACCGAGGACGACCTGATCCGCACCGTCACCACCGCCTACGAGAACGGCTGGCGCCAGGTCAAGCTCTACTTCATGTGCGGCCTGCCCACCGAGGAGGACGAGGACGTCCTCGCCATCGCCGGCATGGCCAAGCGGGTCATTCAGGCCGGACGCGAGGCCACCGGCCGCAAGGACATCCGCTGCACCGTCTCCATCGGCGGTTTCGTGCCCAAGCCGCACACCCCGTTCCAGTGGGCCGCCCAGTGCGACCACGAGACCGTCGATCGCCGCCTGCGCGCCCTCAAGGACGCCCTGCGCGGCGACAAGGAGTACGGCCGCGCCATCGGCCTGCGCTACCACGACGGCCAGCCGTCCATCATCGAGGGCCTCCTCTCCCGTGGCGACCGCCGCGTCGGCAAGATCATTCGCGCGGTGTGGGAGGACGGCGGCCGCTTCGACGGCTGGAGCGAGCACTTCTCCTACGACCGCTGGACGTCCGCCGCTGAGAAGGCACTGTCCGAGGAACCCGTGGACCTGGCCTGGTACACCGTCCGCGAACGCGACGAGGTAGAGGTCCTCCCCTGGGACCACCTGGACGCGGGCCTGGACCGCGAATGGCTCTGGCAGGACTGGCAGGACGCCGTGGACGAGACCGAGGTCGAGGACTGCCGCTGGACCCCCTGCTACGACTGCGGCGTCTGCCCCACCATGGGCACCGAGATCCAGATAGGCCCCACCGGCAAGAAACTCCTCCCCCTGTCCGTCGTCTGAACCCGCAGGAAACCCGAGTCGGCCGGAATCGGTGGTCACGGTCGGCGCGCGCTCTCAGGGCCGTCCAAGCGGCCGAAAGAGCCCGTTGCGTAAGGCGATGTGCGGTCGCGGGGCATGGGGGCGGG
>NZ_SMJX01000390.1 GCF_004348535.1 Actinomadura sp. KC216
CCCCGACGCAGACCAGCGCGTCGCTCCAGCGGGACGCGAGCCGTTCCCAGCGGCGGCTGAGGGCGTCCTGCCGACGTCCGGTCACGGCGAGCCAGGACCAGCCGTGCGGCTGGAAGATCGTGGGCGTGCCGTGCGGGCGGCGCAGCAGCCGTCCCGCCAGACCCGCCTTGGACGAGTGCAGATGGACGACGTCAGCCCCGAAACTCTTCACCAGGCGGCGGAGGCTGAGGGATTCGAGCAGGGTCCGCGGCCCGGGAGCGCGCCCGGCGGGCCAGTTGAACCAGGGCACGCCCGCCGCCGCGCACCGCGCGGGCAGATCACCGCCCGCCGGGCACGCGACCCCCACCTCCCAGCCACGTTTACGCTGGTCACCGGCCACCTGCCCGACATAGACGGCGACCCCGCCCGCGTTCGGCTGGCTGACGTGCAACACCCGGATCGGCGCCGACGGCCCGCCCGGCGCCGCCACGCCGCCGCAGTCAGCCATGCGCGAGGATCTCCGTCACGAACCCACCTCGACCCGCTCGGCGCGCCCGGCGGGCGACTCGTCCAGAACGGCGGCACCCTGGGGCGGAGTCGCACGGCGCCGGCCCCGCTGCGTGCTCAGCACGGCCGCGCTGAGCCCGGCGAGCAGCACCCCGGAGGCGGTCCCGACCGCGATGCCGAGCGGCAGGTTCGGCGACGACGGCGCCGGGGGCGGGGCCGCGCGGCCCATCAGCGCGACGCGGACCCCGGTGTCGGCCCGGTGGGACGTCCCGTACCGGACGAGCGCGTCGGCCGCGCCGTTGGCGAACGCGGCGGCGTCGCGCGCCGTCCGCCCGCTGCCCGCCAGCCTGATCACCGGCGTGTCCGGCGACGTGGACGCCCGGACGTGCTCGCGCATGGACCCGGGCGGGGCGTCCGGCAGCGGGATCGTGGAGTACCGGAGCGTCTCCTCCAGCGGCGCGAGCCGCCCGTACAGCTGCGCGAAGCTCAACGCCGCCGGACCGGACCTGTCGGGCCCGACCTCGTCCACCACTAGGACGAACGCGCTCGCGGTGTAGGTGGCGGGCGCGTACAGGGCATATCCCAGGCCGCCGAGCATTCCCGCCAGGACGAACGCGATGGACGGCCCGCACCACCTGGGCAACACGGCGAACGGCAACGGCATCCGTACGCGCCTCATACCGGGCGCCCTTCGCCCGCCCCGCCCGCTCTGCTCGCTCCGCCCGCTCTGCCCGGCGTCACGTCGCGGCGTCTGTCGCGGCATCTTGAGCCCTTTCTCGCATCGGAATGACCTCGCCGGACAGCGGCTCCGGACGGTAGAGCCGGGCGAGCTCGGCGGCCTGCGCGGCGATGGCGTACCGGCCGGTGACGACCGCCGGCACGCGCGCCCTGTCCCGGGTCTCGTGGACGGCGCGCCGGATCTCCTCGGCCCAGATCCGCACGTCGGACGGCAGGCGCCGGGCGGCACCGTCCGGGACGGCCTCGCCGCGCGGAAGGTCGTCGAGCGCCGGGCACGTCGTGTAGAGGACGGGCAGCCCGGCGGCCAGCGCCTCCACGGCACCGAGCCCGAACGTCTCCTGGACGGACGGCGCGGCGAGCACGTCCATCGCCGCCAGCGCGCCCGCCACATCCGACGTCCCGCCCGCGAACCGGACGGCGGCGCCGGTCTCGTCCGCCACCTGTTGGAGCGTTCCGCGCAGCGGGCCCGTCCCGACCAGCAGCAGCCGGACGCCCCCCACCCGCGCCACGGCCTCGATCAGCAGGTCGAACCGCTTCGTCGGCACGAGCCGCCCGACCGCCCCGACGACCGCCTCGTCGGGCCCGATGCCGAGCCGCCGCCGCGTCGAGGCCCTGCGCGCGGCGTCGAACGCGAAGTCGTCGGCGTCGATCCCGTTCGGGATCACGAAGATCCGGCCCGGCCGGATGCCCCAGCGGCGCAGCCGCGCCGCGACGGTCGGCGACACCGCGACGGTCGCCGTCCCGAGCCGTTCGGTCGCCCGGTACAGCGCCCGGACGCCGCGCGTCACGGCCCGTCCCTCGATATGCCCGTCGCCCAGCGAATGCTCGGTGGCGATGATCCGGGGCGTCCCGGCCATCCACGCGGCGACGCGCCCGTAGACGCACGCCCGGTAGAGGTGCGTGTGGACGACGTCGTACCGCCCCCGCCGGATCAGCCGCACGAGCCGGGGCAGCGCCGCGAGATCCCGGTTCCCGCGCATACCGACCTCGTGAACGGGCACGCCCGCCGCGCGGATCTCCGCGCCGACCGCACCCACCCGCGTCAACGTCGCGACCTCGCACCGCACGGGCGGCGGCAGATGGCGGAGCAGCAGCGCGAGCTGCCGTTCGGCGCCGCCGTGCTCCAGCCCCGTGATGACGTGCAGGACCCGGGTCACACGCGGCTCCGTTCGCGCAGCTCGTGCCGGACGAGCTTGGCGCGCATCCGCAGCGGCCCGTCCCGGTCACCGATGTAGGTGCGGGGCAGCGCGTGCCGGCTGGGCTCGTCCGGGACGATGTCGCACGCGTAGTCGTATCCGGCCGCGCGCACCGCGTCGACCTCGCGCGACGTGGCGTGCCCGTACGGATAGGCGAACCCGGTGACCGGCCCGTCGACCAGCTCCTCCAGGGCCGCCCGGCTCTCCTCCAGCTCCTCGCGGAGTTCGGTGTCGTCCGTCCTGGGCAGCGAGACGTGGTGCCGCCCGTGCGACCCGATCTCGATGCCCGCCCCCGCCACCGTGCGGATCTGGTCGGCCGTCATGAGGGGTTTGCGCGGTCCGTCGTCCCATGCGTTGTAGGTTCCGATCCGTCCGGTGACGATGAACGCTGTCGCGGTGAACCCGTACCGCAGCAGCGCCGGGACGGCCCGGGTCGCGAAGTCGGCGTAGCCGTCGTCGAAGGTGAGCCCGACGAGGCCGCGGCCCCGTCCGGCGGCGTGCGCCTCCAGCAGCTCGCGCATGCCGACGCCGCGCAGGTCCCGGGCCCGCAGCCAGGCGAGCTGCCGCTCGAAGCGGGCGGGCGACACCGTCACCAGGTGCGGGTCCTCATCGAAGTGGTCGACCGAGTGGTACATCAGCACCAGCGGCGCCGGACGGATCTCCTCCGGCGGTCGCGGGGGCGCCGGTTCGGTCACCCGTGTCGGTTCGGTCGGCTGGCTCACTGGTCTCCCCCGATTCGATACGGCCGCGCCACGAGGCGGCGAGGCCGGGTCCCGCCAGGACGATCACGACGGCGAACACCGCCGCGGTCACCAGCCCCCCGGCGGCGAGCTGGACGATGGGCGGCATCCGTCCGCTGGACGCGCCCGCGACGGCTACCCCGGCCGCGCAGGCCCCGGCCGCCGCGAGCACGAGCCGCGCTACGTCGGCGGCGATCCGCCGGAGCGCGACGGGCGCGACGCCCGCGCGCAGCCCGGCCAGCAGCAGGACGGCGGCGAGCGTGATCCCGGCGGCGTTCGCGGCGGCCAGCGCGACCGTCCCGGCGGACGCGGCGAACGCGCCCCCGATCGCGGCGGTGACCGCGAGGCCGCCGAACAGCACGATGGCGGGCCGCCAGGTCGGGCGGCGCTGCGCGAAGAACGCCCGCGTGGCGAGCCCGACCGCCATCTGCCCCCACAGACCGAGGGCGTAGACGCGCATGACGGACGCGGTGCTGCGCGTGTCCGCCGCCGTGAACTCGCCGTGCTCGAACAGCACCTTGATCACGACGGGCGCGAAGGCGATGAGGAACGCGGTCGCGGCCAGCACCATCGCGCTCGCGACCGCCAGGTCCTGCTGGATGCGGCGGGCGACGAGCCGGGTGTCGCCGTCCGCCGACGCGCGGGCGAGCCGCGGGAACGTCACGGTGACGATCAGCAGCGACAGGATCATCGGCACCTGCGCGACCTTCTGCGCGTAGTTCAGGTGGGAGATCGACCCGGCGGCCAGCTCCGACCCGAAGAACCGCTCGACGAACACCTGCGCCTGCCGGGTCACCGTGTACACGACGACGGGCGCGGCGGCCGCCAGCCCGACCCAGACATCGACGTCCCCCTGGACGGACTCGACCCGGGGCCGGGATTCGCGCAGGCAGCGCACGAAGGCAGGCCCCTGAACCAGGACCATCAGAACGCTCCCGCACGCGACGCCGATCGCCGCGCTCGTGACGCCGACGGCGCCCGACAGCCCGGCGATCAGCGCGAGGATGCCCACGTTGTACGCGAGGTAGATCGCGGCGGGCGGCCCGAATCTGTGGTGGGCGCGCAGCGTCGCGCTCATGAATCCAGCGACGCCGAACGTCACCACGGTGATCGCCGTCAGCCGGACGCACCGGATCGCCGGGTCCCGCTCGGTGAGGCCGGGGGCGAGGGCGTCCACCAGCACCGGAGCGGCGGCCATGAGCGCGACCGTGACCAGCGACAGGCCGAGGATCATGCGCGGCAGCGTCGTCCCGACGAGGGGGCGCAGCCCGCCGCCGCGCGCGAGCAGCCGCGTGACCGCGGGGATCATGAGGAGGGCCATGGCGTCCTCGATGAGCAGCGGCGAGACGGTCTCGGGGATCGTCCACGCGACGAGGAACGCGTCCGTGCTGCCGCTGGCGCCGAACAGGTGCGCCATCTGCAGGTCGCGCAGGAACCCGAGCCCGGTTCCGGCGGCGATCAGCACCCCGGACAGCGCGGCGGCCCGTCCGACGGAGGACCCGGCGAAGTTCCCGGCGGACGCCTTGGCGGCGGCCGACGTGGAGCCGGAGGCGGAAGCGGAGGCTGAGGCGGCGGCGGTCATCAGCGCACCGCCCCGAACGCACGGGAGGCGACGACCCCGAGCACGATCGCCACCAGCGCGCACGTAGCGCCGCCCAAGTCGGCGTACAGGAAGTTGACCAGCAGAAACGTCAGCAGCCCGACGCTCACGAACCAGAACGGGTCACGAACGCCGCGCCGCCGCCACAACCCGCCGACCATCACGCCCACCAAAGCCGCGAAACCCGCGAAACCCACCATGCCCTGCTCCGACAGGAACAGCAGATATTCGCTATGCGGCGACAGAAGCGGCTGCCGGGCATACCCATGCACCGGATCATCGGTCTCGCTGCCCGACGACAGCTCGATCCCGGCATAGGCATCACGGAATGCGGGGAAGTTCTTGACGCCCACGCCCGTGCCGGGATTGTCCTCCCAGATCCGGACGGCGGCCGCCCACAGGCTGTACCGGTCGTCCACCGACTGGTCGGGTTCGCTGATCGAGCCGGCCATGCTCTCGGACCGCTCGACGACGGCCTGCGCCCCACCGCCGACGCCTCCGCCCGCGACGACCACGAGCAGGAGCGAGGCGCAGCAGGCCAGCACCTTGACGGCCGTCCAGCGGTCGAAGAGCACCAGGGCGAGGACGGCGGCGGCACCGAGAGCGATCCACGTCCCGCGGCTGAGCGAGGCCGCCAGCGCGACACCCAAAACCCCAAGCCCACCCACCGCAACAACGACGGCGCCAAAACCCCACGCACGAGCGAACAACGCAAAGGCCGTCAAAGTCAGGAACGCGATCCCGACCACAACGGACATGCCCATCACGTTTCCCGCGCCGAACGTCCCGACGGCCCGGATGTAGGCGCCGCCCATCGACGCGCCGTTCCCGGTGGCCGACTGCCAGATCCCGACCCCGGCCTCCCAGAACCCGAGGACGAGCACCGACGAGCAGACGATGGCGAAGTCCCAGCGGTCGCGGACGAGCAGCACGACGGCCAGCGGCACCAGCACGAATATCTGCATGTCCCGGACGAACCCCGGCAGGCTGGACGCGATGTCGGCGGAGCACACCGTGCTGATCCCGAGCGCCGCCACGAGCGGCCCGAACGCGAGCAGCGCCGCGCGCGGCATCGCGACCCGCCCCGCGACCAGCAGCAACGTCGCGACGAGCACCAGCACGGCACCGGCGACGTCCCCGGCCGTGACCTGCATCCCGTCGCCGATCACCTCCGAGCCTGGCGGGAGCCCGACGCTGAGCACGCCCGCCGCGACCAGCCAGCTCGGCCGCCTGACCAGCCGGCGCCCGCCCGCCGGGGGCGCGGCGGGTGCCGCGGACTCCGCGGCGGCGGGCGGCGCGGAGGCCGTCATCCCGCCCCCCGGAAGATCATCGCCCGGACGGTCAGTAGCAGGATCTTCAGATCACCGCTGAAGGACCAGTGGTCGATGTAGTGGTTGTCGAGCCTGGCGCGAAGCTCGATGGACGTGTCCCCCCGGAATCCGTGGATCTGCGCCCAGCCCGTCATCCCGGCCGGAACACGGTGCCGCAGCATGTACCCGGGACAACTACGAGAGAACTGCTCAACAAAATGAGGCCGCTCCGGACGCGGCCCCACAAGGCTCATATCGCCACGAATGACATTCCACAATTGCGGCAGTTCGTCCAGCGACGTGGCCCGCAGGAACCGCCCCACCCGCCCGATCCGGTCGTCGTCCCGCACCGTCCAGCGCGTGTCGGACTCGCGCTCGTCCACCTTCCGCAGCGTCCGGAACTTCAGCAGGACGAATTCCTCGCCGCCAAGCCCGATGCGCCGCTGCCGGAACACCACACCGGGCCCGCCCTCCAGGCGCACGGCCACGGCGCACACCGCGATCACCGGCAGCGCCGCGCAAAGGAGCAGGGACCCGGCGACGAGATCGAGCACCCGCTTGGCGTACCGGGCGGACGGCCCCCGGAGCCGCCAGTCGACCCGCGCGCACGGCAGCCCGGCGAGCCGGTCCCGCCGCGCCGCCGCGATAGGGACGACATCCGACGGCGGCTGGACGAGGAGCGTCTCGCACGGCAGCCCGAACGAGATCCGCAGCACGGTGTCCAGATGGTTCGGATGGACGTCCTCCGCGATCACGACCAGCGTGTCGATCCCGTGCCGCTCGACGAGCGAGGGCAGGTCGGCGGTCTCCCCGAGAACGGGCACCACGGAACGTCCACCGGGACCTCCCTCCGCCGCGGGAATCCCGGCCGCCACCTGCCCGACCGCCGCAAGCCCGAGTTCTCCCCGT
Organism: Actinomadura sp. KC216; assembly: GCF_004348535.1. Classification (GTDB taxonomy): domain Bacteria; phylum Actinomycetota; class Actinomycetes; order Streptosporangiales; family Streptosporangiaceae; genus Spirillospora. Next base: position 6,980 of record NZ_SMJX01000390.1, read on the forward strand.
TCCCCCAGGATCCGGGCCAGGTGCGCGGCCATCCCGCCCGTCCCGACGATCAGCGCAGCACGCGCCCGCGACCGCCGGCACCGGTACGTCCTCATGGC
>NZ_SMJX01000391.1 GCF_004348535.1 Actinomadura sp. KC216
CTGCCGGAGCCGGGGAGCAGTGGGGGCGCAGGGGGAAGCTGTCCGCTCTGGCAGCCGGTCAGGCGCGGGGGGCGGCGGCTTTGAGACCTGGCCGCCCGCCGCCGTCCAGACGCCGAAACCCCCGCGACCGCCGGGGCGGTGCGGGGGTGGGCGATGCACACATGGGACGGCACAGAGGCCGGAGAAGCGCGGTAAGCCGAGGAACGCGTAAGTCAGCGCGCGGGGTAGATCGGCGATGGCACGAGCGGCGTCGGGCCCGTCCCGCCGACGAACACCGAGGTGCCCTGCTGCGGCGGGATGAACGGCGACTCGGCGTAGGAAGGCTCCGCATACGCGGGGTCCGCGTAGGCAGGCTCCCCGAACGGAGAGACCGCGGCCACGACGGGCCCCTGCGCCGCCGGGACGCCCTGGGCCGCGGGCGGCGGGACGGATGGCGGCACGTGCGTGCCTCCGCCCCAGTGCGGCTCCCCGGCCGGCGCCGCGCCCGGCGCGGCACCCCGATCCAGGCGGCGTTCGGCCAGCAGGGCCATCAGCGCGCGGGCGGTGTCGGCGTCGAGCCGGAGCAGGACGCTTGGCGTCCCCGTCTGGTCGACGAACGGGGAGACCGAGGGTTCGGTAGGGGCGTGCGGAAGCGCCGCCCGCATCTCCTCACGGAGATCCTGGGCCAGTCGCAGCGCCTGTCGGTCACTGTCGCTCAAGTGTGCGTTCATCGCGATCTCCGGGGAGTTCACGTGCGGGAGGTCCGCGCTCATCCTGCTAGGGATGGCGTGCAGGTGCAAGAGCTGATGCACGTGCATTTTGGAAAAGTTCCTCCCGTAACCCGGGCGTCCCTCGCTCGTTCCCGATCACTCCATCCCGCGCTTACCCGGCGTCCAGAACGGTTTGACCAGCACGGACTTGCGCGGCCAGCCCCGTTCGCCCACCAGGTGGGCGCGGACGGCCTGCACGGTGCGCGCCTCCCCCGCCACGTAGGCGCCCCCCGGCTCCTCCGGCAGTTCCAGGCCGCGCACGGCGTCCACGAGCGTCCACGAGCGTCCGCGAGCGGGCGGCGGAGGCGTCACCGCGATGGCGCCAGATCAGCTCGCCGCCGCGCGGGAGCGGCAGCCGGTCCTCCGGCCGGGCGACCTCGATCACCCCGTGCACCGGCACGAGCCCGCCCCGCCCGGCCGCCTCCGGCGACCCGCCGTCTCGGCCGTCGAGAGCCCGGAGCATGGCGCCGAACGCCACCGAGGCCGTCTCCTCGCCCGCGAACACGTGATAGGCGGCCGGGCGCAGCCCGAACGTCCCCTCCGGCTTGCCGAAGACGACCTCCTGGCCCGGCCGGGCGCCCCGCACCCAGCGCACGCCGGGCGCGTCCACGTCGTGGTCCATGACGCACAGCTCCAGGACGCCGGCGTCCGCGTCGTAGTCCCACACCGAGTAGGTGCGCAGCGCATGGCGGACGGCCCCGCTCACCCACGTCCGCGCGGCCGTGATGTCCGCCACATGGAGGCGGATCTGCTGGCCGGGCGTCCAGTCCAGGCCGGGGACGCCGCCGACGCGGACCCACCGCATCCGCCCCGGGGCGGGCCGGACCTCCTCGATGCGGCCGCGCACGAACATCAGGTCGAGAATCCGCCCGCGCACGCCGCGAACGCCCGCTCCCGCCACCACGATCCCTCCTTGCGATATATCTCGTCACAGGAACGCAGACACGATATATCTCTACTGCCGCCGGTGCCAGGGAACGGCGGGCGAAGGGGCATCCTGGACGGGTGACAGACACCCTGAGCGTCCGAGCCCTCAACCGGGCCACGCTCGCACGGCAGCTCCTGCTGGCGCGGGAGCCGATCACGGCCGCCGAGGCGGTGCGCCGGCTGTGCGGGATGCAGGCGCAGGAACCCAAGCCGCCGTTCCTGGGGCTGTGGACGCGGCTGGACGGCTTCCAGCCGTCCGACCTGCTCGGCGCCCTGCACGACCGGTCGCTGGTCCGCGCCACGATGATGCGCGCCACGCTGCACCTGATGACGGGCGACGACTACACGGCGTTCCGCACGGCGATGCAGCCCATGCTGGACGGCGCTCTCCGCGTCCTCGGCGACCGTGCCCAGGGCATGGATCTGCAGGAGGTCGTCCCGGCGGCGCGCTCCCTCCTCGCAGAGGAACCTCGCACGTTCAATGAGGTTCGCGCGCTTCTCCAGGAACGCTTCCCGGACGTCAACGATCGGGCTCTCGGATATGCCGTCCGGCTCTGCGTGCCGTTGGTCATGGTCCCCACCCAGGACAGGTGGGGCTTCCCTCGCGCGTCGCGCTTCACACCGGCCGACGAATGGCTGGGCATTGCCCCGGCGGCGGAACCGCGGATAGACGAACTGATGCTGCGCTACCTGGCCGCGTATGGGCCAGCATCGGCCGCCGATGCGCAAACGTGGTCCGGGCTGTCCGCGTGCGGTGAGGCGTTGGACCGGTTGCGTCCGCGCCTCCGCGTATTCGCCGACGACAAAGGCCGGGAACTCTTCGATCTCCCTGACGCCCCGCGTCCTGCCGAGGACGTTCCGGCACCGGCACGATTCCTGCCGGAGTTCGACAGCCTCGTCCTGGCGCACGCCGACCGCAGACGAGTGATCGCCGACGCGCACCGGCCGTCCCTCACCACGAAGAACCTGCGTGTCCGAGCGGTCTTCCTCTGGGACGGCTTCGCACGCGGCATCTGGGAGACGGAATACAAGCGCAAGGTCGCCACGCTGCGGCTGCGTCCCTTCGAGCGCCTTCCCCAAGCCGCCATTGACGAACTGTCCAATGAGGGAGAGTCGCTCCTAAGGTTCATCGAGCCGGACGCAAAGGAGACGGCAGTGTCCGTAGTCGAGGACGCTTGACGCACACCACCGGAGCCGTACGCCCCACATTCGGATTGGCGCCCGGTTCTGCGCGGCAAACCTTATCGATCCGACGCGCCCGGCGGAAGCGTCCACGTGCCACCACATGCGGACATGACAGTGTGAGCGTGGACAACTCCGAATAGTGATCAATCCGATACCCGTATTGATTGAAAGATCCACAGTTTGGGTTCAAGCTGTCTGACGACGTATGGAATGTCCCCGCCCGTTCCTTCCGACCGCCGACAGGACGCGACCAATGTTCGAGATCTGGGAGACGAGCGAGCCGGCCAGGCTCATCAGCGACGCGGGGAGCCTGAAGGTCGCGCTGGAGAAGGTCGACACGATGTGCCGCCTCCGGCACGACCAGGCCGTGGCGCACATCGGCGAGACCCGCGAGGGCTACAACTTCGAGATCAGGAACCGTGAGGGCAAGGCCCTGGCGCGGCTGAGCTACGTCCCGGACACGTCCCGCGCCTACCAGAGCGTCGTGGTCGAGGAGATGCGCGGAGGCGACGAAGAGTAGGAGCACCGGCTCCTCCCCAGCCCCTGGCCGGATCGGCCGGGGGCTTTCGCGTAGGGACGTCGCCGACCACCGCGCCACAGGAGTCTGTAACCGCCAGATGGCAGGATGCGTGATGCCCATGTGACATGGAGGACGGGAGTGACCGTGCGTAACGCGTGGCGACGCGCACACCCCGGAGAGGCGGCCGGCCCCTCGCCGGAAGCAGCGCTCACCGAGGCCGCGAACGACCTGGCAGCCCAGGCCGTATGCGCGCTCGCACGAGGCGACGCCGCCGCATTCAACCGCCTGGTGACCGCACTCGTCACCGCCCCAGGCCCGGTCGATGAAGACGAATGGAGGCTCGTCACCGACCGGTGTCTCGCCGCTCAGATGCGCCAGGGGATCACCACGGCCTGGGAGAGGGGCTGGCAACCGGCCGATGTGGTCAGGTTCGCGTCCCGCCGCCGTACGGCCAGGCACGCACGCCTGGCGACGGACGCGATCGCGTCCGAGATGAAGTCCTACTCCAGCGCGACCATAGACGACCGTTGGCGGGAGCAGCTCGCCGTCCTCGGAGCGGAAACCTGGTGGGAGCACGAGCATCCGGACGCCTGGTGCGAGCGAGAAGGCGTCGACCATACGGTCTACGTGGTCTCGGCGGTCGAGCTCGTCCATCTACTGCGCGACCTGCCAAGGCTGCCGAGCATGGGCCCTCCCCCAGGCACCTCCAGCACCACCGCTCCGCCCGGACACTCCGCGCGCGACGCGTCGGCGGCGGCACGCGAGGTCGACCAGCGAACCCTGGGCCGGGTCAGGGCGCTCTTGGCCAAGGCCGAGTCGACCGAATTCCCAGAGGAGGCGGAGGCGCTCAGCGCACGCGCCCAGGAACTGATGGCGCGCCACAGCATCGACCATGCGCTGCTGGCCGCGGAGACGGGCGACACGGCCGCCCCCGCCGGGCGGCGCATCCCGGTGGACAATCCCTACGACGCGCCCAAGGCGGTCCTGCTGACGGTGGTGGCAGAGGCCAACCGCTGCCGGGCGGTGTGGCACCGGGAACTGGGATTCTCCACGGTCCTCGGGTTCCCTGCCGATCTGGCGGCGGTGGAGATGCTGTTCACGTCGCTGCTCGTCCAGGCGACGGCGGCCATGGTCCACGCGGGTCCCAGGCGCGACGCGCGGGGACGGTCACGGACGCGTTCGTTCCGCCACGCCTTCCTGAACGCCTACGCCGCCCGCATCGGGGAGCGGCTGCGGGACGCGGCGGATCGGGCGGCCGCGGGCGCCGGCGGGAAGGATCTGCTTCCCGTGCTGGCCGCGCGCGACCGGGCCGTCGACCATGCGGTCGACACGATGTTCCCGAACCTCGCCAAGGGACGGGCGGGCTCGGTGTCGAACTACGAGGGTTGGGTGGCCGGGCGGGCGGCCGCTGATCTCGCCAGTCTGAACGGCCGCCTCGAGGTCACCGGGACGTTCCGCCGTTCCTAGCGCACGGCGTCCCCCCGGGGGGCGAGGGGGACATCCGATCATCTGTTCGTTCTTCCTACTCTCGGGAGCGGTCAGGCCCTCTTGCGCCTGGTGTTGCCGCCACGGCCACGCAGCGGCACGCCCGCCTCCTTCAGGACGTTGTAGATGAACCCGTACGACCGTCCGGTCTCGGCCGCCAGGTCACGGATGCTCTCACCTTTGGCGTACCGCGGCGCCAGCTCCGCGGCGAGCCGCGTGCGTTCGGCACCGGTGACGCGGGTGCCCCTGGACATCGTTCTGGCCACGGGGACCTCCTCTTCGCAAGGCTGTGCAGCGCGGGCAGTCCCCGCAGCTCACAGCAGTGTTGATCTCCCCAAGGTACACATTCCCCCGATTAGAGCGTCGATGCCGCGCGAATCACCGTGAATTCGGCCGAAGCTGGTCTTTTTCGTGGTGAACGGCGTGTCGCCCCCCGGACGTACGGCGTGTCGTCCCGGACACACGGCGCGTCGCCACGGACCCCGCCGAACCCGCCCAAAGGCCGAAATCCCAGGCAGATCGGGGAGACGGAGCCGGTTCTGGCACGATTCACTACTAGCCAACGGATCGCGGACGCTGGAGGAGCCATGCCCGAGGACGCAACGACAGAGTTCTGGAAGGACCTGAAGCCGCTCGAGAACGCGCAGAAGCCGGACGCGCTGCCGGAGCTCTACCTGTCGAAGGTCGCCACCGACGACGACCGCTACTACGTGCCGTTCACCGAGACCGTCGGCTCCCGCCCGCTGTGGATCAACGTCAAGGACAACTCCTGGTCGGACATCCTGCGCGCCACCAGCGCCGGCCTGGTGAACCGGCACTACCACCCGCACGAGGTGTTCGCCTACACCATCTCCGGTAAGTGGGGGTACCTCGAACGTCCCTGGACGGCCACGGCCGGGGACTTCATCTACGAGGCGCCCGGCGAGGGCCACACGCTCGTCGCCTACGAGAGCGACGAGCCGATGAAGACGATGTTCATCGTGAAGGGCCCGCTCATCTGGCTGGACGAGAACGGGGAGCCCGACGGCTACTTCGACGTCCACGACTACATCGCGCTGTGCCGCGAGCACTTCGAGAAGGTCGGCCTGGGAGCGGACTTCATCGACCCCCTCTTCCGCTGACGACGAAGGCTCGGCCTCCTCCGTGGGAGGCCGAGCCTCCGACTTATCCCCAGAACGACGTTCTACTGCTCCTCTCCGGGACGGCCGCGCATGCTGGGCACATCCTGTCGCGGCAAGGAAGGAGCGGCCCGATGGCCACGATCACGTTCCCGGTTCCGTCCACCACGACCTCCCGGTTCGCCGTCGCCGCCGAGAACGTCCCACACGACCTCGCCGATCTGCTCCGCCGGATCAAGCCCGCCCCCTTCCACGCCCACATAACCGGACGGCTCGGCTCACCCCAGTTACAGCTCGCCCGAGAGGACCTCACCTCCCTGCGCTGGGACCCCGGTCGCATCAAGCCGGCCCGGCCCGAAGACCGCCAGGCCGCGCGCACCTTCAACGACGCAGCGGAGTTCGCCGTCGTCACCGCCTTCGCGCCCGTCACCGACCAGCCCCGGTGCGCGCAGGTCGCCCGTTCGGCCGCGAACGCCATCGCGGAAGCCATCGGCGGGATCACGGCCGACCTCGTCACCGGGCACGTCCTGGCACCGTCCCCTGCGGAGAGAACGCGCTTCGTGCTCGCCGACCACTGGCTCGGCGACGTCCTGCCGCCGTACCGCGCCAACGGCCACTGCACCGCCGCGGAACCCGAACTTGACCCCGAGGGCGTGAACGGCTGCGCCTGCGTCCGCCTGCGCACCCGCGGCCTCCGCCGCTTCGGCCTCCCCGAGATCCAGATCAGCGACGTCGCCTGCCCGCACGACCTGGCGGCCCTCAACGTCCTGCGCACCACGGCCCGGCGCCTCCTCACCGACCACTGGACCTGGCTGGCCACCGGCCCGGCCGCCCGAACCCGAACGATCGCCGCAGACCTGCACCTAGCCCAGCGCGACTTCAACGACTTCTGGGGAACCACACGCCGCGTCCGCAGCACACCCCCCGCCCCGTTCGGAGTACACCTCTCCCTACTAACGCCTCGCCTCCTGGCGGTCGCCCCACCCGCAGACTTCGACGGCACAGTCAACGACTGGCTATGGGGCGACACCCTCCCCCTAGG
>NZ_SMJX01000392.1 GCF_004348535.1 Actinomadura sp. KC216
GTCCTTGCCCACCCCGCCCGAGACGCCCAGGTCCTCGTCCACCACGACCACATCCGACGCCGCCCAGCCCAGCTCCACCGCACGGCGCGCCAGATCGTACTGCCGGGCGGTCGACTCGATGTTGTCGCGGACCTGCACCAGCGACGACTGGCGCAGATACACCACCGCCGTCCGACCCCGATGCGCCGAGGTGATCTTCTGCTCGCCGTTCACCATGACCACCGACCAACTCGTCGGCCAGCGCGGACTCGACCATGTTCGCCAGGACCATCACCGCTTCGCCACGGCCCAGCCCCGAGCCCGGCCCGTCCGACCCGTCCGGCCCGTCCATGGCATCCGCCCCTCGGCCCCACCAGCACGACCGTCACCAAACGTGACATCACCATCACGATCCCCCTTCATCGGTGGATGTGGTGGAACGACACGCCGACGACTCGGCAGCCGACTCGTCGAAGGCCGGTGGATCAAGGCGATCCAGCAGTGCCCGCAGCGCCGTCAGCGACTCAGCCGACACCGGCTCAGCCGACGGCTCCGGCCCCCGATCGGTCCAGTCCTGCGGCAACGACACGCGCACGCCCTCAGCGTCGCAGAAGAACGTCAACCGGCCCTTGCGCCAACGACCGGCCAGCACTCGCAGCCGCTGCCCACGCAGCGGATGGAAGGGATGGGTGACAACCAGTGAACCCGACCAACACTCACTCCACTGAGCAGTATGCGGTACGGATTCCCGCCGATGTGGAAACCCCCGACAAGATCCTGGCCGGTCTGACCGCCCGCCAGGTAGCCATCCTGGCCGCGACCGGTGCGGTGCTGTGGCTGGCCTTCACCGCCACCCGAGAGCTGGTTCCGTTGCCGGTGTTCGCTGCGGCGGCGTTCCCGTTCGGGGCGGCGGCCGCCGTGCTGGCACTGGGCCGCCGTGACGGGGTGGGGTTGGATCGGCTGCTGCTGGCCGCGATCCGGCACGCTCGCTCCCCGCACCGCCTCGTACTGGCTCCCGAAGGGGTCGCCGCGCCGCCCGCTTGGGCTCAGCAGAAGCAGCAGCACCCGCTGCCCGCGCCGCTGCGGCTGCCCGCAGCCGCGATCTCCGCTGACGGTGTGATCGATCTGGACGCCGAGGGCGCGGCGGTGGTGTGTCAGGCCAGCACGGTGAGTTTCGCGTTGCGCACCCCCCAGGAGCAGGCCGCACTGGTGGGAGTGTTCGGCCGCTGGCTGAACTCGCTGTCGGGCCCAGCACAGATCGTGGTCCGCGCGCAGGACGTCGACCTCGTCCCGCTGATCTCCGGGTTGCGCGACCACGCGCCCACGCTGGCCCACCCAGAGCTGGAACAGGCCGCGATCGAGCACGCCGAATTCCTGGCCGATCTGGCGCGGCGCCGGGACCTGCTGCGCCGCCAAGTGCTGATCGTGCTGCGCGAACCGCACCATGGCCGGTCCGGTGACGGAGCCGCCCAACGGGTGCTGCGCCGCGCCGACGAGGCCGTGCGTGTCCTGGCAGCCGCTGGCATCACCGTCCGCGTGTTGCCCGGCGATCACGCCACCGCGGTGCTGGCCGCCTGCTGCAACCCCTGGCACACCACCCCGGCCGCGGCAACGGATCAGCGGGCGGCACCCCCCGAAACGATCACATCCACCGGAGGATTGGGATGACTCTGCTGAAAACCGCACGCTCGCGTTTGCGCCAAGGCACCGGTACACGACCGCAAGCGGGCCCGGCGACGGTGGGACCGGACGCGGTCGAAGTCGGCGTGCGGACCCTGACCCTGTCCGAAGGCGTCTGCGCGTCGTTTGCGATCACCGGGTACCCCGCCGAGGTCGGCCCCGGATGGTTGGAGCCGCTGCTGACCTACCCGGGCCGGGTCGAGGTCGCGGTGCACATCGAGCCGACCCCGCCGACGGAGGCCGCCGATCGGCTACGCCGCCAGCTCGCCCGGCTGGAGTCCTCGGCCCGCTCTGATGCCGAACACGGTCGGCTGGAGGACTTCCAGGCCACAGCGGCGGCCGAGGATGCCCGCGGGCTGGCCGCCGCGCTCGCCCGTGGGCAGACAAAGCTGTTTCGGGTCGGCCTGTACTTCACCGTGCATTCCCCCGACCAGGAGGCGTTGGAGGCCGAGTGCTCGCAGGTGCGGGCGCTGGCGTCCTCGCTGCTGCTGGATGCCGCACCGGCCACCTTCCGCCCATTGCAAGGGCTGACCACCACCCTCCCGATCGGGGTCGACGGGCTGCGTATGCGCCGCACCTTCGACACCCAAGCGCTCGCGGCCAGTTTCCCGTTCAGCTCCCCCGATCTGGACGCCCCGGTCACCGATACCACTGTGCTGTACGGGATCAACACCGCCTCCTCCAGCCTGGTGCTGTGGGACCGGTGGGGCCTGGACAACCACAACTCGGTCGTGCTGGCCCGCTCCGGCGCCGGCAAGTCCTACCTGACCAAGCTGGAGGTGCTGCGGTCGCTGTACGCCGGAGTGCAGGTCGCCGTCATCGACCCCGAAGACGAATACGCCCGCCTGTCCGGCGCGGTCGGCGGGTCCCACATCTCGCTCGGCTCTCCCGGCGTCCGGCTCAATCCGTTCGACCTTCCCGCCTCCAACGCCGGGACCGACGCCTTCACGCGCCGCGCGTTGTTCTTGCACACCCTCATCGGCGTGCTGCTGGACGAACCACTGGACCCGGCGGGCAAGGCAGCGTTGGACCGGGCGATCGTGGAGGTATACGCCAGAGCAGGCATCACCAGCGACCCGCGGACCTGGACCCATCCCGCCCCGTTGCTGGCCGACCTGGCCGCCGTGCTGCGCGAGGACGCCGAGGATCCCAGGGCGGGTGAGGTCGCCGCGCGGCTCGCCCCGTTCGTGACCGGCACGCACCGGGATCTGTTCGACGGTCCTACCACCACGCGGCCGGACGGGCACCTGGTCGTCTTCTCGCTGCGGGACCTGCCTGACGAGTTGCGCGCGGCGGGCACGCTGCTGGCGCTGGACGCGGTCTGGCGGCGGGTGTCCAACCCGCACGACCGCCAGCGGCGCCTGGTCGTGGTGGACGAGGCCTGGCTGCTGATGCGCGAGCCCGACGGCGCCAAGTTCCTATTCCGCCTGGCCAAATCGGCGCGTAAGTACTGGTGCGCCCTGGCGGTCGTCACCCAGGACGCCGCCGACCTGCTCGGTACCGGGCTCGGCCAAGCCGTGGTGGCCAACGCCACCACCCAGATCCTGCTGCGCCAAGCCCCCCAAGCCATCGACGCGGTGGGGGACGCCTTCAACCTGTCCGAGGGCGAACGCCAGTTCCTTCTGGCTTGCTCCCGCGGCGAGGGACTTCTGGCGGCCAGCTCCCACCGGGTCTCCTTCCAGGCCATCGCCTCCCCCGCCGAACACAGCGTGATCACCAGCGACCCCGCCGAACTGGCCGCCCTCGACACCAGCGCCCGTATGGAGCTGGACGTCGACGCCGACGACGAACTGGACATCGAACCATGATCATTATCTCATCGGTCCTGGTCCGGCTCCGGCCCTCCCCGAGTCCGTCTCCGCGCCCGTCGCTGGCCGAGCCGCCCGGAGGCCCATTCCTGCGCGACCCGGACGCGTTCATCCACAGCCTTATCCACAAGGCGGAGGACTTTGTGGGCACCTACGGGTGGCCAGGCGGCATTCTGCTGGCCTGCGTGGTGGCGGCCTTCCTGGCGGTGCGGCACTGGTGGTGGCGGCGACGTCACGACCGGCTCGCCGATGGGGCGCGGCAGATCACCGTCCTGCCGCCACCCGAGGTCGACCCCGACGCCGCGCACGAACTGTGGGCCAACCTCATCGGTCTGCTGCGCCCGGCCTACAAGCGGTTGCTGACCGGGCAGCCGCACCTGGCCTGGGAATACGCGTGGGACACCGCCGCGGTCCAGATCCGGTTCTGGGTGCCGGGCACGGTGCCGTCCGGATTCATCGAGCGGGCGATCGAGGCGGCATGGCCCGCCGCCCGCACTCACACCGCCCCGGCCTCCCCGTCGCCTCTCCCGAACGGCAATGTTGCCGTGGGCGGGCGGTTGCGGATGGCCCGCCCCGACTGGCTGCCGCTGCGCGCCGACCACCCCGCCGACCCGCTGCGCGCCCTGGTCGGCGCTGCCTCCGGACTGGCATCCGGCCAGCGCGCGATCGTCCAGATCTGCGCCCGTCCCGCCGCGGGTCGGCGACTGGCCAAGGCCAACCGCGCCGCCGCCGCGCTACGCGGCAGCACCGCATCGCAACGCCCCTGGGCATGGCTGTTCGACCTGATCACCCCATCTGCATCGACGCGGCACCCCGCAACCAGCGCGTACGTGGCCCACCCTGAGCGCGCCGCCGAGGTACGCGCCATCTTGGACAAGGCCCGCGAACCGCAGTGGGAGATGACGATCAGCTACGCGCTGGCCGTCAACCCGGACACCGTGCCCGCCACCGGCCCAGCCACAGCCACAGCCACAGAGAAGTCCTCGGTCAAATCGAGCTCCGACGGCACGGTGACGCCTGGACCGGTGGACCGCGCGGTGCGGCGTGAACTGCGGCGCGGGCTGCGGGGACGCGCGCACGCGATCGCCTCTGCCTACGCGCTCTACGCGGGGCACAACTACCTGCGCCGCCGTCGGCTCTGGCGTCCCGAGACGGCCCTGGCGCGGCGGTGGCTGCGGCGCGGGGATCTGTGCTCGGTCACCGAGCTGGCGGCGCTGGCGCATCTGCCCTGGGATTCGGCCGTTCCCGGCCTGTCGAGGGCGGGCTCCAAAGCCGTCCCGCCACCTCCGGGCGTTGCCACGCCGGGTCCGGAGGCCAAGCAGCTGGGTGTGAGCGACGCGGGGATCGTGCGGCCGGTCGCGCTGGGCGTCGCCGAGTCACGGCACCACATGCATGTGCTCGGCGCCACCGGATCCGGCAAGTCGACCCTGATGGCGCACATGATCCTGGCCGATGCCAAGGCCGGGCGCGGCGCGGTTGTCATCGATCCCAAAGGCGACCTGATCGTCGATCTACTCGCCCGGCTGCCCGAGGACGTCGCCGACAAGGTTGTCCTGTTCGATCCCGACCAACGTCGCCGTCCGGCACTGAACGTCCTGCAGGGGCCCGACGCGCATCTGGCCAGCGACAATCTGGTCGGTATCTTCCACCGGATCTACAAAGACTTCTGGGGTCCGCGCACCGACGACATCCTGCGCTCGGCGTGCCTGACGCTCTGGCACGCTCCCGACGCCACCCTGGCCGACATCCCGCGGCTGCTGGCCGACCCGGCCTACCGGGCGCCCTTTACCGCCCGGGTCCGCGACCCGATCCTGGCCGACTTCTGGGCCTGGTACGACGACCTATCCGCAGGTGCACGCGCGCACGCCACCGGACCGGTGCTGAACAAGCTGCGCGCGTTCCTGTTGCGCGACTTCATCCGCTCCACCCTCGGCTCCGGGACCTCCACCTTCGACCCCACCACGGTGCTGGACGGTGGACTGCTGCTGATCCGCGCCCCCAAAGGCATCCTGGGCGCCGACGCCTGCGCGGTGTTCGGGTCGCTGATGCTGGCAAAGATCTGGGAGACGGTGTCCAACCGGACCCGTTACGGCCAGAGCGCCCGCGCTGACAGCTCGCTGTATGTGGACGAGTGTCACAACTTCCTCACCCTCCCGCATGGCCTGGCCGATCTGCTCGCCGAGGCCCGCGCCTACCGGCTGTCGGTCGTGCTGGCCCACCAGGACCTGGCGCAACTGTCGCGTGAGCTGCGCGAGGCGATCTCGGCCAACGCCCGCAGCAAGGTCTTCTTCGCCGTCTCCCCCGAAGACGCCCGCACGCTGGAACGCCATATGGCCCCCAACCTGTCCCAGCACGACCTCGCCCACCTGGACGCCTTCCAAGCCGGCGCCCGGCTGATCGTGGAAGCCGCCGAGACCTCCGCGTTCACCCTGCGGACCCGGCCGCTGCCGCCCGCCGTTCCCGGGCGCGCCAAGCTGATCCGGCGCGTTTCGGCCGAGGCCTACGGCACCCGCCCTCAGCAGCGTCCGCAGCGGGCACGCGCCGACGACCCGCGCGCCGATCCCCGCGCTGACCCGCCTCCCGCGCCCGACGCCACGTCCATCTGACCCGCCTGCCCACTGCGGCTCCCGCATCCCTGACGAGGAGGGGAAGACGATGACCACCCGCTACGTTCCGCCGGTTCCCCGGTCTGCTCCCGACGCCGCCACAGCGACCAGTGGACTCAAGCAGCTGGTACCGATGCTGCTGGCCTCCCGGCTGACCCAACGCGACCACTATGTCCTGCGCGCCCTGTGGGACCATCACGTGCTCACCACCGGGCAGATCGCCCAGCTCGCCTACCCCAACGCCGACCGCGCCCGCCGCGGCATGCTCCGCCTGACCAACCTTGGAGCCGTCGAGCGGTTCCGGCCCCTGCTCCCCCCAGGCCAGGGAACCGCGCCCCTGCACTACACCATCGGCCAAGCCGGCGCCCACGTGATCGCCGCCGACCAAGGCATCCCCTTCGCCGACCTGGGCTACCGCCGCGACCGGATCCTGGCCTGGGCACTGTCGCCCCAGCTCGCCCACCTGATCGGCGTCAACGGGATCTTCACCGCCCTGGCCGCCGCCGCCCGCCATCACCCCGCGGCCGACCTGGTCCACTGGTGGCCCGAACGCCGCTGCACCAAGACCTGGGCGCCCTACATCCGCCCCGACGGATACGGCCGCTGGTGCGAACACGGCGTATGTGTCGACTTCTTCGTCGAGTACGACACCGGCACCCAGCGCCCTCTGAAGAAGGTCGTCGACAAGCTGCGCGGCTACGCCAACCTCGCCACCGCCGACGGCTTCACCACCCCCGTGCTGATCTGGACCAGCAGCCAGCGACGCGAAACCAACCTGCACGCCGCCATCGGCACGCCCCCCGTCCCGGTGTTCACCACCACACCCGACGCGATCAGAGACAAGCAGCTGGGGCCGGCCGGGCCGATCTGGCTCCACGCCACCTCTCGCGGCGGACCCCCGCGGCTGCGGCTCAGCACCCTGGCCCCCTACGCC
>NZ_SMJX01000393.1 GCF_004348535.1 Actinomadura sp. KC216
ACGGGCGGGGTGTGCGCCCGGCCCCGGTGGCTCAGTTGAGGTGCGCGAGGATCTCGGGGTGCTGCGCGACCATGGCGCGGCGGTAGGCGCACAGCACGCGGGGCGCGTGGGCGGCGAGTTCGGACAGGACCATGTCGACCGCGAGGTCGAGCGCCGCGTCCTCGGGGAGGCCGATCAGGTCGATGAGCGCGCGGGCGAGGTTGACGATCTCGGCGCTGACCTGCTCGATGATCTCGTTCTCGGGGTTCTGGGGGGCCATTCCGATCACCTGACTTAGTAGCGTAACTCTGCACTAAGTTAATGATGCGCCTATCTTTCAACTTAGTCAAGAGTCCCTGGCCTATGTTTTGCCGGTCATCCCAGGTCAGCGGGCGAGCTGTCAGGGTGGCCGGGACGCGGGCACGGGCGGGAGGTGGCCCGCACCCCGGCGGTCGGGGGTGGTCACCACCACGCGTGCGCGCCGTCGCCATGCTCCGCGGTCCAGCGCAGCCAGCGCGCGGCGTAGCGGTACTCGATGGCCGCCCCGGCGCGTTCGCTTTCGGGGAGGGTGGACAGGAACAGTTCGCCGTGGTCCTCAAGCCATCCGGCGAGTGTGTTGCAGTAGTCGGGGGACAGTTCGTCCTCGCCGTCGCCGTAGAAGCCGCCCGAGACCTCCTCGGGTAGGCTGCCGCCCGCCTCGATGACCGCGTTGATCATCCAGGTGCCGACCTTGCCCCGATACCAACACGGGACGCCGAACAGCCCGTAGACCGCGCCGTCCCCGAGGTTGGCCCGCTGCCACGGGCAGCCGCCCGCGCCTTGCGTGGCGTCACAGTCGATGCGCCCCTCACCGTCCAGAACGGCGGTCCCCTTGGCCTTGCAGGGGTAGCGGCGGGGGTAGTTGTCCAGGCCCATAGCGGTCCTCCATCCAGTCAGCGGGAGTAGTCGGGCGTCCAGTGGGCGGCGTCGCCCCGGTGGTCGTACTCGGGCACGAGGGCGATCTCGGCGCGGATGCGGGCGAGCGCCGCGTCCTCGGCGGCGGCTTCGGCGGCGTCCTCGCCGTCGAGGGGGGTGATCGAGGTGGGCCGCACGCACCACACGGCGGCCTCGTGGCGCCCGACTTCGGCGAGCCGGTACCGCACGCCGTCCGACGCGCAGCGGATGCAGCCGCAGATGCCCAGCAGCCGCATGACGCCGTGGTGGTTGCCGCGCGAGCCGTGGTAGCGCACGAGGATCTCCGGCATCAGGTCGTCGGTGACGCCGACGTGCCGGGCGATCTCGAACCCGCCGTGCAGGACGGTCAGCAACTCGATCCGGTCGAGCCGGAAGCAGCGCGGTTCGCCGGAGCGGCGGTCCATCGCACGGCAGATGGCGTTGCCGCGCCGGGTGACGGCCATCTCGTACGGCTCGATCGTGCGCGTCGTGCGCTCGCCATCGGCGGCGACGTAGGTGATCTGGACGGGCCGCTCGTGCGCGATCGCGGCTTCGAGCGCCGTCCCCGTGACCCAGAGCTGACCGGTCATGATCCCCACCCCACTTAGTGCATTTAATCTGCACTAAGTCAATGATGCGCCTCCCGCCAGACAAAGTCAATAGCATCTGTACTAAGTTTCCGGGAGGCCCCAGGTCAAGGCACGTCACCCGCTCGACGCGCGTGTGCGCCCGTGACACCCATGGGTGTCATCGGCGCCCGCCGGGGCCGCGCTGCATATCCGCCCCCTCTGGCAGGGTCCGAGGGTCATGCGTCCTCTCCGGTGGGCGTGCACGTGGGCGGCGTGCCCGGCTCCTCGTCCGCGCCGCACGGCGGTAGGGGTGGAGGGGGCGGCGGCGCGGGCTCCTCGGACGTCCCGCTCGGAGACGGCGACGAGGAGTCCGTACGCCGGACGGGTGACGGCGATGGGCTCGCGGGCGCGCTGGACGAGCTCGGCGAGACGGACGGGCTCCGCTCCACCTCGCGCGTCCGGGACGGGCTCGGCGTCGACGCCGGGACCAGGTGCGGCCGGGCGCTCGACGGCGTGTCCCTCGGCTCGTCGGTGGTCACGGGCGGCGGAACGCTCGACACGCCGGGCGCCGCGCCGCCCGCGCCCGCGAGCGTGACGGCGCCGAGGGCGACCGCGCCGGCGAGCGCTGCCGCAGTGACGCCGAGCGCCAGGCGGTCGCGCGTCAACCGGGCCGGGGGAGTGCGGCGGTGGCGGCCGGGCGGATGGTGGACGGCGGGCAGCTCGGCCGTGGCCTCGGCCGGCTCGTCGAGCGTGGCGGCCGGGTCGGCGCCGAGCCGGGCGAGGCGGCGGAACGCGCGGTCGGTGCCGCGCGGCGGGCAGTGGGTCATGCCCCCGGCTCCTGCCGTGCGATGCTGGCGGCGCGCCTCAGCCCGGCCTCGTAATCGCCAGGCAGGTCGGCGTCGATGGTCTCCTCGATATCGATGGCCACCTGTTCGCGTGCCTGCTTGACCGCCGCGTCGATGCGCTCATTCACAGCGTCGATGACGTGCCGGGCGGCGGTGTTCGGCTTGGACAGACGGCCGTTCGTCACGTCGTCATAGGCGAGGGACACCTCATGCATGACCACGCTGTAGTCGTGCAGCTCGCGCATGACCTGATCGCGATTCAGGGCGCCGTGCGGGCCCTCGACGATCCCTTTCCAGAAGTCCTCGTAGGTCTCGGCGTAGTGGCGGCGGGCCGGAGGTTCGGCGATCTCGCGGGCCATCCGGTCGACGGTGTCCAGCGACTTGGACTCGATCGAGCCCGAGTCGATCCCGGCGCCGGGCGGGAGATCGGCGCGCCACCGGCCGCCGTGCGCGCCGTAGCCGCGCCAGCGGATCCGGATCACGGGCACGGCCACGTTCAGCGCGTCCACGATCGCCTGCCCGTGCTGGCGGTCGCAGGCGCGGGCGATGAATGCGCCGTCCGCGTCCATGATCGTGGCGAGCGCGCCGGGGGCGAGGCGCACCGGCAGCCGCAGCGTCTCACCGTCGGGCTCGGGTGTCGCGTTGGGGTCAGGCATCGCTCTCTCCTAGCGGATGTGCTTGCGGGTCTTGCTCGGGTGGGTGGTCGCGGCCTTCAGGTCGCGCGGCTCCTCCAGGTGGGCGAGCATCAGCGCGGTCTGCATGAGCGTCCGCTCCCACGGCCAGCCGACCGCCTGGCACGCGGCGATCGCCTTGCGGACCTCGTCGCGGTCGAGGTCGGGCCTGGTCTTCACCGCGAAGTCGGCGAGCTCCTCGGGGGCGGCGACCAGCTGGGGCTCGGTCATGGCGCGGCCACCGCTTCGCGAGCGCGCCTGGCAGGTCTCAGCGGCTGGGGATAGCGGTACACCCACAGGCCCCGGGCGCCATCGGCAATCGCGTTCGCCGCGCTGGGCCGCTGTCGGCCCCCGCCCTTTGGTCCCTTCGAGGTCCGGATGCGCTCCCAGCCGTCGAATCTGTAGAGATTGCCGGGCGTTCCGGGAAGGCTCGTGCTCGACAGCGCCGCAATCTGTGCTTCGCCGCACAGTTCGGCGCTGCGCGCATCCCACTTCGGATAGGTCCCCAGCCACAGGGGGGCGAGGTAGTCGCGTGATATGCGCAGCACTGACCGCAAGCAGTGCTGGTCTCGGCGGTCTGGGCTCCGGGCGATCCGGGCAAGGTCGACGGTGTTGTAGCGGTGCCAGCCGCGCGACTTGCACACGCTGGGGTTGATGGTGCTGGCCAGGACGACCGCAGCCGCTCGTCTGCCGCGGTCCGCCATGACGAACGCCAAGCTCCCGTACGGTCGCGTATAGGGCCTGCCCGCAGGGAACTCCTCATCGGGTAGATGCAACGGATGTCGCCACGCCACCAGTAGCTCGACCGCCTCGTCTAGATCGACCTGGTAGAACGCGACCACTGGTGAAAGCCGCAGTGCCAACTGGCGAGTCATCGCTCGACTCCGAACTCGTTAGGTGCGCCGTCTCGCGCCCAGCGGGCGACCTGCGCGGGCGTCGGCACCGCCCACAGGTGGCCGCCGTGCGGGCAGGTGCGAGCCTCGGGCACGCGCGGTCCGGGCGGCGGCGGCTCGTCGACGACGGTCACCTCGACGCCGAGCGCGGCCATCTGCTCGGTCAGCAGGTCGGCGCACTCGGCGTGCGGCGGGATGCGATTCACGGCCGCCTCCGGAACTCGGCGGCCAGCGCGAGGGAGCTGGCCACGTACACGTAGAAGGCGGCGAGGACGAGCATGGTCACGTCGGCCTCCTCAGCCCGCGGAAGGATCGGACGACCAGCTCGCCCGACTCGCGCCGGATCAGCACGTTGCGGGGCGCGCCCGGCCGGACCGGGATCGGACCCTTCTCCGGGTGCCGCCACGGCCCCCACGCCAGCCAGGCCGGGACGGGCGCGGGCGGGTTCGTCTTGGACGGAAGGCGATGCCGAGTCAGGACGGTCACCGGCTCGGAACGTTCCAGGTAGGCGGTCACGACGCCTCGGCCTCTGTCCGGGCGGCCATGAGCCGGGACGGGTGCCAGCCCGTCATCGGTGCCGCGAGCGGCCCGGACCGGCACGGTTCCCCGGCGCGCGCCGGGCACCACTCGACCGGACACGGCACCGTCTGCGCGAGCGTCCGGTCGGCATCCTCGGACGAGCGGGTCTCCCGCCACGTCTTCGACGGCCCAGCACCGCGGGCCCGGCCGCCCTCGATCGCGCGGAACGGCATCCGGCCGCCGGCGACCGCGTAGCGGATCTCGGTGAGGGCACGGCGATAGTCGGCTTCCCGGTTCGGGTCGACCGGCGGCGGCGACTCCGGTGCGGCCTCCAGTCGGTCGTTGCGGATCTGCCGGACCTCCTCGCGGATCTCGGCCGGCGCGACGAACGGCTGCCGCCGGGCGACCTGGACGACGGCG
Organism: Actinomadura sp. KC216; assembly: GCF_004348535.1. Classification (GTDB taxonomy): domain Bacteria; phylum Actinomycetota; class Actinomycetes; order Streptosporangiales; family Streptosporangiaceae; genus Spirillospora. The sequence goes on from NZ_SMJX01000393.1 coordinate 4,830, forward strand.
GCCTTGCAGTCGTCGAGGGCGAGGTCGCCGAGCAGGTCGTGCCAGGCGTCGGGGGTGTACTCGTCGATCTGCTGCTGCGGGCAGCACGCCTTGACGTACCGGCACAGCACGACGGCTTCGATGGGTGTCACGGCCCCTCCTCGCGGGCCTGAGCGCGCTCCATGGCGCGCTGGAACTGGTCGTCGGTGGCCTGCTGGCGGCGGTCGGTGGATGGCGAGGCCCTGCCGGTGGGCGTGCGTTCGGCGGCGTTGAGCATCCAGTTCCGCCACGTCGCGGGCCAGTCGACCTTGGTGGCGTCCTTGCCGGATTTGGCCCGCCAGTAGTTGACGAACTTCTCGGTTTCGGCGCGGCCGTCGACGTGCGGGCACCGGTGGCGCGCCCACTCGACCATGGCGGCGGTGACGGTGAAGTCGTCAGGGATTCGCGTGCCGCGCTTGCGCGGCGAAGAAGAAGGCGAAGCCTTCTTCTCTCCTTTCCCATCCCCTCCTATCCCTCCCTGGGGCGAGGTTTGGGGAGGCTCGGTGTCACTCGCGGGAGTTTCGGGGAGGCTCGGCGATCCTTGCGAGGGCGCGGCGGGGCTCGGCGGGTTGTCGTCCGGCGGGACGGGCTCCGCCTGTGCAGCGCAGTACGGGCAGCGCGACTGCCAGCGCGCGTCCACCTTCTGGTGGTCGGGAAGCCGCTTGACGTGAAGGAACTTCCGGCCGTCAGCAGTGACGCGGCGCTCGATACGGCCGTATTTGATCAGCTCGGCGATCAGCGCCTCGGGATCGACGTCATCGGCCGGGAGGATCTTCAGCTTCAAGCCCACGGGGTCGTCGGCCAGATGCCCGCGGTCGCACGCGAAGTTCCACGTGCCCTGATAGAACAGCCGGGCGAACGGCGACAGTTGGACGATGACGCCGTCCGTCCAGAACTCGGGCTTCAAGCTGCGGATCCTCGCCACTACGCACCCTCCACGCTGTCGTTCTCTTCGTCGCCGAGCGCGTCGCACAACTCCGCGAGATCGGTCAGGTTGATCCGCGGGCCCTGTCTTGGGGGTGGCGGCACGGGCCGGAGGCGCTCGGCTTCCAGGGCTCGGATGCGCGCCGCCAGCTCGTCGTGCGGCGCGCCGAGGTAGATGCGGTCACTCATGCCCGGTCCCAGCGGACGACCTCGTAGCGCCCGAAGCCCTGGGAGCGGGACGCACCAATGCCCTGCTGCTCGCCGGTGAGCCAGATCATCGCCCACTGCTCTTCGGTGAAGCCGTAGTCGGTGGCGATGGTGAAGTCGATCTTGGCGTCCTCGACGTACTCCTCGTACTGGATTCCGGATCCGCGGTAGGTGTGCACGAACCGCTGGGTGATGCCGGTCGGCTCGGCGATGCCGAGATGCAGGCGCTCCTCGACGACCATGACGTGCTCGGCGACGAACGAGTGGATGCCCTTGGACGTGCGCCCCCAGGAGTTCTTGCCGTTGTTGAGCAGCTTCCCGGTGGAGTAGGCGACGGAGGTCGCCTCCTTGGTGGCGGCCTTGAGCTGGCGGCCTTCGATGTAGAGGCCCTGTTCGTCGCGCTTGAACCCGTTGAGGTGCTTGAGCTTGTCGACCTCCTTGGCGGCCTCCTCCGCCGTGATGCCGCGCTCGGCCATCGTGGTGGCGACGGCCTCGCGGATCAGGTCGTCCTTGTCGGCGAGCTTGGTCTTGAGCCAGCCCTCGGCGACGGTCGGGTCGGACGGTATGCCGCCCGCGATGTTGCGGACGCGCAGGGTGCCGGCGAAGTGGTAGGGCCACGCGCGGTCGGCGTACTTGGCGAAGACGGAGTTAGTCATGTCAGTCCTTTCGTGGAATGTCGGCACGGGGCGCGGTGCTCGGCGCCGGGACGGGCTGGGCTGTCGGCAGGGCGCGAGCGGACGAGAAGTCGAACTGGGACGGGCCGTGCAGACGGGGGCTGTGCGGGGCAGGAACGACCAGGGAAGTCGGGATGGGCCGAGGAGGCACAGGGTGGGGAGTCGGAGAGGGCGGATGTGACCGGAGTGGCGTTGCCTGGGGAAGTCGCGATGGTGGTGGGACGTGATGGGGGGACGTGGGAAGTCGGTTCGGGTTGCGCTGGGATGCGGAGAGGTGGCATGTCGGATGGCGCAGGGTCGGGCTGGCGACGGGACGGGTCGGGGAGTCGGAGGGGCTGTGAC
>NZ_SMJX01000394.1 GCF_004348535.1 Actinomadura sp. KC216
GACTTGAACCTCCGGCCTCATCCTTATCAGGGATGCGCTCTAACCGACTGAGCTATAGGCCCGGGTTGTGCCGCTGTTCTGGCGGCGCAACGTGAGGTTACCCCATCTAGAGGGGCAACCGGAAATCGTTACTCGGCCTCCTTGAGCGTCACTTCGACTCCGCCGACGAGGTCTGCGGCGAGGTTGTAGATGACGGAGCCGACCGTGGACAGAGCAGTGATGAGGAGGACGTTCAGAGCGCCCACAAGGACCGTGTAGCCGAAGACGCGGAAGAAGGAGAACCAGTTGCCGGCGTCGACACTGCCGGTGGCCTCGCCCTGCTCCTTGGTGAGGCTGTTGATCGTGTCGCTGATGGCGTCGAACACGCCCAGGCCGGACAGGATCGTGTAGAGAACGATCACGGCGACTAGGAGGATGACGAAACAGACCAGCGACATCACGAAGCTGAACTTCATCACCGACCACGGTTCGAGCCGGGCGAGCTGCAGCTGGGCCTTGCGCGCCGGTTTGCCGCCGGCGGCGGGCTTGGACGGGCGTTTCGCGGGCGCGGGTGACGTGGACGGGCGGTCCTTGAGGACGGTTCCCGCGAAGCTCGGACGCTTCGAGCCACCAGAGCCGGGCTTCCCAGACGGGCCAGAAGCAGGCGTACCGGACGACCCCGGCCCTTGGCCCGAGCCAGGGCTCGGAGTCGGGCTCGCGGCGGACGAGTTACCCGACGCAGGCGCGTTGAACGGCTGGTTCGGCTTCTCTGTGCGTCCTGTGGAAACGGAACCGGACGGCTCGGCGGGTTTGGCCCAGCCCGCCGAACCCGAACTCGAACTCGAACCCGACGCCGAGCCGAAGCCCGGATCCGACGCCGAGCCGGAGGCCGAACTCGGTGCGGGGTGGGCTGCACGGCCGGCCGCCGAACCGCTGGACGCCGGACTCGGTTGCGGCGAGGCCGCAGGACCAGACGTCGAGCCCGATGGCCGGGCAGGCGACGGCCGGGACGCCGAGCCCGACGGGTCGGAAGGACGACCGGAGGCCGAAGCGGGCGACGCGGCGCTGGGCCGCGGGACGGGGTCGGTTGCGGTCGGGGAATCGGCGGGCTTGGTGCTCTTGGGCGGCTCGGTGGTGTCCTGGACGGGGGCGATCTCCGGCGAGTCGGACTCGTCCAACGGCTCGTCCACCTGCGGCAGGTCGGCCCTGGTCTCATCCGCGTTGGAGTCGATCTCGACGGTCGTCTCGTCCCGGCCGGGCTTGGAGGCCGCGGCGGCCACCACCTTGCGCGCCGCACCGGATCTGCCCGCCGCACGGGACCTGCTCGACCTGGCCGGTTTGGCGTCCGATTCGGCGGCCGCGTCCGACTTGGCGGGCGCGGCCGACCTATCGGACGCACCCGGCTTGTCGGAACCGCTTGGCGTGTCGGACACGCTCGGCCCATCCGAGGCGCCGGCGGGCTCGGCCGAGGTGCCGTCCGACTCGCCTGGCTGGTTCGGCTTGGTCGTCCGGCCCGGCTTCGCTTCGGACTCGCCGGCGGCCTTCGCGCCGGGGTCGGCCCCCGGGGTCTCGCCGGAGCCGCCCGGCGCAGCCGCGCCGGGCCCGTCCTTGCTCTTGCCGGGCTCGGTGCTCACGTGTCCTCCTGGCCTAGCGGTCGGGCAACGAAGGCGATGAACGCGCGGGACGCGATGATGTCCCGTACGTCATTCACCGTCGTCGCCTCCCTCGGCGTCGTCTGAGTCCTCCATGGACTCTACGTTCCTCGCGATGGCCACGACGCTGTCCCCGTCCGCGAGGTTCATCAGGCGGACACCCATGGTCTGCCTGCCGGACTGCTTGATCTCCGCGGCCGTGGTCCGGATGACTCCGCCGTTGGACGTCATCGCGAACACACCGTCTTCCGGGCCCACCATCAGGGCCCCTACCAACATCCCGCGGGATTGCACGATCTTAGCCGTGAGGACGCCCTTACCCCCACGACCCTGCAGCGGGTACTGGTCGACGGGGGTCCGCTTGGCGTACCCGCCCTCGGTCGCGACGAGGACGTCCTGGGACGTGTCCTTCACGACCAGCATGTTAAGAACTTCCTGGTCCTCGTCGAAACGCATGCCGATGACGCCGGACGTGGCGCGTCCCATCGGGCGCAGCGAGTCGTCGTCGGCGCGGAAGCGGATCGCCTGGGCGCCGGTGGACACCATCAGCAGGTCGTCGTCGGCCGAGACGAGCCGCGCGGCGATGACCTCGTCGTCGTCGACCAGGTTGATCGCGATGATGCCGCCGGTGCGCGGCGAGTCGAAGTCGCCCAGCGCGGTCTTCTTGACGCGGCCCTTCTTCGTCCCGAGGACGAGGTAGGGCGCGACCTCGTAGTCCCGCAGGTCCATGACCTGGGCGATGTGCTCGTCCGGCTGGAACGCCAGCAGGTTCGCGACGTGCTGGCCGCGCGAGTCGCGACCGGAATCGGGCAGTTCGTACGCCTTCGCCCGGTACACCCTGCCCTTGTTGGTGAAGAACAGGATCCAGTGGTGCGTCGTGGTGACGAAGAACTGGTCGACGATGTCGTCCTGCTTGAGCTGCGCGCCGCGGACGCCCTTGCCGCCGCGCCGCTGCGCCCGGTACAGGTCGGTGCGGGTGCGCTTGGCGTAGCCGCCGCGGGTGATCGTGACGACGACGTCCTCTTCGGCGATGAGGTCCTCGTACGACACGTCCCCGTCGAACGGGATGATCTGCGTGCGCCGCTCGTCGCCGAACTTCTCGACGATCGGGGCCAGCTCGTCGCCGACGATCTGGCGCTGCCGCTCCGGCGAGGCCAGGATGTCGTTGTAGTCGGCGATCTCCGCCATGAGCTTGTCGTACTCATCGGTGATCTGCTGCCGTTCCAGGGCGGCGAGCTTGCGCAGCTGCATGTCGAGGATGGCCTGCGCCTGGATCTCGTCGATCTCCAGCAGCTGCATCAGGCCCTGCTGCGCCTCCGATGCCGACGGCGACCGGCGGATCAGCGCGATGACCTCGTCGATCCGGTCGAGGGCCTTCAGCAGGGCGCGCAGGATGTGGGCGCGCTCCTCGGCCTTGCGGAGCAGGAACCGGGTGCGGCGGACGATCACCTCCACCTGATGCGCGACCCAGTACCGCACGAACTGGTCGATGCGGAGGGTGCGCGGCACGCCGTCGACCAGCGCGAGCATGTTCGCGCCGAACGTCTCCTGCAGCTGGGTGTGCTTGTACAGGTTGTTCAGGACGACCTTGGCGACGGCGTCCCGCTTGAGGACGATCACGAGGCGCTGCCCCGTCCGGCCGGACGTCTCGTCGCGGACGTCGGCGATGCCGTCGAGCTTGCCCTCCTTCACCCCGTCCGCAATCTTCAGGGCGAGGTTGTCCGGGTTGACCTGGTACGGCAGCTCGGTGACGACGAGGCAGGTGCGGCCCTGGATCTCCTCGACCTCGACAACGGCGCGCATGGTGATGGAGCCGCGGCCGGTGCGGTACGCCTCCTCGATGCCCTTGCGGCCGACGATCAGCCCGGCGGTCGGGAAGTCGGGGCCCTTGACCCGCTCGATCAGCGCCTCGAGAAGCTCCTCGTCGGACGCGCCGAAGTTGTCGAGGTACCACCTGACGCCTTCGGCGACCTCACGCAGGTTGTGCGGCGGGATGTTCGTCGCCATCCCCACCGCGATGCCGGCGGACCCGTTGACCAGCAGGTTCGGGTACCGCGACGGCAGGACGTCCGGCTCCTGCGAACGGCCGTCGTAGTTGGGTGAGAAGTCGACGGTCTCCTTGTCGATGTCGCGCAGCAGCTCCATCGCGAGGGGCGCCATGCGGCATTCGGTGTACCGCATGGCCGCGGCCGGGTCGTTGCCGCGCGAGCCGAAGTTGCCGTTCCCGTCGACCAGCGGGTACCGCATCGACCACGGCTGCGCGAGCCTGACCAGCGCGTCGTAGATGGCGGAGTCGCCGTGCGGGTGGTAGTTCCCCATGACGTCGCCGACGACGCGCGCGCACTTGAAGTAGCCGCGGTCGGGCCGGTAGCCACCGTCGTACATCGCGTACAGGACGCGGCGGTGCACGGGTTTGAGGCCGTCGCGGACCTCGGGCAGCGCACGCGCGACGATGACCGACATGGCGTAGTCGAGATAGCTCTTCTGCATCTCGACCTGGATGTCGACCGGTTCGATCCGCTCGCCCGGGTATCCGCCCTCGGTGGTCACGTCCGTCACTCTCAAGACCTCTTCTGCTCGTTGGGATGCAAGTACGGTCGCCTGCCGGAAGCAGCCCGCGGACAGCTCGCCCGTCCGCCGCTCCCCTCCTCGCCCGGAAGGGACCGCCCGGCCCGCGTCACCGGAAGCTCGCCCGCCCCGGCGCGCGCCACACGACGCCCGCCCGGGACCGCCACGCCCATCGCCTCCGTCGCCGAATGCTCAGCCCGAGTCGCCATGATCACGGCCACCTGCCGGATTCCCGACCCAGGACGACGGCAAACCGACCCAGGGCGACGGCAAACCGGCCCAAGACAACGGCAAACCGTGCCAGGACGGCGGCGAGCCGGGCCAAAGCGGCGAACTGGGCCAGAGCGCCGCGAACCAAGGTCTGGACGGCCGGGAGCCGGGCCTAGACGGCGGGAACCGGTGCCAACGCGGCTGGTGGGAGCCGGGCCAGGGCGGTTGGGAGCCGGGCCGGCGGCCGTGGGGCCGTCGACCGGTGGGAGCTGGGCCATCAAGCCAATGGGAGCTCGGCATGGGCCGCCGTACTCAGATGTCAAGGAAGCGCACGTCCTTGGCGTTGCGCTGGATGAACTCGCGGCGGGGTTCGACCTCCTCGCCCATGAGCACGCTGAACAGCTCGTCCGCTTGGGCGGCGTCGTCGAGCTGCACCTGCAGCAGCACACGGTTGTCGGGGTCCATCGTGGTGTCCCACAGCTCGTTGGCGTTCATCTCGCCGAGGCCCTTGAAGCGCTGGACCAGGTCGCGGGGACGCGGGTCGCGCTTTCCGGCGGCGACCCCGGCCTCGATGATCGCGTCGCGCTCGGAGTCGGAGTAGGCGTAGTCGGCCTCCGTGCCGCGCGCGTCCCACTTGATCTTGTAGAGCGGGGGCTGGGACAGGTAGACGTGCCCGGCCTCGATCAGCGGCTTCATGAACCGGAACAGGAGCGTCAGCAGCAGCGTGTTGATGTGGTGGCCGTCGACGTCCGCGTCCGACATCAGGATGATCTTGTGATACCGGAGCTTGGTGATGTCGAACTCGTCGTGGACGCCGGTGCCGAGCGCCGTGATGATCGCCTGCACCTCGTTGTTCTTCAGGATCTTGTCGATCCTGGCCTTCTCCACATTCAGGATCTTGCCGCGGATGGGCAGGATCGCCTGAAAGTGCGGGTTGCGGCCGCCCTTCGCGGAGCCGCCCGCTGAGTCGCCCTCGACGATGTACAGCTCGGACTTGCCGGGGTCGGTGGACTGGCAGTCCGACAGCTTGCCGGGCAGCGACGTCGACTCCAGCAGGCTCTTTCGACGGGTCAGATCGCGCGCCTGCCGCGCCGCGACCCGGGCCCGCGCCGCCTGCGACGCCTTGTTGATGATCTCCTTGGCCTCGCCGGGGTTCTCCTCGAACCAGTCGCGCAGGTAGACGTTGCAAGCGCGCTGCACGAACGACTTGGCCTCGGTGTTGCCGAGCTTGGTCTTGGTCTGGCCCTCGAATTGCGGGTCGGCCAGCTTGATCGAGATGATCGCGGTGAGGCCCTCGCGGACGTCCTCGCCGGTGAGGTTGTCGTCCTTGTCGCGGAGCAGGCCCTTGTCGCGGGCGTAGCGGTTGACGATCGTGGTCAGCGCCGCGCGGAACCCCTCCTCGTGGGTGCCGCCCTCCGCCGTGTTGATCGTGTTGGCGAACGTGTGGACGGACTCGGCGTAGGACGAGTTCCACTGCATGGCGATCTCGATCGACATGCCCGTGGTCTCGTCGCTGAAGTACACGACCGACTCGTGGACGGCGTCCTTGCGCGCGTTGATGTAGCGGACGAAGTCCTCGATGCCGCCCTCGTAGTAATAGCGGACGGCGCGCGGCTCCCCGTTCACATGATCGGGACGCTCGTCCCGCAGCGTGATGGCAAGGCTGCGGTTGAGGAACGCCATCTCCTGGATGCGCCGGGAGAGGGTCTCGAAGTTCCACTCGGTGGTCTCGAAGATTTCCGGGTCGGGCCAGAACCTGATGAGGGTGCCGGTCTCGTCGGTCTCCTCACCCTGCTGAAGCTCGGTCTCCGGCCCCTGCCACGTGTACGACTGGCGCCACACGTGGCCGTTCTGCCGAACCTCGGCCTCCATGCGGGTGGAAAGCGCGTTCACAACCGCTGAGCCCACCCCGTGCAGGCCGCCCGACACGGCATACGACTTGCCGTCGAACTTGCCGCCCGCGTGCAACGTGGTCAGCACCAGCTCAATGGCGGGCCGCTTCTCCACGGGATGCTCGCCAACAGGGATGCCGCGCCCGTTGTCGAGGACGCTCACCCCTCCGTCGGCCATCAACGTCACCACGATCTCGTCGGCGAAGCCGGCCAGGGCCTCGTCGACCGAGTTGTCCACGATCTCGTAAACGAGATGGTGCAGGCCGCGCTCACCGGTCGAGCCGATGTACATGCCCGGGCGCTTGCGAACCGCCTCAAGCCCTTCAAGGACAGTGATCGAACTAGCGTCGTACGCCAAAGGAGATCCTCCTGCCGGGGATGTCTGCCGCTCCGCGCCCGAGGGAGGCACGGTGTGCCCCGTAACACACATGACAGGGCGCCCTTGTGCTCTGTTCAACGTCTGGTCAGAGCTTTGGGCACCCCTTGGCGGCGCAGCATCCTGAACCGATTTCATTCTACCGGGTCATGCGACAGAAAGTGGCACTGTCGGGCGCTGTATGCGCGTGTGGCGGCCGAGCGGGCCTGGAGATGCATCCCCCCACAGGACCGGGGGTGTTCTCTGGCCTACGTGGCGCTCGCTGCTGAACTCATCACCTC
>NZ_SMJX01000395.1 GCF_004348535.1 Actinomadura sp. KC216
GAACGGCGAGTGGCCGCCGGGGGCGGTAGTGGTGCTTGGCCTGGGGGTGGTGTCGGGGCGCGGCGGGACGCGCGCGGGAGTGCGGCCGCGGCGTCCAGCCACTGGGTGATCTTGGCGTTCCAGTCGGTCTCGGCGGCTTCGGCGTGCGGGACCTGGAACACGCCGAACGACTCGTCGCGTGGGGTTTCGCGGTCTTCGGCGCGGAGGACGAAGGCCATGCTGCGGGGGCTGGCGACGAAGCTCAGGCCGACCTTGTCGATCCGGCCCGCGTACGAGGACGGGGGGTTGAGGTGGATCTCCTGGTGGAACGGGAGCTGTTGGGACACGCCTCGGAGCTTGGACTCCTCGAACGTGACGTTCGTGATCTGGAAGCCGAGCCGGGCGATCGCGGCGAGCACCCACTGCTGCGACTCCAGCGGCTCCACGGAGATCGGGTCGACGTCGCCGGGGTCGGGCTGCCCCTTCGCGTCGACCTCCGTGCACATCCCGATCGTGAAGCCGGGCAGCTCGTGGCCGAGGACGGTGGTGAACGGCAGCTCGTACGGCAGCGGGATGGAGAACGCCAGGTCGCGCGGTTGCGCGGCGTCCAGCCGGAAGCCGCGCGTGAGGGCGCCCCGGTACACCTCGGGGCCCGCCGTCTCGCCGCCGTAGCCGTTCTGCATGCGCGGCATCAGCGCCAGCGTCACGTGCCGGATCTCCACGGGCCCGGCTCCGCCGCGCAGGTGCACCTTGCCCGCCACGACGCCGCCGGGTTTGCAGTTCGGCTCCGACAGGATCGTGTCGACGGACGGCCCGCCGCCCGCCATCTGCCCGTAGGACACCGGCGTTCCCCTCTTCCGACCGCGGGGACGTTCCCCGCGTAAGTCAGCACGCGTTTCCCGGCACGAGTCCGGCCCAACGCACATGAGACCTAGTCCACCATGCCATCGGTTCGGGCCGGAAAGCGGATCTCCGGGTCTATTTCGTCACGCTGGTGCGGCCCTTATTCCTTGGCGGTGACCGTGACGGGGGCGTAGCCGAGCTTCTCCAGGGGTTCGCGGATCTGGGCGGCGTCGCCTACGGCGATGATGGTCAGCGCCTCGGGGTCGATGTGCTTGCGGTAGGCGTTGGCGACGCCGTCCGGGGTGGACGCGCGGACGGCGGCCAGGTAGGCGCTGGGGTAGTCGGCGCCCAGGCCGTTGGCGGACACGTCGGCGAGCTCGGCGGCGACGGCACGTGCCGTCTCGTACTCGGCGGGCGCCCGGTCGGCCAGCGCGCGTACGGACGAGCCGTGCTCCTCGGCGTCGATGCCGCGGCTCAGGATGCCGCGCAGCTCCGTCAGCGCGTCGGTGACGGCGTCGGCGGTGACCTCGGTGTGGACGGCGCCCTGCGCGATGAACAGGCCGCAGTGCCGGATGCGGAGCAGACCGGCCCGCATGCCGTAGGTGTAGCCCTTCTCCTCCCGCAGCACCGCGTTGAGCCGGGACGTCAGCCCGCCGCCGAGCACGTGCGACGCGACCATCAGGGACGGCCAGTCGTGGTGCGAGCGGTCGGGGACGCCGTGCCCGAAGCCGAGGTAGGTCTGCACCGAGCCGGGACGGTCGACGACGACGATCCGGGCGGCGGACTCCGGCAGGACCCGGTCGGCGGTGGGCAGCGGCTCGCCGGTGTTCGCCCAGCCCTCCAGAGCGGCTGTGAGGGCCGCGTCGGCGTCCACTCCCGACAGGTCACCGGCGACGACCGCGGTGGCCTCAGCGGGCACCACGGAGCCGTAGAAGCCGCGGACGTCGGCGCCCTGGAGCGCGCCGACCGAGGTGCGGCTGCCGCCGGTGGGCCGGGACGCCCTGGCCTCCGCCGGGAACATCACCGCGCGGAGCTCGCGCATGGCGCGGGCCCCGGGGTCGGCGTCCTCCTGCGCGATCTCTTCCAGGCGCTCGCGGACGAGGCGGCGGATGTCGGCGTCGTCCAGCGCGGGGCGCCGCACCACCGAGGAGAACAGCTCCATGGCCGCGTCGAGCCGCGTCACCGGGACGTCGAGCGCGATGCGCAGCGCGGTCAGGTCGGCGGAGGCGAACAGGCTGGCGCCGAGCCGCTCGAACGCGGCGGTCAGCGCGGTGCCGCCGCCGGGCTCGGTGCCCTCCAGCAGCGCGCGCGCCGCGAGCGTCGCGACGCCGTCGAGGTCGCCGGGCTCGCGGCCCGCGCCCGCGTGCAGGACGAGCCGGACCGCGGCGAGGCGGCGGCCGGGCAGGTCGCAGCGGAGCGTGCCGGGCCCGGCCGGGATGCGGCCCGCGTCGGCGGCCGGGAAGGCCCATGCCGGGACGGGCCCCGGAACGGGGCGGGGCTGCAGCTCCAGGCCGGTGGTCATGAGGCGCCTCCGTAGGTCAGGGCGGTGCGGCCGCCGGGCGTGAGCCAGCGGCCCGCCATCTCCTTGATCGCGTCCCCGGTGACGGCGGCGGCGCGGCCGGGGGCGGTGAAGACCCGGGCCGGGTCGTCGAACTGGGTGGCGTTCTGCGAGAGGGCGTTGGCGAGGCCCGTGACGGTCTCGGTCTGCTCCAGGAAGCTCCGCTCGGCCTGGGCGGTGGCGCGGGCGGACTCGTCGGCGTCGGGGCCGTCGGCGGCGAACCGTTCGAGCTCCTCGTCCAGCACGGCGGCGATCTTGTCGGGCTCGGGGCCGATCGCGTCGACGATCGCGAGGGACTGGCCGGACGCCAGCCGGGTCACCCCGGCCCACACCTCGGTGGCGATCTCGTCGCGCCGGACCATGCGGTCGTAGAGGCGGGAGCCGGAGCCGCCGCCGAGGATCTCGACGGCGAGCTCGGCGGCCTCGATGTCGTCGCCGCCGTCGGTGGGCAGCGTGAACATCGCGAAGTAGGCGGGGGACGGGACGTCCTCGTCGAGGGTCTCCTCGCGGATGCCGGTCAGCGGCCCGAGCTCACCGGGCCGCGACGGGGGCTTCTCGGGGCCGGCCGGGAGGCCGCCGAAGTAGCGCTCCACCGCGGTGAGGGTCTTCTCGGGGTCGACGTCTCCGACGACGGACAGGACGGCGTTGCCCGGCGCGTACCAGGTGGCGAAGAAGTCGGCGCAGTCTTCGAGGGTGGTGGCGTCGAGGTCTTCCATGGAGCCGATCGGCGTGTGCGCGTACGGGTGGCCCGAGGGGAACGTCAGCGCGCACAGCCGCTCGAACGCCGTCCCGTAGGGCTGGTTGTCGTAGCGCTGGCGGCGCTCGTTCTTCACCACGTCGCGCTGGTTGTCGAGGTTGGTCTGGGTGAGGGCGGCGGGGAGCGTGCCCATCCGGTCGGCCTCCAGCCAGAGCGCGAGGTCGAGATGGCTGACCGGGACCGTCTCGTAGTAGTTCGTGCGCTCGAACGACGTGCTGGCGTTGAACGCGGCGCCCGCGCTCTCCAGCAGCGCCGCGTGCTCGCCCTCGGCGACGTTCGCCGAGCCCTGGAACATCAGGTGCTCGAAGAGGTGGGCGAGCCCCGTCCGGCCTGCGCGTTCGTGCCGTGAGCCCACCCCGTACCAGATGTTCACGGCGGCCAGTGGTACGACGTGGTCTTCGCAGACCACCACGCGGAGGCCATTGCCGAGCGTGTGCTCATGCAGCGGCTGTTCTGCCACGGAGCGCTCCCGTCCGTTCGATGGGTCGGCTGGCGGACAGCACCGCGCGCGTCGGAGGGACGTGGCCCAGGCGGCGGGCTTGATCTCGGTCTTCACCGTACCGGGTACTCGCGACGGCGGGCGCGTCCGTGCGAACTGTGGATAACCGGTCGGAGTGAACCCGTCCAAATGCGGGCGAATCATGGCATGGGGCTGTGGGAGCGCGGCGCGAGCCTGCGGAAGCGCGGCACGAGCCTGCGAGAGCGCGAAGGGAGGTGGGAGGCAAGGCGGGATCAGGCGGGGAGGCGGTGTTCAGGACGACGAGGCCGACTCGTGGGCCGCGATGGCGTCCTCCAGGGAGCGGTGCAGTACGAAGATCTTGGTGAGCTGGGTGACGTGGAAGACGCGGCGTACCCGGTCGTTGACGCCCATGAAGGACATCGACCCATCGCGCGCGCGGAGCCGGTGGTAGATGCCGACCAGCACGCCGAGGCCCGTGGAGTCCAGGAAGGTGACCTCTCCCAGGTCGATGACCAGGTGCGCGCCGCCGTTGTCGATGATGCCGAGCAGTGCCTCCCGCAGGCGGGGGCTGGTGAAGACGTCGATCTCACCGCTGATCTTCACGACCGTGAGGCCCTTTTCGACGCGATGCTCGACGGCGAAGTCCACCGCTGCTCCTCTCTGCCGGTCGTTCCTCAGGGAGCCGGTCGTTTCTCTCGGGGGCCCGGTCGTTTCTGGGGGACCGGGCAGGGAACTCCTTTGTTACCCCTGCGGCGCGCCGTTACGCGCGTCTCAGGAGGTACGGAACAGTGCCCACACCACCTTTCCTTGTGGCAGAGCGCGCCATCCCCAACTGACACTGAACGACTCCACCAGGTGCAGGCCCCGTCCTGTTTCGGCGATGTAGTCGGGTTCCCTGCGGCGCGGCGCGGCGCGGCTCGCGTCCATGATTCCGCAGAGGAGCCACGGGTCCTCGTGGCTGAGCCGCAGCCTGATCGCCGACGGCGCGGAGCCGAGCGGATCGGCCGGGTCGTCGTACACGCCCTCGCGGTGCACGTCGTCGCCCGACCGGCCGCGGGACGTCCCGCCGCTGTGCCGCAGTGCGTTCGTGACGAGTTCGGAGACGACGAGCCCCACGTCGTCGGCCAGATCGGGCAGGTCCCATTCGGTGAGCTGCGACATGGCGAAATGGCGGGCCGCGGTGACCGACTCGGGGTCGGGCTCCACGGTGAACGAGACCGCCGGATCCTTCAGCTCGGTGAGGGCGGTGACGGCCGTGTCCAGGTTCTGGGGCAGGTCAGAGGACTCTGGGACGGGAGTCGACGGGGCGGCATGGCCGTGCGGATCGGCCCGTCCGCAGAGCGGACCGAACCCCCACCGCGTGTCGTCGTGCGCGTGGCGTGACGTCATTCCAACCGGACCCCGCAAAGTGATCTTGTTGTGCAGCCGTGGCTTGGAAGTCTCGTGCGTTATCCTGCGCATCGTAGCGTGCGAATGCAAGGCCCAATGCACGTGCATCTGCGTCGTGAGGGTGTGGGGCGGCGTGGACCGCACGCAAGTGATCGGAGGTAACCGCAGGACACAGAGGCCAGTGGCACACTAGGTTCGCTGTCCGCCGAATAGCCGGGAGGTTGGGCGTGACTCCAGAGACGCCGGGAAGCGGGTCGACGGTCCGCCGGATCCTGCTCGGGTCACAGCTTCGCCGTCTGCGTGAGCAGAAGGGCGTGACCCGTCAGGACGCCGGCTACGTCATCCGTGCGTCGGAGTCGAAGATCAGCCGCCTTGAGCTCGGACGAGTCAGCTTCAAAGAACGTGACGTGGACGACCTGCTCTCACTGTACGGCGTCAGCGACAAGACAGAACGCGAAGCGCTGCTGCAGTTGGCGCGGGAGGCCAACACCCCCGGTTGGTGGCACCGGTACAACGACGTGTTGCCCGGCTGGTTCCAGACCTACGTGGGCCTGGAGGAGTCGGCGGCGTTGATCCGCACGTATGAACTGCAGTTCGTCCCGGGACTGCTGCAGTCGGAGGGGTATGCGCGAGCGGTGATCCGCCTGGGCAACGCCGGGGCCGCGGAACATGAGATCGACCAGCGCGTGGAACTGCGCATGCAACGGCAGGGACGCCTGACAGGCCCGGAAGCTCCGCGCCTGTGGGCGGTGGTGGACGAAGGGGCGCTGAAGCGTCCCATCGGAGGCCCGGAGGTGATGAGGGGCCAGTTCGAACACCTCATCGAGATGTCCAAACTGCCCAACGTCACCATCCAGATCATGCCGTTCAGGTTCGGAGGCCACGCGGCCGAGGGAGGCGCGTTCACGATCCTGCGCTTTCCCGAGCAGGACCTGCCGGACGTGGTTTACGTCGAGAACCTCACCGGCGCTATGTACCTGGACAAGCGAGACGACGTCGACACCTATCTGCAGGCGATGGAACGCCTGTGCGTCGACAGTGCGACCCCGGAACGCACCGTCGAGCTTCTCGGTGATTTTCTCAGAGAGACATGATGCTCCAAACCGATTACGACAACGGGATGCCGGCCGCGGACCTGCAAGGGGCCCGGTGGCTGAAGTCCCGGCGAAGCAACTCCCAGGGGAACTGCGTCGAGATCGCTGAGCTGCCCGGTGGGCAGGTGGCGATGCGCAACTCTCGTCATCCCGAGGGCCCGGCCCTCATATACACCCGCCCCGAGATCGAAGCGCTCATCCTTGGTGCAAAGGACGGCGACTTCGACCATCTCATCGCCTCCCGTAACTGACACGTCCGAACCCGCCGAACGGCCGCCGCCCGATCACGCTACAGGGGGACGAGCTCTCACCTAGGGCGCGCGCCCTGGCGGTCAGTTGAAAACGGGACGGGTCGGCTCCGGGGAACCGAGCGTCGACCCGTCCGCCAACAGAGCAGAGGCCACCCCCAGGCGCGAGGGTGGCCTTTCCTTTTCCAGCGGCCTGCCGGTGGTTCAGCCGCAATTGCCGTAGGGGGCGGTGCGGCCATTGCCGCCGAAACGGACGCAGGCCCCGGGCGCCTTCACGTACACCGGGCCGGCGTACCAGGCGAACGAGCCGCTGTCGGCGATCGTGCTGCCGCCCTGCTTCTGGATCCAGACCGACACCGAGGATTTCGTCCCCACATTGCTGGTCTTCATCGTGACGGCGCAGTTATAGGTGGAGCTGTTATAAAGCAGATAGGCGGTGCCGCCGGAAACGCTCAACGATCGTTGGATGTAGTAGCCGCCGCCATGGCCGCCGCTGTTGCACACCTGCTGCGGGGTGTACTTGTTGGCCGGTTCCTTGGGCGTGGTTCCTCCGCCGCCCCCACCGCCG
>NZ_SMJX01000396.1 GCF_004348535.1 Actinomadura sp. KC216
GATCAGGACGTCCTGGGCGTCGATGACCAGGTGGCACACCAGGTCGCGGACGAGCCAGCCGGTGCAGCCGGACGGGCGTTCCATGTCCTCGTCGGAGAGGTCCTCGACCGCCGCGCGGAGCGCCGTCCAGGAGCGCGAGAAGAGATCCACTTCGGCAACGTAGTGGCGGACCGGAGCGGCGGTCGAGCGCATTTCACGCCTTGACCGTCGTGGCGGGCGCCTCCGCGGGGGTGGCGGGTGCCTGCGGTGGGCGGCGCAGGACGAGGGCGGAGACGGCGAGCGCGGCGACCAGCAGGCCCGCGGAGACGCCGAACGCCAGGTGGTAGCCGCCGGCGAGCGCGGTGGCGGCGTCCCGCCCGTCCGCCCGGAGGGTCTCGGTGCGGGACGCGGCGAGCGTGGTCAGGACCGCGACGCCGAGCGCCATCCCGACCTGCTGGACGGTGTTGAACAGCCCGGATGCGACGCCCGCGTCGTCCGGGCGGGCGCTGGACATGCCGAGCCCCGTCAGCGACGGCAGGACGAGCCCGCCCCCGGCGATCAGCACGAACACCGGGAGCAGGTCGGTGACGTAGTCGGCCTGGACGGGGATGGTCGTGAGCCATGTCATGGCGCCTATGAGGAGCGCGAGGCCCGCCATCAGGACGGCGCGCTCGCCGAAGCGGTTCGACAGGCGTGCGGACGCCAGCAGCGACACCGCGCCGATCAGCACGGCCGCCGGGAGCATCGCCAGGCCGGTGTCGAGGGCGGAGTAGCCGAGGATCTGCTGCATGTAGAGGGCGACGATGACCTGGAACGCGAACATCGCGGAGAGGGCCAGCAGCTGGACGACGTAGGCGCCGGACACGTTGCGGGAGCGCAGGATCCGCAGCGGCATCAGCGGGGTCGCGGCGCGGGCCTGGCGGATGAGGAAGGCGGTGAGGAGGCCGAGCGACGCCGCTCCGAGGCCGAGGGTGTGCGTGGAGATCCATCCGTGGCTCTCCACCTTGACGATCGTGTAGATGCCGAGCATCAGCCCCGAGGTGACGAGCAGCGCCCCGGCGAGGTCGGCCCCGGCGGACAGGCCGAGGCCGCGGTCGCGCGGGAGGGCCGGGAGCGCCAGGAGGATCGTGGCGAGGCCGATCGGCAGGTTGATGAGGAAGATCCAGTGCCAGCTCAGGGCGTCGGTGAGGACCCCGCCGAGGACCGACCCGATGGACGCGCCCGCGGCGCCGGTGAAGCTGAAGACGCCGATGGCCTTCGTCCGCTCGCGGGAGTCGGTGAACAGCGTGACCATGATGCCGAGGACGACGGCGGTCGCGAGCGCGCCGCCGATGCCCTGCAGGAACCGGGCGATGATCAGGACGGCGGACGACGTCGCCGCGCCCGCGAGCACGGACGCCGCCGTGAACACCGCGTTTCCGGTGAGGAAGAGCGTGCGGCGGCCGATGAGGTCGCCGAGGCGTCCGGCGAGGAGCAGCAGGCCGCCGAGGGGGATCAGGTAGGCGTTCATCGTCCAGCTGAGGCCGGCGGGCGTGAAGCCCAGGTCGTCCTGGATGGCGGGCATGGCGACGGTCACGATCGAGCCGTCCAGGATGGTCATGAGCATGGTGGACGACAGCACGCCGAGGGCGGCCCAGCGGGAACGGAGCGGTGCGGGAACGGTCATAGGAGAGACCGTAGCAGATAGTTTTGTTGCAGACGATCCTTATCGGACCTACTTTGTGCGTTCGCGGGCCCGGCGTACCGGCTTCGGGCTCTCGGACGGCGTCGCCAGGTGGTCGGTGACCAGGGTGTTCAGCGCGCGGAGCAGCACCTCGCGGTCCTCGCGCGGGAGGGAACCCAGGGCCGCCTCGTGGACGCCGTCCACGATCTGCTGGCTGCGTGCGGCGACGCGGGCGCCCTCGTCGGTGACCGCGATGACCCGGGCCCGCCGGTCCTTGGACGACGGCCGCCGCTCGGCGAGCCCCGCCTTCTCCAGGGCGTCCACCGTGACGACCATCGTCGTCTTGTCCATGTCGCCGATCTCGGCCAGCTGGATCTGGGTGCGCTCCTCTTCGAGCGCGTGCACGAGGACGCAGTGCATGCGCGGCGTCAGCCCGATCTCGGCGAGCGCCGCCGTCATGCGGCTGCGCAGCACGAGGCTGGTGCGGTCGAGGAGGAACGACAGGTCGGGGCTGGTGCGGGCGGGGGCCATCGACGTCATGCCACCAGGCTACCCAATGGTTTCGTTCTAGATTATCTGCGATCGGCTGCATTTCGTGGTCTATCCTGGACGGCATGAACCGCAATGCGTTTCAGGACTGGTGGCCGTCCTAGGACGGCCGACACCCACGCATGCCCTCGGGCCGTCCACCGGACGGCCCTTTCTCTTCCTCGGTGACGCGGCCGCTCCGGCGGGACGGCCCGGACGACCGATCGAGGAGAGAGACCATGGAAACCACCCCCGATGGCGGCGGGCCGCGCGCCGCCGAAGAGCGGAGCCGCGAGCTTGAGGAGCGCATCGCCGCCGAGCCCGGCGCGTTCCGGATCCTGACCGGCGACCGTCCGACCGGGCCGCTGCACCTCGGCCACTACTTCGGCACGCTCGCGAACCGGGTGCGGCTCCAGCGGGCCGGTGTGGAGCTGTTCGTGCTGGTCGCCGACTACCAGGTCCTCACCGACCGGGACGTCGCCGACCGTCTGGACGAGTACGTCGAGGGCCTGGTCGCCGACTATCTCGCGGCGGGGATCGACCCGTCCACGGCGACGATCTTCCGGCACAGCGCCGTGCCCGCGCTGAACCAGCTCATGCTGCCGTTCCTGTCGCTGGTGTCGATCGCCGAGCTGAACCGCAACCCGACCGTGAAGGACGAGATCGCGTCGTCGCGGCAGGCGGCGGTCAGCGGGCTGATGTTCACCTATCCCGTCCACCAGGCCGCCGACATCCTGTTCTGCAAGGCGAACCTCGTCCCCGTCGGCAAGGACCAGCTCCCCCACCAGGAGATCACCCGGACGATCGCGCGCCGCTTCAACGAGCGTTACGCGCCGGTGTTCCCCGTCCCGGACGCGCTGCTGTCGGCGGCGCCGAGCCTGCTCGGCACGGACGGACAGAAGATGAGCAAGAGCCGCGGCAACGCCATCGCCCTGTCGGCCGGGCCGGACGAGACCGCCCGGCTGATCAGGCGCGCGGTGACCGACGACGACCGGCACATCACCTACGAGCCCGGCACGCGTCCCCAGGTGTCGACGCTGGTGCAGATCGCCGCCCTGTGCCAGGGCCGCGACCCGCACGCCGTCGCCGCCGAGATCGGTGACGGGGGCGCCGCCGCGCTCAAGAAGGTCGTGACCGACTCCGTCAACGAGTTCCTCCGCCCGATCCGCGCCCGCCGCGCCGAGCTCACCGCCGACCGGACGTATCTGCGCCGCGTCCTCGGTGAGGGCGAGGAGCGCGCCAACACGATCGCCGATCGCACCCTGGAGGAGGTCAAGGCCGCCATGGCCTCCTAGCGCGGCTGACGACGCGGCCGACGCCCGCTAGCGCGGGGCCAATCCCTGGAGGACGGCTGTCACGAGGTCGTCCACGACGTCCACGGAGACCTCCCGCGCGATGCCCCCGCCCTGGAACAGGACCGACAGCACCGACTCGTGGCAGGCTCCGACGATCATGGAGGTGGCGGCGCCGACCCGGGCGTCCGGGGCGAGGCGGCCGAGGTCGCGTTCGGCCCGCAGGTAGGCGGCGAGCCGGCGGTTCCAGTCCTCGTCGCCGCCGCTCAGCTCGGCGAAGCGGGCGAGGACGTCCGGCTGGGCGAGCAGTCCGGCGAGGGCGGGCAGCAGCGCGTTGTGCACGGCCAGCCCGTGCCGGACGTAGGCGCGCAGGTTCTCCTCGACCGTCCCGGTGCCGGGCTCGGGCAGCGGGCCGAGCCCGGCACCGGCCGACTCCGCGCGGGCGCGCAGCGCGTGCGCCAGCAGCTCCTCCTTGCCCGCGAAGTGGTTGTAGAGCACGCCGTCGGCGACCCCGGCCGCGCGGGCGATCTCCCGGACGGTCGGCACCGCCGCGCCGCGCTCGGCGAGCATCCGCTCGGCGGTGGCGATCAGGTGCTGGCGCAGGGTGCGGTCTCCGGCGCGCAGCGCGGCCGCTTTTCGGGGTGACATCACCCCGAATCGTAATGAGGGCGCCCGGCTTGGCTCATCGGCGCGCCGTGACGAGCCAGGCCGCGCCGCGCATGCGGACGGCGCCGTCCCGCTCGAAGGGGCGGATCGCGTCCTCCAGCACGTCGGCGATCTCGTCGCCCTCGCCGTAGTTGTAGCGGATCGGGCCCCATCCGGCGTAGAACTCGGCCACGTCCCGGGCGTCCGGTCCGAGGATCTGCTCCGCCTCCAGGCGGCGGCAGGAGACGTCGGCGAACCCGGCCGCCGTCAGGATCTCGCCGACCCGCTCCGGATCGGACAGCGACAGCGGCCCATGGTCCCCGGTCGCGGGCGCGCCGCGGGCGGGCAGCGAGGCGAGCGCCCCGAGGACGGCCCCGAGGTCGGTGTCGCCGAGCGGCGTCATCGACAGGAACGCCAGCCGCCCGCCCTCGCGCAGCGCCTTCCGGACGTTGGCGAACGCGGCGACCTGGTCGGCGAAGAACATGACCCCGAACCGGCTGATCGCCGCGTCGAAGGCGCCCTCCGCGAACGGGTACACCTGCACGTCGCCCTGCTCGAACGTCACGTTCTGGACGCCCTCCTCCTCGGCGAGGGCCCGGGCGCGGGCGAGCATCGGCGCCGACAGGTCCACGCCCGTCGCGCCGCCGTCCCGGGCCCGGCGGGCGGCGAGCCGGGTGGCCTGCCCGTTCCCGCAGCCGATGTCGAGGACGCGATCGCCCGGCCCGATCGCAGCGCCGTCCAGCAGGGGCTCGTTGAACACGCCGTTGGCGGCGTCGTACCGGTCGTGGTGATCGGCCCAGTGGCGCCCCTCGTAGCCGTTCCACGCCTCCGCCTGATGGACGTTGACGATCTCCACCATCGCTCCCCTTCCGCATTATGAACACATGTTCATGAACATACGTTCACGATGCGGCCACCGTCAAGAGCGCCGGAGAGGATAGAACGGAATTGTTCGTTCCCTTAAAGTGGTGGCATGGAGACCACGGCACCGGCGCCCATGAGCGGGCGCAAAGCGCAGGCGGCACGCAACGACGAGCTGATCCGGGAGGCGGCGCGGACGGTGTTCACCGCCGATCCCGGCGCGCCGATCTCGGCCGTCGCCGAGCACGCCGGGGTCGGGATCAGTGCGCTGTACCGCCGCTACAAGAGCAAGGAGGACCTGCTCCAGAAGCTCGCCGACGACGGCATGGACCGCTACCTCGCCCAGGTGGAGGCCGCGCTGGACGATGACGGCGACCCCTGGGACGCGTTCGCCGGGTTCATGCGCCGCTGCCTGGACATCGGCGCCGGGTCGCTCACCATGCGGCTCGCGGGCAGCTTCGAGGTCACCGAGGAGATGAGCCGCAAGGGGCAGGCGATCCACCTCGCGACGAAGCGGCTGCTGGAGCGGACGCAGGAGGCGGGCGCGCTGCGTCCCGAGATCGAGGTCGGCGACATCTCGGTGATGCTGGAGTACCTGCACTCCATCCGGATCGGCGACGATGAGCGCATGAACCAGCTGCAGCACCGCTACCTGGCGCTCATGCTCGACGCCCTGCACCTGACCGGAAGGGAGGAGCTTCCGGGCCCTCCTCCCACCTGGCAGGAGCTTCGGGGACGCTATGACGGCTGACCACCGGCCCGTGCTCGGGCGGCGGGCGCTGAACCGGGCGCTGCTGGCCCGGCAGCTGCTGCTGGAGCGGCACGCGATGCCCGCGCTGGACGCGATCGAGCACCTCGTCGGCATGCAGTCGCAGGCGCCGAACCCGCCGTACATCGGGCTGTGGAGCCGCCTCGCGGGCTTCGACTTCGGCGAGGCCGGCGAGCTGATGACCGCCCGCCGCGCGCTCCGGATCGTCCTGATGCGCGGCACGCTGCACCTGGTCAGCGCCCGCGACGCCCGCGCGCTGCGGCCGCACACGCAGGCCGTCCTGGACAACTACCTGAAGTCCCGGGCCGCGGATCTGGACGGCATCGACCTCGACGCGGTCGTCGCCGAGGCGCGGCGGCTGCTGGCGGAGGAGCCGCGCACCGACAAGGAGCTGCGGACACTGCTGGCGGAGCGGTGGCCGGACGACGACGCCGCGCTGCTCGGCTGGGCCGTCCGGCTCCGGCTGCCGCTCGTCCAGGTCCCGCCGCGCGGCATCTGGGGCGCCTCGGGCATGGCCCGGCACACGACGCTCGACACGTGGCTGGACGGCGACACCCCGCCCGTCCTCTCCCTGGACGATCTCGTCCTGCGCTATCTGGGCGCGTTCGGGCCGGCGAGCGTGCAGGACGTGCAGCACTGGTCGGGCCTGACCCGGCTCGGCGAGGTCGTCGAGCGGCTCGTCCCCCGGCTGGTCGCGTTCCAGGACGAGAACGGCCGCACGCTGTACGACCTGCCGGACGCGCCGCGTCCGGATCCGGACGTCCCGGCGCCGGTGCGGTTCGTCCCCGACTTCGACAACCTGCTGCTCTCGCACGCCGACCGGGCCCGGATCATCAGGGAGGAGCACCGCAAGCGGGTCTTCACCGTGAACGGCATCATCCGGGCGACGTTCCTGGTGGACGGGTTCGTCCACGGCATGTGGAAGATCGAGAAGAAGCGCGGCGAGGCGGTGCTGCGGATCGATCCGTTCGACCCCGTCCCGGAGCGGGACCGTGCGGCGCTGGAGGAGGAGGGCCTGCGGCTGCTCGCCGCCGCGCATCCGGAGGCCAAGACGCACCGCGTGGAGTTCGCCGGACCTTAGCCCGCCCGGCGGTCAGCCCC
>NZ_SMJX01000397.1 GCF_004348535.1 Actinomadura sp. KC216
CGCCGGGCGGGCCCCTGCCGTGGGGGCCTCGGCGGCGTCGTTCACCGCGTCGGTCGATACCACCTCACCTGGCACCCAGCCTCCTTAGCCGTGCGGGCGCGATCGCCTCCGTGCCCCGCGGGACGCGCCCGTCCCCACCGGGCCCTGATTGCGCCAGTGTATCCGGCGCCCATTTCGTACTAGACCGTAACCAGGGAATGAACGTCGAGATTCCGCAGCTTGTCGCGTCCGTTGAGGAACGACAGCTCCAGCAGGACCGACAGCCCGGCGACCTCCGCGCCGCTGCGCCGGACGAGTTCGGCGGCGGCCGCGGCCGTCCCGCCGGTGGCGAGGACGTCGTCGACGATCAGCACCCGCTCGCCGGGCCGGAGCGCGTCGAGATGGATCTCGATCGTCTCGGTCCCGTATTCGAGATCGTAGGTCTCCTCGTGCGTCCGCGACGGCAGCTTCCCCTTCTTGCGCACCGGGACGAACCCCGCGCCGAAGTGGTAGGCGACGGGCGCGGCGAGGATGAAGCCGCGCGCCTCGATGCCGACGATCTTGTCGATGGTGCCGCGGCCGTAGTGGTTCACGATCGCGTCCACGACGCCGGCGAACGCGACGTGGTCGGCCAGCAGCGGCGTGATGTCCTTGAAGACCACGCCGGGCTGCGGGTAGTCGTCCACGTCGCGGATCCGGTCCTGGATCAGCTTGCCGAGGTCCACGTCGCGCTCCCTGTGCCGATATCGGCCGTCATCGTGCCGATCTCCTATGCCCGCACGGGCCGTGCCCGCACCCTGTCACGAGATCCGTGACGGATGCGGGCACGGCCCGGTGCGTCCTGCCGGTCCTGCTTTCGCGTGCTACTTGCCGCCGCCGCCGCGGCGCTGCTGGCGGGTGCCGCGCTTGGGCTGCTGCCGCGGCCCCGTCTGCACCACCTTCTTCACGGTGACGGTGCTTCTGAGGTCGGTGGCGTCGTCGCCGGATTCGCCGCCGGACGACCCGTCGGACGGCGCGTCGTCGGGCGCCTCCCTCGGCCCGCCGGCGGTGGCCTTCACCTTGGCGGCCTTGGCCTGCCGCTTGGCGCTCTGCTCGCGCCGGGCGAGGTTCGCGCGGATCTGCTTGTACTTCGGCTCGCGCTCCTTGAACTGGACGAGCAGCGGCGTCGCCACGCAGATCGAGGAGTACGTCCCGACGATCATGCCGACGAACAGGGCGAGCGACAGGTCCTTCAGCGTCCCGGCGCCGAACAGCGTGGTGCCGATGAACAGGATCGCGCCGACCGGGAGGATCGCCACCAGGGAGGTGTTCAGGGAGCGCACCAGCGTGCTGCTGAGCGCCTGGTTGGCCGCCTCGCTGTAGGTCGTCTTGGAGGTCGGGGTGAGCGGTTTCGTGACCTCCTTGATCATGTCGAAGACGACGACCGCGTCGTACAGCGAATAACCGAGGATCGTCAGGAAGCCCAGCAGGGTCGCCGGTGTGACCTCGAACCCGGACCAGGCGTAGATGCCGGCCGTGATCACCAGGTCGTGGACGAGGGCGACGACGGCGGCGACCGCCATCCGCCACTCGAACGCCAGCGACAGGTAGCCGATGATCAGGATCATGAAGACGATCAGCGCCTGCCACGCCTTCTCCTGGATCTCACCGCCCCAGGAGGCGCCGACGACCTGCGTGCTGATCTTCTCGGCGGGGACGTTCAGCTCCTTGCTGACGTGCGTCTTGACCTCGGTGACGTGCGTCGACGTGAGGCTCTCGGTCGTGACACGCCAGTCGCCGCCGGCCTTCTGCACGATCACCTGGTGGACGTCGCCACCGGCGACGGCGGCGCGGACCTCCTCGATCGAGGCGCTGGGCGCCTTGAACGTGAAGACGGACCCGCCCTTGAACTCGACGCCGAAGTTGAGGCCCTGGACCAGCAGCCCCGCGATGGACATCACCAGCAGCAGGCCGGAGATCGCCGCCCAGATCTTCGGGCGGCCGACGATGTCGGCGCTGATCTCGCCACGGTAGATCCGCGAGGTGGCGGAACGCAGTCCCATGGCTCAGACCTCCTGGCTCGTGCCGGCGGTGGCGGCGGACGTCTTCTGCGCCGCGCGATGGAGCTTGCGCGGGTCGAGGCCGGACAGCGGATGGCCGCGGCCGTAGAACTTCGTCCGCGACAGCAGCGCGACGAGCGGCTTGGTGAAGAAGAACACCACGACGACGTCGATGAGCGTCGTCAGGCCCATCGCGAACGCGAACCCGGCGACGCCGCCGACCGCGAGGAAGTACAGCACCAGCGCGGCGAGGAACGTCACCGCGTCGGCGACCAGGATGGTGCGCCGCGCCCGCTTCCAGGCGGTCTCCACCGACGGCCGGAGCCTGCGCCCGGCTCTCAGCTCGTCCCGCAGCCGCTCGAAGTACACGATGAACGAGTCGGCGGTGATGCCGATGGAGACGATCAGGCCGATGATGTGCGGGAGCGAGAGCCGGAAGCCCATCCCCTCACCGAGGATCACGACCGCGAGGTAGGTGATGCCAGACGCCACGATCAGGCTGGACACCGCGACGAGGCCGAGGCCCCGGTAGTAGAACATGCAGTACAGGACGACGAGGCCGAGCCCGATCGCGCCGGCGATGAGCCCGCCGGTCAGCTGGTCGGAGCCGAGCGTGGAGGACACCTCGTCGATGGAGCTCTGCGTGAACTCCAGCGGCAGCGCCCCGTACTTGAGGACGTTCGCGAGGTCGGTCGCGTACCGCTGGTCGAAGCTGTCGGGCGGGCCGTCGATGCTGGCGGTGCCGCCGGTGATCGCGCCCTCCCTGATGCTGGGCGCGGAGACGACCTGCCCGTCCAGCACGATCGCGACCTGCGCCCGGGGGGAGTTCGGGTCCTGCTGGTAGGCGCCGTAGGCGTCGGTGGTGACCTCGCCGAACTGGCGGGCGCCCTTGCCGTCGAAGTCGAGCGAGACCGACCAGCTGGCCTGGCCCTGCTGGGCGTTCGGCGGCATCGCGTTGGCGCCGTCCACGTTCTCGCCGAGCACCCGGACGGGTCCGAGGATGTACTTGGCGATCTGGCCGCCTTCCTCGTCCTGGTCGCAGGCGGCGACGAACTTGCGGTTCGGGTCGTTGGACCCGGGGGCGCGCCGGTCGCCGGTGTAGCAGTTGAGCGCCTCGAACTGCTGGATGACGGCCTTGTCGGTGACGCCGGCGTAGTCCTGCGGAGGCGCCCGCGGGTCCTGGCCCGGCAGGGGTTGGCCGGACGGCGGGACCAGCGGCGACGTCGGGGACGGCGCACCGGACGGACTCGCCGAGCCGGACGGCGTCGGCTCCGTGAGCGCGCCCGACAGCGCCTTGCCGCGCGGCGTGGCCGACGCGGACCCCGACGGCTTGGCGCTGGTGGACGGCGTGGCCTCCGGCGACGGGCTCTTGCCGTCGCCGGGCTTGGCGTCGCCGGACGGGCTCGCCGACGGGATCGCGCCCGGTGCCGGAGGCGTGCCCGTGGACGGCTTGCCGTCGGCGACGGCGAACACCTGGCGGAACTGGAGCTTCGCCGTCGTGCCGATCAGGCTGACGACGCGGCCCTGCCCCTCCCCGGGCACGTTCACCACGATGTTGTTGCTGCCCTGCTTGGCGACCTCCGCGTCGGAGACCCCGAGGCCGTTGACCCGCTGGGTCATGATCTTGACGGCCTGGTCCATCTGCTGGGCGGGCGGGTTCTTGCCGGAGGAGGTCTTGGCGGTGAGCGTCACCGTCGTGCCGCCGGCGAGGTCCAGCCCCAGCTTGGGCGTCGTCTGGCCCTGCCAGACGGCGACGCCGGAGAGCACGACCAGGATGGCGAAGAGCGCGAGAAGCGTGCGCCCCGGCTTGGGAGCGGTACTGGGCGGAGCCACTTGTCGTCTTACTTCCCGTCTAGTTTTCCGACACCGGGGAAGGTCAGGCGGACGGCTTGTCCGACGCCTTGACCTTGGTCCTCCCCTTGGGCTTGGACTCCTCGTCCTCGTCCGCCCCCTCGGACTCGGCCTGGTCGTCCGCGGCGTCCTCGACGCCGTCCTTGGAGAGGTCGACGGCGTCGCCGTCGTCGTCCTCGCCCGCCTCGTCGTGCTCGTCGTCCAGGTCTTCGGGCTCGTCGTCCTTGAGGACCTGCATGACGGCGGCCTTGACGAAGCGCACCTCGACCCCGTCGGCGATCTCCAGCACGACGCCGTCGTCATCGACCTCGACGACCGTGGCGCGCATGCCGCTGGTCGTCAGCACCCGGGCACCGGGCGTCATGGCGTTCTGCATCTCCATCTGCTGCTTGCGGCGCCTGCTCTGCGGCCGGATCAGCAGGAAGTAGAAGACCAGGGGAACGGCGAGGAGCAGGAGCAGGTTGAAAGCACCGCTCCCGCCCGATTCCGCGGCGAGAATAAGTTCGCTGCCCATTACAGGGGCATCCTTCCGATGTCGTTAGCCCAGCCTTGTGACCGGAGCCTTGTGACCGGACCGGTCACGTCCACGGGACCGCCGGCTGGAGAACGGTCGACCAAGTCCCGGAGTCTAGAGAGTACGCCAGACCCCGGCAACGACGCGACGATCGACGACGCCGGGAAGTTCCCAACCCGTTACCCGAATGATCACTATTCGGGCCGATCGGCCCTCTCGTCCCGGTCTTCCTCGATATCGAACAGCGTCCCGGCCATCGGCGCCGTCGGGGGCGGGGTCAGCCCGAGATGCGCCCATGCGGCGCCCGTGGCGACCCGTCCGCGCGGCGTCCTGGCCAGCAGGCCCTGCCGGACGAGGAACGGCTCGGCGACCACTTCCACGGTCTCCGGCTCCTCCCCGACCGCCACCGCCAGCGTCGACAGGCCGACCGGACCGCCGCCGAACTTGCGCAGCAGCGACCCGAGCACGGCCCGGTCGAGCCGGTCGAGGCCCCGTTCGTCCACCTCGTACAACGCCAGGGCCGTCCGGGCGGATTCCCTGGTGACCGTCCCGTCGCCGCGGACCTCGGCGTAGTCGCGGACGCGGCGCAGCAGCCGGTTGGCGATGCGCGGCGTGCCGCGGGAGCGCCCGGCGACCTCGGCGGCGCCGTCGTCGCTGATCTCCACGTCCAGCAGCCGCGCCGACCGCCGGACGATGACCTCCAGCTCGGCGGGCTCGTAGAAGTCCATGTGCGCGACGAACCCGAACCGGTCGCGCAGCGGGCCGGGCAGCATCCCCGCCCGGGTGGTGGCCCCGACCAGCGTGAACGGCGCGATGTCCAGGGGGATCGCGGTGGCGCCGGGGCCCTTGCCGACGACGACGTCGACCCGGAAGTCCTCCATCGCCATGTAGAGCATCTCCTCGGCGGGGCGCGCCAGGCGGTGGATCTCGTCCAGGAACAGCACCTCGCCCTCGGCGAGGGTCGACAGCACGGCCGCGAGGTCCCCGGCCCGCTCGATGGCGGGCCCGGAGGAGATCCGCAGCGGCTGCCCCAGCTCCGCGGCGATGATCATGGCGAGGGTGGTCTTGCCGAGGCCGGGGCCGCCGGACAGCAGCACGTGGTCGGGCGTCCGGCCGCGCCGCAGGGCGCTGTGCAGCACGAGCGAGAGCTGCTCGCGGACGCGTTCCTGCCCGATGAAGTCGTCGAGCTTCTTGGGCCGGAGCGCGGCCTCGATCATCTGCTCCTCGGGCCCGTCCGCGCCCGCCGACACCAGCCGCTCGGGTTCGCTCATCCCTTGCTCAGCTTCTTGAGAGCGGACTTCAGGAGGGTCGCGACGGGAGGCGCTTCGGCCCCGTCGAGGTCGGCGGCGACGGCGGACACGGCGGCGTCGGCGTCCTTGGCGGACCAGCCGAGGTTGATCAGGCCCATCTGGACCTGCTCGCGCCACGGCTCGGCGCTCGCGGGTGCGCGGACGTCGGCGGCGCCGTCCCCGACCGGGCCGCCGAGGCGGTCCTTCAGCTCCAGGACGATGCGCTGCGCGCCCTTCTTGCCGATGCCGGGCACCTGGGTCAGCGCGGTGACGTCCTCGGTGGCCATCGCGCGGCGCAGCGCGTTCGGGGTGTGCACGGCGAGCATCGCCAGCGCGAGCCGCGGCCCGACGCCGCTCGCGGTCTGCAGCAGCTCGAAGACGGCGCGCTCGTCGTCGTCGGCGAACCCGAAGAGGGTGAGGGAGTCTTCGCGGACGACCAGCGACGTCGGCACCTTCGCCTGCTCGCCGACCCGCAGCCCCGCGAGCGTGGCGGGGGTGCACTGCACCGACAGGCCGACGCCGTGCACGTCGATCACCGCCCCGTCGGGCCCGGCGGCGGCCACCCGGCCGCTGACGAAGGCGATCATTCGCTGGCTCCTTCTCTGGTCGGGACGGCGT
Organism: Actinomadura sp. KC216; assembly: GCF_004348535.1. Taxonomy (GTDB): domain Bacteria; phylum Actinomycetota; class Actinomycetes; order Streptosporangiales; family Streptosporangiaceae; genus Spirillospora. Next base: position 6,291 of record NZ_SMJX01000397.1, read on the forward strand.
TTCGCCGGGAGGCGCCGCTCCGGGCGGCGAGGCGTTCCCGCTCGGCGCGCACCGCCTCCTCGATCCGCGACCGCTGGGCGTGCGCGAGGCGCTGCTGGGCGCCGCCGCGCCACACGTTGCAGATGGCGAGCGCGAGGGCGTCCGCCGCGTCCGCGGGCTTGGGCGGCGCGTCCAGGGACAGCAGCCGGGTCACCATCCTGGTCACCTGGGCCTTGTCGGCGCGGCCGTTCCCGGTGACGGCGGCCTTGGCCTCGCTCGGGGTGTGCAGCGTGACGGGCAGCCCGCGGCGGGCCGCCACCAGGATCGCGATCCCGGCGGCCTGCGCGGTGCCCATCACGGTGCGGACGTTGTGCTGGGAGAACACGCGCTCGACGGCGACGGCCTCGGGGCGCAGCTCGTCCACGAGCGCCTCGATGCCCGTCTCGATGCCCAGCAGGCGCAGGGCGATGTCGTCGCCGGGGGCGGTCCGCACGACGGACACGTGCACCAGCCGGAGCCGCGTGCCCGGGCCGCCCTCGACGACCCCCACCCCGCACCGGGTG
>NZ_SMJX01000398.1 GCF_004348535.1 Actinomadura sp. KC216
CTCCCCCTGGCGGTCCCGCCCGAACAGGTCGACCGGCCGGTCTTCACACGCCGGCACCACCTGCTGACGCACGAGCGGTGGGCCTGCCTGACGGATGCGGCGCGCGCCCGGGGTCTGACCTCCACGAGCGTCCTGCTCGCCGCCTACGCCGAGGTGCTGCGCACCTGGTCCAAGCGGCAGGAGTGCACGGTGACGGTGTCGGTGCTGGACCGGCGGCCGTTGCACCCGCGAGTCGACGAACTCGTCGGCAACTTCCTGGCTCCGAACCTGCTCGCCGTCGACAGCACCGCCGAGCAGCCGTTCGCCGAACGCGCCGCGGCCCTACAACGGCGGTTGCGCACCGACATGGCGCACACGGCGTTCGGCGGGGTCCGGGTGCTGCGCGAGCTGACCCGCCACCGCGGCGACGGGCGCGGCGTCTCGATGCCGGTGGTGTTCACCAGCACGCTGGACGGCGCGACCGGCCCGGCGTGGGGCGGTTTCGGCGACCCGGTGCACGTGGCCGGTCAGACCGCGCAGATCTGGCTGGAGAACCAGGTGTTCGCCGAGGACGGCGGTGTCTCGGTGACGTGGAACGCGGTGGAGGAGCTGTTCCCCGCCGGGTCGCTGGACGCCATGTTCCAGGCGTACCGGACCCTGCTGGACCGGCTCATCGACGACCCCGGCATCTGGGACCGGACCGGCGGCGTGGTCCCGCTGCCCGCCGACCAGCTCGCCGAACGCCGGCGCGCCAACGCGACCGCGGCCGACATCCCGCCGCGCCTGCTGCACGAACTGGTCGCCGAGGCGGCCGACCGCACCCCGGACGCGGTCGCGGTCATCGCCGACGGCACCGAGGTCACCTACCGCCGGATCACCGAGGACGCCCACCGCCTCGCCCACCGGCTGCCCGGGTGCGAGCCCGACGAACTCGTCGCGGTGTCGATGCGCCCCGGCGCGGCACAGATCAGCGCGATCCTCGGCGTGCTGCACGCGGGCGCCGCGTACGTGGCGATCGACCCGGAGCTGCCCGAGGAGCGCCGCCACCGGCTCCTGCGCCGCTGCCACGCGAGGGCTCTGGTCACCGAGCCCGACCTGCGCGCGGCCTGGCCGCGGGACGTCCAGGTCATGACCTTCGACGAGCAGGAGACCCGGGATCAGCCGGCCCACCGCCCGAAGAACCGCCGGTCCCACGACGACCTGGCGTACGTCATCTTCACCTCCGGCTCCACCGGCACCCCCAAAGGCGTGGCGATCACACACCGCTCCGCCGCCAACACCGTCCAGGACATCAACCGGCGGTTCGCGGTGACCGCCCGCGACAAGGTGCTGGCACTGGCCCCGACCAACTTCGACCTGTCGGTGTACGACATCTTCGGCGTCCTGGGCGCGGGCGGGACCGTGGTGATCCCCTCTCCCGAACGCTCGGGCGACCCCGGGCATTGGACCGATCTCGTCGACCGGCACGGCGTAACGATCTGGAACAGCGTTCCCGCGCCGATGCGGATGTGGGCCGAGTCGCTGACCCCCGAGACCGCGCACCGGGGCGATACCCTCCGCCTGGCGCTGCTCAGCGGCGACTGGATCCCGGTCGACCTGCCCGGCCAGGTGCGCGCGCTCCTGCCCGAGGTGCGGCTGATCAGCCTGGGCGGCGCGACCGAGGGCTCGATCTGGTCGGTGCACCACCCGATCGGCCATGTCCCGCCGGAGTGGACGAGCATCCCGTACGGCAAGCCGCTGGCCAACCAGACCCTGCACGTGTACAACACGTGGCTGGAGCCATGCCCGGTCGGCGTCACCGGCGAGATCCACATCGGCGGGACCGGCGTCGCGCAGGGCTACTGGGAGGACCCGGACCGCACCGCCGAGCGCTTCATCGTCCACCCGAACACCGGCGAACGCCTCTACCGCACCGGCGACCTGGGCCGGTACCTGCCCGGCGGAGACATCGAGATCCTCGGCCGCGAGGACTTCCAAGTGAAGATCAACGGCTACCGGGTGGAGCTCGGCGAGATCGAGGCCGCGCTCGCCCGGCTGCCCGGCGTCCGCCAGGTCATGGTCACCGCCCCGGCACACCCCGGCAGCGGGCAGCGCCAGCTCACCGCCTACGTCGTGGCGGACGAGGCGGACCCGGTCGCGCTGCGCGCCGAGCTGCGGAACGTGCTGCCCAACTACATGGTGCCGATGCACTATCTGCGGCTGGACGCGCTGCCGCTCACCACGAACGGCAAGATCGACCGCGCCGCGCTGCCGCTCCCCTGGACCGACGACCCGCCGGAAGCGGGACACGCCGCCCCGAGCAACCGGGTCGAGGAGCGGCTCCTGAAGATCTGGGGCGAACAGCTCGGGCACGACGACTTCGGCACCGAGGACGGCTTCTTCGACGTCGGCGGCGACTCGTTGCACGCGATGGGCATCATCACCCGGCTGCGCGACGAGTTCGGCATCGACACCGGCACCGAGGACGAGGTCGTCGAGGCGCTGTTCCTGAACGCGACCATCGCCTCCTTCGCCGAGATCATCGCTGAGCCCGCGCCATGACCTGGGACCACATCGTCGTCGGCGCCGGATCGGCGGGCTGCGTCATGGCGGCCCGCCTGTCGGCGACCGGCGCCCGCGTGCTCCTCCTGGAGGCGGGCGACGACCAGCCGGCCGAGGACAACCCGCTGCGCGACGCGGGAAGGCTGATCCTCCAGGGCTACAACTGGGACCACCGGGCCAACCTGCGCACGGCGGACGCCGGAACGTCCCGGGCCCTCTGGACGCGCTTCCCCTACAGCCTGGGCAAGGTCGTGGGCGGCTCCTCCGCGGTGAACGGCGCGATCGCCATGCGGGCCCTTCCCCGCGACCTCGCCGGGTGGGCCGCGGCGGGCAACCCGGACTGGTCCTGGGAAAAGGTCGTCCCCTACTACGACAGGCTGGAGACCGACGGCCTCCCCATACGGCGCCCCGGCCCGGAAGACCTCCACGAACTGGAAACCGACTTCTGGCACGAGTGCAACCGCCTGGACTTACCGGACCTCCCGGACCTCAACGCCGGAGCAGAGGAAGGCGTTGGCCCCGTCCCCGCCAACGCGGTGAACGGCGTACGCCAGGACGCCGCGACCGTCTACCTCGACCCGGTACGCGACCGGCCCAATCTGGAACTGCGCACCAGAACTCAGGCGGTCCGCGTCCTCTTCGAGGGAACACGGGCCACCGCCGTGGAACTCGACGACCACACCATCGAGAGGACGAGGAACGTCGTGCTCTGCGCGGGCGCGGTGGGGACGCCCCCCATCCTCCAACGCTCCGGCGTCTGCTCGGCCGACCTGGCGAAACACCTGGGCGTCGACCAAGTCCTCGATCTCCCCGGCGTGGGCGAGCGGCTGGCCGACCACCCCTCGGTGGTCATCTGGTCGATCCCCCGGCCGGGCGTGTGCAGGCCCGGCCGGCCCTGGCGCCAGGTGGCCGGACGCATGTCCAGCGAGTTCGACGACGACGTCGACGTCCAGGTGGGGCTGCTCAACAACGTGGCGAGCGACACGATCCCCGGCTTCGTCGACCGGCTGAAGGCACCCATGGCGGTGGGCCTGTCGGTCATGCTGATGCGCCCGAAGTCCACCGGCCACGTACGGGCGCGAAGCCTGGCCCCGGACCAGGGGCCCGAGATAGTGCTGGGCATGGGCGGCATCGAGGAGGACGTGAACCGCCTGATATGCGGCGTGCGCAAGGGCTGGCGGATCCTGCGCTCGCCCAAGGTCACCGCCCACCTGGAGCGCACGCAGTTCTGGACCGACAGGATGATCGGCAACGACCGCACCATGCGCGCCGCGGTCCGCAACATCATGAACCCCGGCTGGCACGCGATGGGCACCTGCCGGATGGGCCCGGCGACGGACCCCATGGCGGTGGTCGGCCAGGACTGCCGAGTGCACGGCCTGGAGAACGTGCGGATCGTCGACGCATCGGTCTTCCCCGCCATCCTCAGCGTCCCGACCAACCTGACCACCCTCATGCTGGCCGAACGCGTCTCCACGGAGGACTCACCACTGTGATCCGGCTCTACTGCTTCCCCCACGCGGGAGCGACCTCGATGGTCTACCGCACCTGGAAGAGGACCGGGGACATCGTCCCCAAAGGCGTGGACCAGCCGGGCCGCGGCCCAAGGCTCCGCGAACCGAAGACCGGCGACCTGGACCTCCTGGCCATGGCGATGGCCGACCACATCGCCAAGGATCTGGAACGGGTGCGGCGGGAACACCCGGACACGGCCTACGCCACGTTCGGCCACAGCTTCGGCGCCACGATCAGCCTGACGGTCGCCGCGCACATGGCCGAGCCCCCGGTCCGCCAGTTCCTGTCGGCGGCGGTGCCGCCCCGCCTGGTCGTCCCGGACGAGACCGCCCATCTCAGCGACCGCGAACTCCTCGAAAAGGTCGTGAAGGACGGCGGCACCACCGGAGCGGTCCTGGAGAACGCGGAGCTGGGCCGCCACCTGGTACGGCTGATGCGCGAGGACTACGCGATCCGCCTGCAGTTCCCGCACCAGAAGAACCTGAAGGTCGACCATCCCCTCACCCTGATCGCCGCCCGCGACGACATCTACGTTCCCCCCGAGCAGATGTGGCAGTGGGCCGAGCACACCACCGCGCACTGTCGCCGGGTGGAGATCGCCGGCGGCCACTTCGCCCTCATGCAGACCCCGGAGACCGCCCTGGAGATCGTCGCCGAGCACCTGAGGAGCGCCGCATGAAGGAGATCTACGAGGATTTCCGGCAGATGTGCCAGAAGTTCCTCCAGCAGGAAGCCGTCCCGTACCACGACGAGTGGGAGCGGCAGGGCATCATCGACCGCGGTCTCTGGCTGAAGGCAGGGAAGACCGGCCTGCTCGGCATGGGCGTCCCCACCCGGTACGGCGGGGCGGGCCAGCCGGACTTCACCTACCATGCGATCTTCGCCGAGGAACTGGTCAAGGCGCGTCTCACCGCCCCGGGCTTCGTGGCCCACAACGACGTGGTGGCGTCCTACCTCACCCACCGCACCACCGACGAGCAGAAGGAGCGCTGGCTCCCCGGGGTCTGCTCGGGCGACCTGATCGCCGCCATCGCCATCAGCGAGCCCGACGCGGGCTCGAATGTCGCCGACATCCGCACCACCGCCCGCAAGGAGGGCGATCATTACGTCCTCAACGGCCAGAAGACGTTCATCACCAGCGGGGAGAACGCCGACCTCGTCCTCACCGCGACCAGAACGGACCGCGGCCTCAGCCTCCTGGTGGTGGAACGCGGGACCCCGGGCTTCTCCCGGGGCAAGCGTCTGGAGAAGCTCGGCTGGGCGGCCAGCGACACCTGCGAGCTGTTCTTCGAGGACTGCCGGGTCCCGGCCGCCAACCTGATCGGCCGGGAGAACGCGGGCATGGCGTACCTCATGGCGGGCCTGCCCAGAGAACGCCTGAGCATCGCCACGGTGGCGGTCGCGGCGGCCGAGCAGATGTTGACCGAGACCCTCGACTACTGCCGAACGCGCCAGGCGTTCGGCCAGGCGATCGGTACGTTCCAGCACAACAAGTTCCAGTTGGCCACCATGGACACCGAGGTGACCATCGCTCGCGTGTTCTTGGAACACTGCATCGCCCGGCTGAACACCGGCGAACTCTCCATCACCACCGCAGCCAAGGCGAAGTGGTGGACCACCGAACTTCAGGTGAAGATCGCCAACACCTGCCTCCAACTGCACGGCGGCTACGGCTACCTCAAGGAGAGCCCGATCTCCAAGCAGTGGGCCAACAGCCGCGTCCAGACGATCTACGGCGGCACCACCGAGATCATGAAGGAGCTCATCGGCCGCTCCCTCGGTCTGTGACCATGACGAAGACCGACACGATCCCCGACATCACCCTGTGCGGCCACGGCGCCCGGACCACGACGACCCCCACCCTCGGTCAACTGGCCACCGCCCTGACCCGCCTGGCCGCCGACCGAGAAGTCCGGTGGCTCACCCGCTTCGCCGCCGGCACCCTGCTGACGACGACCGTTCCAGCGGCCCCCCACATGTACTGCTGGCTGACCATCTGGCCTCCGGCGACCCGAACCCAGGTCCGCACCACCACACCCCAGGTCTGCATGACCCTCACCGGCGAACTCACCGAAACAACGGTCACCCCGGCCGGCGTGATCGAACGCCCCCTGCATCCCACCAAGATCCTCGTTCACGCGACCCCGAGAACCCGGGAGCTGACCAACCCGGCAACAACCCACGCGGTCACCCTGCATGCGATCCCACTCCCACCCCACCGGGAAGTTTCCAACCTGAGTTCGCAGCTCAGGGGCGAGGTTTGCTAGTAGAGATCAGCTTCACAAACCCGGGCCGCGAACAGGGCGCGACTACTCCTCGGGTGGCCCGGCGGCGTGCGCGGGTGCTGGATCCTCTTGAACAGTTGGATGAGCCCAGCCCGGCGTTTGTCCAGAACATCAATGGACGCGCCGCTCAGATCGCCGGCGAGCTGGAGGCCGCGCAGGCCAAGCTTCGGGACCTGCGGAGTGCGGCATCGCCGCGTCCGTGTCCCGAACCGCTGGATCTGCTGCCGGTTGGGACGATCGATCCGTGGAGTGTGAAGTCACGATCACGTCCGAGATCGTGGGAACTCAGCAGGATGCAGCGGCTGCGGCGATGGCTGATGGGACAGAATCGCGCGCCTGTGTGGTACCCCCTACCGGATTCGAACCGGCGCTACCGCCTTGAAAGGGCGGCGTCCTAGGCCGCTAGACGAAGGGGGCCCGGGTGTGGCGGAGATGGTCGCCACTAGACCTGGTCAAGTGTAGAGGACGTGCAGGGGCGGCGCGCAAACGGTTAGTCG
>NZ_SMJX01000399.1 GCF_004348535.1 Actinomadura sp. KC216
GCACACCGCCGCGCGCTCGGCGGCGACCGTGCCGGGCGACCGGAGCCGGATGCCATGACGGCCGACGAGGAGGAGGTCTGGATCGACGAGAGCGCCGGCCCGCTGGTACGCCCGTACACGGTGACCGCGTCGGGGAACGGCGATGCGCGGCCGCCGCTGCCACGGCGGCAGGCCCAGACGCATCTCCCTCCCGAACTGGCGGACGCCCCGGTCTTCCAGCAGGACGACCAGGACGAGGAAGTCGAGCACAACCCCGGATTGATGGCGGCGTTCAAGAAGGGAATCCGCAGCGTCCAGGAGGACGACGGCGCCGCGGACGGCCCGGACAGCCCGAGCTGACGAATCATCACGAATGGTAAGGAGCGTCCATTGAGTGCTGTCTCCCCGAACCAGGCTCAAGATCTTGCTTGGCTGTTGCGGGGGCTGAGCGAGGAGGTTCCGGTCATACGCGGCAGCGTGCTGCTGTCCTCCGATGGCCTGTTGAAAGCCGCCCACGGCTTCGACCGTGCGAGCGCGGAGCAGCTGTCCGCGCTCGCGTCCGGGTTCTTCTCCATCGCGCGGAGCACCGGAATGAAGTTCGACGACAGCAACGAGGTGCGGCAGGTGGTGGCGGAGCTCAAATCCAGCCAGCTGTTCATCTCCTGGGCCGGGTTCAACTCCGTGCTGGCGGTGCTGGCGCGGGCGGACGCCGACCCGTCCGTCGTCGGCTTCGAGATGGCACGGCTGATCAAGGCCGTCCGGCCCTTCCTGCACACCGCCGCGCGCTCGGCGGCGACCGTGCCGGGCGACCGGAGCCGGATGCCATGACGGCCGACGAGGAGGAGGTCTGGATCGACGAGAGCGCCGGCCCGCTGGTACGCCCGTACACGGTGACCGACGGCCGCACGCGCCCGAGCGTCGAGCTGGACCTGCTGTCCCTGGTGGTCGCGGACGGCGCCCTTCCCCCCGCCCTGGACCCGGAGCACGCCGAGGCGATGCGGCTGTGCCGCACCCCCACGTCCGTGGCCGAGGTCGCGGCGCACCTGCGGCTCCCCGTCGTGGTCACCAAGATCCTCATCGCCGATCTGATGGACCACCGGGCGATGAGCCGGCAGATGGCGCACACCGCGGCGGACCCCAACGACCGAGCCCTTTTGGAGAAACTGCTCGATGGCCTACAACGAGCCTGAGCCGCCCGGCAACGGGCCTGAGGCGCCCTACAGCGAACCTGCGGCGGCGTCCACGCAGGTCAAGATCCTCATCGCGGGCGGGTTCGGCGTCGGCAAGACGACGTTCGTCGGCTCGGTGAGCGAGATCGAACCGCTGAGCACCGAGGAGCTCATCACGGCGGCGAGCGTCGGCGTCGACGACCTCGGCGGCGTGGCGGAGAAGTCGACCACCACCGTGGCGCTCGACTTCGGCAGGATCACCTTCGACCAGCACGGGATCGTTCTCTACCTGTTCGGGACGCCCGGGCAGCGGCGGTTCTGGTTCCTGTGGAACGAGCTGTCCGCGGGGGCGCTCGGCGCGGTCGTGCTCGCCGACACCCGCCGCCTGGAGGACTGCTTCGAGGCCGTCGACTTCTTCGAGAACCGGGGAACCCATTTCCTCGTCGCCGTGAACGAGTTCGACGCCGCGTTCCGCTACGACACCGGCGAGGTGCGCGCCGCGCTCGGGCTCGACCCGCGCGTGCCGATCGTGCTGTGCGACGCGCGGGACCGCTCCTCCGCCATCGCGGTGCTGCGCGCCCTGGTCCGGCACCTCCTCACCGCCGCCTCCGCCACGTCCGCCACGCCCTCCGCCTCCAACTCCGTCAACTCCGTCTGACGCAGCACGCGCGCATGCTCAGGCCCGTCACCGCACACCCATACAGGGAGGCCCCCGCGATGTACCAGTTCAGTGACCAGGCGTACGAACTCCCCCGTCCTCTGGCGCCGCCCGACCACGAAGCGCCCCAGCGCGCGGCGCGGCTGGCGGAGCTCGGTCTGGGTCAGGCGCGGGAGGCCGAGTTCGACGAGTTCGCCCACGAGGTCGCCTTGGACGCGCAGGAGCTCGCCGGGCTTCCCAGCACGCCGGTGGCCTTTGTGAACCTCATCGGCAACGACCAGTTCATCGGCGGCGTGTACACGCCGCCGGCCGCCGCGGCCGTCGTGGAAGGGGTCCTCGGGGCGCGGGTCCCCCTCAACGCCGGCTACTGCCCGCACGTCGTCGTCCGGCGCAAGGCGCTGATCCTCGACGACGTCCTCGACTACCCGCGTTTCGCCGGCAACCCGATCGTCGACAAGCTCATGGTCCGCAGCTACGCCGGGGCCCCGCTGACGGACCGCACGGGCACGGTTCTCGGCACGATCTGCGTCGTGGACAGCGAACCGCGCCCGTGGGGAAGGGCGGGGCTGGACCTCATGAAGCGGAGGGCGGCCGACCTGGTCGACCGGATCCACCGCCGCGAGGGCCTGGCGGGCCGGTAGGGCGGCGGGGCGTCAGTCGCCGAAGGCGGCCGCCGCCTCCCCCCGGCCCTGGCCACGCCGGAACGGGAACCGGGACCGGCCACCGGACCCACCACCGGCCGGCCGGACCCCGCCACCGGTGTCCCCGGACCCCCCGGTGGCCCCGGTGTCGAGCAGTCCGGTGGCCAGCAGGCGGAACTCCGCGGCGACACCGGCGACGTCGTTGCGGAGGAACTCGATGGCGGGCCGGACCCTGCCGATGTCCGCGCCGGTCTCGGCGGCCCAGACGAGGACCTGGGACATCGTGAACAGGTAGGCGATGGCGCGGCCGGCCAGGACCTGGTGCTCCTGGGCCAGGCGCTGGTCGAGGAAGCTCAGGTCGCCCTGGAGTGCCCTGACGCCGGCCGCCGTGAGCGGCCATTCGGCGAGGAACCGGCTGAGGGGGCGCCCGGCCCGCCGGGTCAGGCAGTACGCGGCGAGCTGCTGGCTGAGCATGTCGTTGTTGCCGTCGAAGACGGTGAAGACCCGCGAGTCCAGGAACGCCTGGCCGGCGATGTTGGTCGGCGATCCGCAGCGGTACCCCTCACCGCCGGTGAGCTGCTGGTAGTGCTGCGCCGCGCTGACCATCCGCTCGCTGGCGACGGTCTTGACGGCCTGGACGGCGGGGAAGGCCGGGGTCATGTCGGCCTTGAAGTCCAGCGCCGTCCGCACGTGGTGGGCGAGGGCCTCGCAGATGGTGGCGGAGGTGTCGATGGCCGCGAGCCGGTACCCGACGAACCCGATCTTGGACTGCAGCTTGCGCCCGATCTGGCGGCCGTCGGTGTAGGCGTGCGCCTCGCGGCTGATGCGGCGCAGGAACCCGGCCCCCATCGCCGCCAGCAGCGCCCGCGACGCCATGAACAGGTCCACGGAGGTGAGCCCCGCCTTTTCGGCGTTGATCCGCCGGTGCCGGGGGACGAACACGTCGATGTCGTTGACCCCGTAGTCGAGCAGTTTCAGGCCGAGCGCCTCGTACAGCTCGACGGTGCGGAACCCCTCGCTGCGCTCGACGACGAAGTAGCCGTACTCGCGGCGGTCCACGTTCTTCGCGACGACGAGCCACCAGTGCGCGGACGAGCTGAGCGCCTGCCAGTGCTTCCGGCCGCGGATCCGGTAGCCGCCGTGGACCTCCTCGAACGTGGTCGTCATGGCCGACAGCGCCGACCCGGCCCCCGGTTCGGTGGCGGCGAGGCCGGCCATCAGCGGATCGCCGCCGGCGAACAGCGGCAGGATCTCCTGCTGGACCTCTTCCCCGGCCCACTTCACAATGGGCAGCAGGCCCAGCGCCGTGTTCACCGTCACGTACACGCCGAGAGCGAGGTTGGACTCGGACGCGGTCTCGATGACCCGGCACATCTCGGCGTGGTTGTCGCGGCCCCCGTACCGTCTCGGCAGGGTCGGGAGCCGGATTCCGGCCCTCACCAGGAGCGCCCAGCCGTCGGGGGAGAGATACTGCTGAGGGTAGGTCGCGGAATCGAACTTGGATGCGACCGTCTCGATACCGCCGATGAATTCGCTCGTCGACAGGGACAGAAGATCATTCGTCATGGTGTCCGCTCTCACGGGTCGGGCCTGGCTCTACGGGGGAAGTCGTCAGGATCCGTGATCAAGAGCACGCCGATGTCGATTCATCAGCGCGATATCAGGGCATGGACCACCTCCGGAACCGTTCCTTGTGGCGCGACCACGCCATAGTTAATCGCCCTGTCACCGCGCGCAAGGAACATCTGGCTTACCGTGAGCCCAGGTGAAAACTGTTTCACCTCATTGACCTGCGCACACTCGCGGCCCGGCGAACTTTTCCGCGGCGCGCGCAACCGGCGTGACCGGGGCCGGCCGAGGGATCCGAAACCGGATCCGGGAACGGATGGGCCCCTGGTCAGCGGACCGTTCTCCGGCATGGACGCGGGTCGCCGCCGACCGATGGCGCAATCGAACCCGGCCGCCGCCACTCGCGAATCCGCCGCCGACCTGCACACTGGCTTGATCTTATACGGATCCCAGATCCCGTTCGGCTCATTCGCACCAACCGGCCGTTCCGGCGCGCAATGCACATGAAGAACACGCGGCTCTCCTTCACTCAAGTGAAAGCCGCGCGCTCGGGTGGACGTGCGGCATGGCGCGGCCCGCGACCGGGAACCGCAACGGAGCGTGTTCGACGCCGATAGGTATGCTGAAAACCTTGTGATCAGCACCGCTGGCACAAACCAATTACTCCGCGGGCCGCCGCGACCACCCGGTGGCGGCTACGGGCCGCGACGGCGTTACGGGCACCGCCCCCAGGCGAAGTGATAGCTCGTCCTGTTGCCGTTGTCGGAGTTCAGGGTGATCATGCTGGCCTCCGCCGGGTCCGAGGTTCCCAGCCCGACGCGCAGCTCGGTGTTGATGTCGATGTTCCGCTCCTGGTCACAGGGTTTCCAGACGAGCTGGTCCACCGGCACCTTGTTGGTGGACTGCCAGTGGCCGCCCTGGGGGCCGACCATGGCGAACTCGGTGGTCCGGGGCGATGAGGAGCCGTGGAAGTAGTAGCTCGACTTGTGGGTACCCCTCGCGCCGGGCTGCAGGTGGACGCCCAGCCGGTAGTCCGTCTGCGCGATGGCGTAAGTGAAGCCCTGCGGGGCGTACACCTTCACGGAGAGCCGGCAGTACTTGCGCGCGTCGGTCGGCTTCGCCGTGCCGCCCACCCGGACCGTGAAGTCGGTGTATTCGATGTGGAAGGCTTCGCGATCGTCCGAGAGGACGGCCCTGGCGGTGCCGGGCGGGCAGCCGGGGCCGTCCGAGGCGACGATCGCGATCTTGATCTCATCGGTGCCGGGGACGAGCCGCGGCGCGGGGCCGGCGGCGGCCGGGACGGCGGCCGCGGTCAGGACGGCGAGCACCGCGGCGCTCGTGGCGGAAATGGCGATGCCCTTGCGCATCATGCGAATTCCTTGTGCGGCGACGGGGAGCTCGGCTTCGGCCGACCGGAAATGCGGGCACCGAAATCCGATTCCTGCAGGCGCCCACTCAATGGAGTTGATCACCATCTGAACCGGAGACTAACCGGGCCCCCCACCGCTGTCAATCCTTGATCATCAGGGCTCGACACGCATTTTTGACAAGGAACGTTCCATCGTGTCCGAGGTGTGAAAATGCCTGGTCAGCGCGCCTGGGGCCCTGAGCTGGCGGATTTCCGCCGCGCAACCGACGGCGAAGCGGGCGCTCGCTACCCGTCCGACGGACATTCAGGCTGGTGACGACCGGCCGCAGCGAATTTTCCATCTCCCGATTGGACAGGCCCTATGCCGTCCATTCGCGATGACCTCGCACTTAACCCGCGGGATAGGGCAGAAGTCCGCGGTCGGTCTTCTCCCATGCGGCGCGCAGGTCCGCGAGCAGGGAGGGATGGCGCCGGGCGAGGTCGGCCTGTTCCCGCGGGTCGTCCGCCAGGTTGTGGAGTTTCTCGCCGGAGGCGGTGCGCAGGTACTTCCAGTCGCCGCGGCGCAGCGCCCGCTCCTGCTTCGTCCGCCAGAACAGGTCGCGGCGCGGCGGCCGGGCCCCGTGGCGCAGGTACGGGACGAGGCTGTGCCCGTCGAGCGGATGCCCGGCGCCCGGGCGCACTCCGGCGGCGTCCAGCAGCGTGGCCGTCCAGTCGTGGGTGATGACGGGCACGTGGCTGACCTGCCCGGGACGGATCGCGGCGGGCCAGCGCAGGATGTTCGGGACGCGGATGCCGCCCTCGTTCAGCCCGCCCTTCCCGCCGGACAGCGGCCACTGGTAGGAGAAGCGCTCCCCGCCGTTGTCGCTGCTGAACAGGACGATCGTGTCCTTCTCCTGGCCGGTGGCGCGGAGCGCGCGCAGGACGCGTCCGACGGCGCCGTCCAGGCTCTCGACCATCTTGCGGTAGGTGTCCAGGGAGCCGCCGTCGTCGTGCCACAGCGCCCGCGAGTCGCCCGCCCTGATCCGCGCGGTGATCTGCGCGCTCACCGCCCGGTCGCCGGGCGCCTCCCAGGGCCAGTGCGCGGCGGTGAAGTTGAGGTTCAGCAGCCACGGCCCGCCGTGGTCGCGCCGGACGAAGTCGGCGGCGCGGTCGGCGAGGGTGTCGGTGTAGTAGTCGAGGGACTCGGCCGGGACCTCGCCCTCGTACAGGTCCGCGCCCGAGCCGGAGACCTTGGAGTAGTAGTCGACGGCGCCCGACAGGTTGCCGAAGAACACGTCCCAGCCCGACTTGACCGGGCTGTACCAGGGCAGGAAGCCGCAGTGCCACTTGCCGAACATGGCGGTGGCGTATCCGGCGCCCTTCAGCAGCGACGCCAGGGTGGGGT
>NZ_SMJX01000039.1 GCF_004348535.1 Actinomadura sp. KC216
GGCCACGGACAGCACCAGCGCGGAGAGGATGACCAGGAGCCCTATGGAGCGCGATCGCGCGCGCGGGAGTCGGAGGGAGTTCATCGGAGCGGGCCCTTCAGCGGCGGGGGGAATTGAAAGGTTTGTTGCCAGTTAGAACGCTTCCCGCCCCGCTGTCAAGGGGCGCCGACGCCCGAGTGGACATCTGCGGTGCGCAGGCCGACGGCTACCATCGACGGTGATCGTTCCCGTCAGCCGACCCACCGCCTGACCAGGGCGACGTGGTGCCCCGCACAACACGCACCCGCCCATCACGCACGAGAGAGCACCATGCCCCTCCTCCACCAGCACCACGGCACCGGTATCGACATCCGCGCCATGTCGGCTTCGGACGCCGGCCAGGTCCTGGCGATCTACCGGCAAGGCCTGGCCACCGGGGACGCCAGTTTCGAGACCACCGTCCCCACTTGGGCCGAGTTCGACGCCGCCAAGCTCGACAGGTACCGGTTCGTCGCCACCGACGCCGCCGCGGCCCCGGGCACCGACGTGCTCGGCTGGATCGCGGCCAGCCCGGTCTCCGACCGCTGCTGCTACGCCGGAGTCATCGAGCACAGCATCTACGTCAGCCCGCGGGCACGTGGCCGGGGCGTCGGCGCTTCGCTGCTGGACGCGTTCATCGCCGCCACCGAGGCCGGCGGCGTCTGGACCATCCAAGGCGGCGTCTTCCCGGAGAACACTCCGAGCCTGCGGCTGCACGCCAAAGCCGGATTCCGCACCGTCGGCACCCGCCGGCGCCTCGGCCGGTTGCACGGCACGTGGCGCGACGTCGTCCTCATCGAGCGCCGCAGCTTCACCGCCGGCGCCTGAGCGCCCGGCGGGCGGACCTGGAGGCGTTCCCGCCCCTCGACATCTGCTGGATCAGCACTCGATCGAGCGGATCCGGTCCATGACGGTGCACGCGACCGATACGAACCCCGCCAGGTCCTCGGCGGAGACGCCGTCGAACAGCCAGTTGTAGCCGTCCTCGTACTCGCTCGCCAGGCCGTCCATCGTCTCGGTCCCCTGGGCGGTGAGGGCGACCAGGACGGCGCGCCGGTCGGTCGGGTGTCGGCCGCGCTCGGCGAACCCGTCGGCTTCCAGCGCGTCCAGCAGCCCGGTGATGTTGCGCGGGGTCACGCCGATCAGATCGGCCAGCGCCCGCTGCGTCATCGGGCCGCGCTGGTGCAGCGCCCACAGCACCGACGCCCGCGCCCGCGTGAGGCCACGCGCGGCCATCCCGCGCTCCATGAACTCTGACGTCATCGCGGCCAGCTCGAACAACCGCTCCAGCGCGCCGGGCCCGGCCGCAGCTTCGGCATCAACTTCATTGTGTACATACTTCACTATGTCGTACCCTCCTGAAAGGAGGCTAGCCCGAGTCTCGGGAGGGACGCCATGAGCCACCACCATCCGCTGTTCGCCCGCTTCTACGCCCGCACCAGCCTGCTGATGGAACGCGGCCTCGGTCCGCACCGCCGTGCCCTGCTCGACGGCCTGGCCGGACGCGTCCTGGAGGTCGGGGCAGGCAACGGCCTCAATTTCGCGCACTACCCCGGCACCGTCACCGAGGTCATCGCCGTCGAGCCCGAACCCCACCTGCGCGCCCTCGCCCAGACCAGAGCCGCCCAGGACAACGGGCAGATCAAAGTGCCGGTCAAGGTCGTCGACGGCTGGGCGGACCGGCTCCCCGCCGACGACGGCTCGTGCGACGCCGCCGTCGCCTCCCTCCTCTTGTGCTCGGTGCCCGACCAGGCCACCGCCCTTGCCGAGATCGCCCGCATCCTCAAGCCCGGCGGCCGGCTGCGGTTCCTCGAACACGTCCGCAACCCGCACACCGGACGGCGGCGCCTCCAGCAGGCCCTGGACGCCACGGGAGTCTGGCCGTGGTTCGGAGGCGGCTGCCATTGCTCCCGCGACACCCTCACCGCCATCGAGAACGCCGGCTTCACCACCGGCCATGTCGACACCTTGACCAGCGCCGACACCGGCATGCCGTTCCCGGCGGCCCCGCAGATCCTCGGCACCGCCACGCGCGCGTGACCCCGGGACAGAACGGATCCATCGTGAACACGACCCCGTTGATCCCGTTGACCGAGGCCGACTTCGACGCCGAACTGGCCCGCACGGCCGAACCGCTCCTGGTCGGCTTCTGGGCCGAAAGCTGCGGTCCCTGCCGGGCCCTGGTCCCCGTGCTGGAACAGATCGCCGCCGAGCACGCCGGACGGCTGCGCGTCGCCACCGTCCGCCTCGATGACAACCCCGGCCTTGCCCGCCGCTTCCGGATCATGGCACTGCCCACCGTGATCATGTTCATCGGCGGGCGCGAGGCCAAACGCATCACCGAGGCGACCACCAAAGCCGCACTCCGCCACGAACTCGCCTCGACTGGCACGTCCCCATCGTGGTGGGGCCTGGTCGAGTAGTTCTGCGGGCACGCGCTGCGCCGGCCGTGCGTGCGTGCTGACGGCGCCCGCGATCGTGATCGGCACCTGTTGGCGCGGCCAGATGTGGCCTGTGCCGTGAGGGTGGGACCGGCACCAGCAGGGCCAACGCGCTTTGGGGCGAGATGTTGCGCTATGTCGAGAGGCTTTCGCGCTCTCCGGCTCGGTGCTAACGTCCACACTGATTCAGTGATCTATAGAAAGTTGGAGAAGCGTGATGAGCACTCCAGCCGAGCAGATCGTCCGACTCACCTCCCTCTCACCTGGCGCGGGGTGTGCGTGCAAACTTCCGCTGGCCTCGCTCGAGGAGCTCATCCGTGAGTTCGGGGAGTCGGTGCAGCCGGCCAACACGGACCTGCTCATCGGGATGGCGGAGGGCGACGACGCCGCGGTCCTGCGGCTCGACGACGACCGTGCCCTGATCCTGACGACCGACTTCTTCACGCCGATCGTCGACCGGGCCTACGACTGGGGACGCGTCGCCGCGGCGAACGCCCTCTCGGACGTCTACGCGATGGGCGGCCGCCCGCTCATCGCGCTGAACCTCGCGGCATGGCCCGGGGCGGACCTGCCGATCGAGCTGCTGGCCGAGGTGATGCAAGGGGCCGCCGCGGTCGCGAGCGAGGCCGGGTGCATGGTCGTCGGCGGTCACACCATCGACGACCCGGTGCCCAAGTACGGGATGGCGGTCGTGGGCATGGCCCACCCTGACCGGCTCTTCGCGATCGACAAGGCGATGCCCGGCGACGAGCTCGTCCTGACCAAGCCCCTGGGCACGGGAGTGATCGCCACGGCGCTCAAGCGGGGGGCGGCGGAGGAGGAGCAGGTGAAGGCGGCGGTCGATTCGATGACCACCCTCAACGCCTCGGCCTCGGAGGCGGCGCTCGCCGCGGGCGCCCGGGCCGCCACCGACGTCACCGGGTTCGGCTTACTCGGACACCTGCACAGGATGCTCCGGGCCAGCGGCGTCAGCGCCGAGATCCACGCGCGGGAAGTACCGCTGCTGCCCGGGGCGTTGGAGCTGGCCTCGGCGGGCTTCGTCTCGGGGGGAACGCGCGCCAACATCTCCTTCCTCGCCGACGCGGTTCACGTCGACGACGGCGTCAGCGAGGACCTGTCGGTGCTGTTGCACGACGCGCAGACATCCGGCGGCCTGCTGATCGCTTGCCCCGGTCCCTCGGCCGGGCTTCTCGCGGACTTGCGTGAACGCGGGCTGCCCGCGGTCGCGGTGGGGCGGGTCACCGAAGGCGCGGCGGGCGAAGTCGCGGTCGGGAACGGCTGAGCATCGATCATGAACACCGATCCCCGCCGGGCACTGCCGAAGATGGACGCCCTTCTCGCGCACCCGGACGTCTCGGCGCGCCGGAGGACGTGGGGCCACGACGCCGTCGCCGACACGGCCCGCAAGGTCCTCGCGAACGCGCGGTCGAACCTGAAGGGGGATCCGGCGCCCTCGCTGGACCAGCTCGCCGCCAACGTCTCGAAGGAGCTCGACGGTCTCGCGGCCGGGCGGCTTCGCGGCGTCATCAACGCCACCGGGGTCGTGCTCCACACCAACCTCGGACGCGCTCCTTTGTCCCGCGCCGCGCGCGAGGCGATCGAGGCGGCGGCGGGCTACTCGACCGTCGAGTTCGATCTCCGGACGGGGGGCCGGGGCAAGCGCGGGACCGCGGTCAACGCGCTGCTGCGCACGTTGACCGGCGCGCCTGCCGGGCTCGTTGTCAACAACGCCGCCGCCGCGCTGATGCTGACGCTGGGGGCGCTCGCCCGGGGCGGAGAGGTCGTCGTATCACGTGGGGAACTGGTCGAGATCGGAGGCGAGTTCCGGATACCGGCCATCATGCAGGCGGCCGGAGTGGACCTCGTCGAGGTGGGCACCACGAACCGCACTCATCTCAGCGATTACGCCAACGCCATCACCGACCGCACGGCCCTGCTGCTGGTCGTTCACACCTCGAACTACCGGATCGAGGGGTTCACCGCGCGCCCCGGACTCGACGCGCTGGTGAGGCTCGCCCGGGAGCACTCGATACCGCTCGTCCATGACGTCGGGTCGGGCCTGGTCAGTGGCGCGCTCGGGGACGAGCCCACCGTGCTGGAGAGCCTGCGCGAAGACGCCGACCTGGTCATCTTCTCGGGCGACAAGCTGCTCGGCGGTCCCCAGGCGGGCCTGGTGGTCGGCCGGGCGGAACTCGTGGGGCGGCTCGCGAGGCATCCGATCGCGCGCGCGGTGCGCATCGACAAGCTGACGCTGGCCGCGCTCGAGGCCACGCTGATGACCCATCTCGCGGGCACCCTCGACGATCTCCCGGTGTGGCGGGCGTTGCGGTTGACCCCCGAGGAGATCCGCCCCCGGGCGGAGTCGCTCGCCCAGCGGCTGGGCGGGCCCGCCATCGTGCGAGAGGGAACCAGCATGGCCGGCGGGGGAAGCCTGCCCGGCGAGGGCCTCCCCAGCATTCTGGTGGAGATCGATCCGCGTCCGGCCCGCGAGAAGACGCTGCTGGAACGGCTGCGCGCCGCCGAGCCGCCGGTCATCGCCCGAATGGAAAAGGGCAGGGTGATCGTCGATTTGCGCACGGTTCCCGTGGAGCAGGACGAGGAGCTTTCGCGCATCATCCAGAATGCCCTGAAAGAGTCGTTGGAGTCCCTTCCCGAGAAACGAGATAAATGCTAATATGAATATGTAAGTCACCTGGAGGTGTTGAGTTCCTGGTGGGCTCTCTGTGATTGCGAGATCGCAGAAGGCGCATAGCGCCTGGCGGGTTCGATTCCCGGCCGCCTCCGCCAATGTCGATCGTTGCCGACAAGGAAGAAGTGGCCTTGCGTTCTTCTGACCTCCACGGAACGCTCAGATACGCGGTGTCGTTATGGCCGCAGTCCTGGTCGGCGGCGACCCCACGGGAGCCGGGTGTCGGAGAGCTCTACGCAGGCCTGTTCGCCGATGTCATCGCCGGTTATCAGCGTCTCCTCGGCCATGATTCCAGCGCGTCGACCGTCGTTCCCGGCGATGAGGCACCGGTCTATGAGCACATTTCGTCGCCGCTGGGGCTCGCCGTCGACCGGGGAGGCGCCGGACGGTCCCTCGGGGAGGATCCGCGATGGCGGGGCTGCAGGGAGAACGGCGATCTGTACATCGGCGAGTACGACGGATGGTACTGCGAAGAATGCGGCCTGTTCTATGAACACCATGAGGTCTACGACGGTCCCAGCTGCCGTGTGCACCGGCGATCGCTTTCGCGGATAAAGGCCGACTGCTGGCTCTTTCGTCTCTCCCGGTATCAGGAGAGACTGTCCGACCTTTACGACGAGTTCGAACGGCGGTGCGGTCGGCCATTCGTCACGTCGGCCGGCCGGTTGGAGGATATCCGCAAGCGGCTCGCTTCGGGAGTACGGGACGTCCCCATCGAAGCCGTCCCCCGGAGCGCGGATCCGGCCGGTGAAAGCAGCTCCGCAAGGCGTTGTGAGCCCATCCTGGCGCTGGCGGGTTCACCCCGGGCGCCGGAGGTCACGTACGTTGTCACCGCTGATCGCGTCTGGCACTGCGCCGCCGTCTGGCCCGCGCTGCTCATGGCCGCCGGTGAGCGGCCACCGGCGGGCGTCGTCGCGTGCGGGCCCTCAGACGGGCTACCGCGCGGCGATGTACCCGCGTGGACGAGCCTGCCGCCTCAAGTGATCGCACAGGAAATCGGAGCAGAGGAACTGCGGTACCTGCTGCTGCGGGCGCCCGCCCTCGCCGTGAACGGCGTCTGCTCGGCCGAAGCGCTCCTCGACTGCTACGACGACGAGCTGGCCAGGGGCATCGGGAACCTCGCGGCCCGTGCCATCGCCCTGGCCGCGGGACCCGGAGGCGCGGGGGCGGTCCCGCGGCCGGAGATGGTCGAATTCCCCTTCGACGCACGGCTTCCCGAACCTCATCAAGGCGCGCTCCGGCCGGAGTCCCTGCTGGGGGAGATCGCCTCATTGGTGAAGGCGGGCAACGCCTTCATGGACGAGCGCCGTCCCTGGGAGTCGGAGGGGGACGAGCGCATGTGGGTCCTCTGGCACGTACTCGAACTCTGCCGCGTCGCCGGGCATCTCCTCAGCCCGGTGCTCCCCGCACGGTCACGTCGGCTCCTGGACCTGATCGGGGCGGCCGGCCAGCCGCGCTGGCCCCGTTGGGGCGGCCACGACGGGGAGTTCCATGTGCGCGGCGAGTCCGAGCCGCTGTTCCCAGGTATCCCTGGCCGGCGACGGCGGAGGCTGCTGGAGGACTGGTCCCTGCGCGGGCCGCGACGCCCCGAGATCACGGGGGAGGACTTCGGCCGGCTCGACCTCCGCGTCGCGAGAATCGCCGAGGCCGAGACCGTCGAAGGCAACGGTGGGCCGGTCCTGAGAATCAGGCTCGACCTGGGCGACACCCCGACGACCGTCTTCAGCACCAAACTGCTACCGGCGTTCGAGTCCGGGGCCCTGATCGGGCGGATGGTGGTCTACCTGGCGAACCTCGAAGAGGTCGAGATCGCGGGGTTCACATCGAAGGGAATGGTCCTGACGGCGACGGACGCGCGAGGCGAAGCACTGCTCACATTCGACCGCGTGCACGAGCCTGGAACGGTGATGTTCTGATGTCGCACCCGGCCCCGGCCTCCGCCAAGCCCGACATCACTTACGAGACGTTCTCAGAAATCGAGCTGCGCACCGCCGACGTCATAGGCGCCGAGTATTTCAGGGGAAAACCCAACCTGATCCTGCTCTCCGTCGACCTCGGGTACGAGCAGACGCAGATGATCGTCGGGAAGGGGCTCCCGGACCTTTACGAGCCCGCCGACATCATCGGCCGGCAGGTGATCTGGATGGCCAATCTGAAACCGAAGAAGATCATGGGAGGCATGTCCAAGGGGATGATCGTCGCGGTAGGTGACAACCGGGTCGACGGCTTGGTCGTTCCCGAGCGCCGCGCCGATCCGGGGGCCCGCGTTCAATGATGCGCCGGGCGAGCGCGCGGGCGTCACCCGATCCGGCCGGCGCCGTAGAAGCAGGCGGAAACATGAAGGTGCTGTTCGTCTTTCACGATTCACCGTACGGAACAGAACGTACCTACAACGGGCTGCGCTGGGCGAAACAGCTCGCTGAGCGTGAGGACACCGAGGCTCGGATCTACCTCTTCGGTGATGCCGTCATAGCGGCTGCCGCCGAACAGAGAACCCCTACCGGTTCCCACAACATCGGCAAGATGGTCGACCAGTTCGCCTCACTGGGCGGCGAGGTCGGAAGCTGCAAGACCTGCCTCAACGCCCGCGGGATCATGAGCGAGCGGCTCCGGGATTCCACCCGCCTCGCCTCGGTGGCGGATCTCGGCGAATGGACGGTCTGGGCGGACAAAGTCATCAACGTGTGACCCTGGATGCGGGCGATGGAGGATCTGGCGCGCAAGGCCGCGCTGTACGAGCAGTTCGCCCGGGTGGGCAAGGCGCTGGCGAGCCCCGTACGCCTGGAGCTCCTGGACCTGCTCGCCCAGACCGAGCGCAGCGTGGAAGAACTGGCCGGCGCGGCGGGCATGAAGATCAGCAACACCTCCGCCCAGCTGAAGCTCATGGCGTCGGCGGGCCTGCTCACGGCCCGGCGCTCCGGTACCCGGGTCTACTACCGGCTCGCGGACGAGCAGGTGATCAGCCTGATGAACCAGGTGAAGGAGTTCGCCGGCGCCAGGATCGCCGAGGTGGAGCAGGCCGCGCGCGAGTACCTGGGTGACATCGCCGCCCTGGAACCGATGGCCTGCGACGAGCTGGCCAGGCAACTGGCCGGAGGCGATGTCGTCGTGCTGGACGTCCGCCCCGAACCCGAGTACGCGGCGGGGCACATCCCCGGTGCGATCAGCGTCCCCCACGACCAGCTGGCCGCGAGGCTGGCCGACCTGCCGGTCGGCACGGAGATCGTCGCGTACTGCCGGGGCCGCTATTGCGTTCTCGCGCCGGACGCCGTCCGGACGCTGCGCGATCACGGATACGCCGCTCGCGTGCTGGACGGCGGGCTGCCCGAGTGGCGGCGGTCGCAGGCCCTGACGTAGGGGAGAGGAGCCGGGGAGCGGCGCGTGGCCGCCAGGCGGGCCACAGGAGGTCGAGCCGCCGCCCGCGAGGGTCAGACGCCCAGGCCGAATCTCTCGGCGTATCGGCGGATCTCGTCATAGTCGGACGGGCTCACCTTGGCATAGCTCTTCGCACGCAGCAGATCGAGCAGTGCGGGGTCGTCGATCCTGGTGAAGGCTCCGGTGATCTCCTGAATCGCCCGGGACCCGACCTCGGTCCGGACGACCCAGGGGTATCCGGTGACCCGGCGAGTCTCGATCGCCCGGAGCGCGCCCTTGGGGACCGATCCCTCTCCTTCGAGGCGATGGAGAATCCGGAGCTCGATTCCGCCGGCCTCCGTGGCACCGGTGAGGACCGACTGGGCCACCGCGTCATGTCCGCCCGTGAAGCTGACCTTCGACAGGGGCGGGCACGAGGCGGGGTCCCGCGAGTCGGCTTTCACGCCCGCGTCGGCCAGCATTGCGCGGGGATACAGGCTGCCGGACGTCGAGCTGATATCGCCGAAGGCGAAGGACGCCTTCGCCGCGACCAGGTCCGCGGTGGTCCGGTAGGCGGAGCCGCTCTTCACGACGACCGCGGAGAGGTATTCACGTGTTCCCGTTTCCCGGTCGATCTCGGTGACGACCGGTGTGAGCTTCACCTTGCGTTCGGCCTGGACGTAGGTCAGACCGCCGAGATAGGCCAGGTCAAGGCGATCGGAGGCCAGTGCCTCCACCACTCCGGAATAGTCCGTGGCGACGAACAACTCGATTTCGGCATCGAGTTCGCGCTCCAGGTATGCCTGGAGCGGCTTGTAGCGCGCACGCTGCTTGTCAGGTGCGATGTTGGGTATGAGGCCGACCCGCAGCTTCTTCGGCACGCCCTTCTCGTTGACCGAAGCGCCGCCGGCCGAGCAGGCGACGAGAACGAGCAGAGATACCACGGCGGCAAGCGTGGCTAAGACGCGTTTCATGATGACCCCCGGTCACCCCGATTTTTTGAGTCCGCAGTCCGCCGTCATCGGCAGAGGACACGTCAATGCGAGTGCATCGGGGCTTCCAGGCCGGCAACCGCACAGTAACAAGGCACTGAACGATCCAAAAGAGCCTACTTTTGCGTGGGCTGTCACGGACGGTGCATCTCTGCAGTTACGCGGCCTGACGGATGCACCGAAACCGGTATTAGTTGATCACCGATTGGGCTCCGCTTCTGTTCGTGCCGTGCATCGTCCGTCACCCTGTGCTGACCTTCTTCATCCCTGGCTCCGGTACTGAAGAAGGACCGAGCCGAGACCTCCCGGCGAGGCCCGGGCCTCGCCGGCCGCCAATCCGCCGTGATCATGGCCGCCATCGGCCAACGTTATATAGTTCTTTAGATTACTGCTATGGTGACGCTCGGGTAGATCGGGATCGTCCTGGCCGGCGCCAGTATCCGACCCCTGTCTTCGGAGCCTGCATGAGCGGCACATCACGACCGCGCCACCACTTACCGGGCGACCCGGGCCGCCCAGGCCCTCCTCACCGCCACCGCCCAGATCGCTTCCGCCATCGCGCGTGCGGTTCGGGGGGCTGACACGGTGCGCCTCGAACTGACGAACGTGACCGTGGAGCTCGGCACGCAGCGCCTGCGCGTGCTCGACGACTTATGCCTCGACGTCGGAGAGGGCGAGAGGGTCGCGTTGCTCGGCCCCTCCGGCGTCGGCAAGAGCACCTTGCTGCGGCTCATCGTCGGAGCACCGGCCGTCGCCCCCCGCACGGGCGCGGTCCGCGTCGACGGTGTCGACCCGTTCGGGCCCGAGCGCGAAGCCAACGTCGTCCGGCGGCAGACGGGGTTCGTCCGGCAGAGGGACGACCTGGTGCTCGGGCTCAGCGGCCGGACCAACGCCCTGATGGCGACCACACCCGGCTGGAAGGCGGGGGACTGGCTCTCGGTGTTGCGGGGCAGAGCACCCCGTGACCTCGAAGCCGCGCTCACCGACCTCGCTCGCCACTACGGGATCGAATCGCGCTTGAACGCCCGGGTCGAGGACCTCTCCGGAGGCCAGCGGCAGCGCGTCGCACTGGTGCGGGCGCTGCTTCCGCGTCCACGGCTGCTGCTTGCGGACGAGCCCACCTCCGGGCTGGACCCGGGGAACACCGACGTCGTCATGAGCGCGCTGCTGCGCCCCGGCGGCCCGACCCTCGTCCTCGCCACTCACGACCTCGCGGTGGCGCGGAGACTTCCCCGGATCGTCGCGCTGCGGGACGGCCACATCGTCCATGACGGATCGCCTCCGGACGACGAGTCCTTGGCGCGCATCTACGACCTCGAAGCCGAGGTGGGATGAGCGCCCGCGCGAGAGGCCATCACCTCGCGTAGCGAATCGCCAACGGCCGGCCGTCCCGGCGAACCCAGGGAGCACAAGGCGTGCCGAAGAGACAAGACACAGAGGCCAGCCGGGTACGCCGGATTCCAGCCGCTGAACCTCTGGCTCCTTCCCCGCCACCGCCGCGTACCCGGCATCGGCGGTTCCGCTGGTGGGCCGGGCTTCTCACCGTGGTCGCCGTCGTCTGGTCCCTGCGAGGCACCGACGTCGGTCTCGGGTCGCTCGTGCAAGGGCGGGAGGGCGCCGCCCGGCTCCTGACCGGCCTCGTTCCGCCCGACCTCAGCGAGCCCATGCTCAGGATGGTGGCCCAGGCCGCCTTCGAGACCCTGCAGATATCGATCGCCGCGCTCTTCCTCGGCGCCCTGATGGGGCTGCCGCTCGCCGTCCTCATCGCCGGCAATGTTCGCGGCCCTCGCTGGCTCTCCTCGTCCGCGAGGGTCACCGCGGCGTTTCTCAGAGGGGTTCCCGAACTCCTCTGGGCGCTCCTGTTCGTCGCGACCGTCGGCCTCGGCCCGGCGGCCGGCGTCTACGCCGTCTCCCTCCACGCCGCCGGTCTCCTCGCGAAGCTCTGCTCGGAGCAACTGGAGGCCGTCGACCCGGCCCCGGTGGAGGCGATGAGACTGACCGGGGCCTCCCGGCACGCGACCATGCTGCTGGCCATCCTCCCTCAGGCCCGCAACGGGATCGTTTCGATCCTGCTCTACCAGTGGGAGTGCAATATACGCAGCTCGGCGATCATCGGTTTCGTCGGTGCCGGTGGCATCGGGCAGGCGCTCGGGATCTCATTGCGATTGTTCCGGTACGAAGAGCTCGCCACGCTGCTGGTGGCCGTGCTCATCCTGATTCTCGGTGTGGACCGCATTTCCCGTGGACTCCGCAGCCGCATGGGTGCGGCGACACGCTAGCTGAAGGAGGTTTCGTATGGCACGTTTGGGAATGCTCATCGATCTCAATACCTGTATCGGCTGCCACGCCTGCTCCGTAGCCTGCAAGGCGGAATTCGACGTTCCCCTGGGCAGCTTCCGGGACACGGTCAAGTACGTGGAGGACGGCGCCTACCCGAATGCCACCAGGCATTTCATTCCGGTCCTCTGCAATCACTGCGAGGACGCGCCCTGCCTCAACGCCTGCCCGACGGGTGCCGTCGTGCGGCTGGACGACGGTGAGATCACCATCGACGAAGGCGACTGCAATCTCAACCGCTTCTGCATGTCCGCCTGCCCCTATGGCGCGATCTACGTTGACGAGGACAAGAGCGCCGCCCAAAAATGCACCTTCTGTCAGCACCGGACGGAGGAGGGAAGGCAACCGGCATGCGTGGACGCCTGCCCCACTGGTTGCCGGATCTTCGGGGATCTCGACGATCCCGACAGCAAGATCGCCAAAAAGGCGGCCCGGAGTGAGACCCGGTCCTGGAAGGAGGAGAAAGGTACGCGGCCGCGCGTGCTCTATATCGATCCACGCGGAGCCCTCGACCTGATCGCGGACGAAGGCGTTCAGGTGGACACGTCCGGCGAGATGAGCGGTGACTAGCGATGGCCTTCTCGGCCGCGAACGGCCATCCGCTCCCAGAACCGCCCTGGGGCGTTCTCCTCGCCGTCTACTTCGTCATGGTCGGCATCCCGAGTGGGATCACGCTCTACGCCTGGTGGATCAACGTCCAGGGCGCAGCGGTCGCCGCGCCCGTCGAGCGCTATGGCTCGTGGGCCGCGCTCGGCATCCTCGCCGCCGCGAGCCTGTTGCTGGTCATGGACCTGGGGCGCCCGAGCCGCTTCTACCTCACGCTCACTCGCTTCGACAATCTCGGCTCTCCGATATCCGTCGGTGCGAAGCTCATAACGATCAAGATGGTGCTGCTGGCCATCGCCGTCTATGCCGTCGAACAGCGAAGACGTCGGCCCGAGCCTTCTGAAGGCCAGGTGCCGTCCCGCTTCGGTACGTGGTGCATGAAGGCGGTGCCCTACCTGCTCCTGGCCACGAGCTTCGCGCTCGCGATCTATCCGGTGTCCGTGCTGTCACGATCGTGGGCGTCCCCGCTGGCGCACACCAGCGGGGCGGCGCTCATCTTCCTTCTCACCGCGCTCCTGATGGGCGCGGCCGTCGTGATGCTGCTCTCGTCCCTCTTCCCGCCGGCGCCCGGCACCCGGGCCGACCGCCGATTCTGGAGGCGCGATCCGCTGGTCCTGCTCGGCTTCTACTGCGCGGCCCTGCTCTTCGAGGGCCTGTCCCTGCACGGTGACCCCCCGAACCGCAGGCTGCTGGCCGAACTCCTGACAGGCGGCCTCGCGCCCGCGTTCTGGGGACTCGTGGTCTTCGTGGGCATCGCCGTCCCCGCGGCCGGCACCGCGCTCCGCTCCCGGCGCGCGGCCTGCTTCGTGGCCGGCACGGCGCTGCTCGTCGGCACCGCCGCGGCCCGCTACCTGGTCTTCGCGGCGGGGAGGTGAACCCCATGCCCGATCCGTCCTCTCCCGATCCGGCGCAGGGCTGGACCCCGACCCGTCGCGACGTGCTGCGCGCGGGGCTCGTTCTGGGCGCCGCCACCAGCGGATTGGCGACGATCGACGTCATCGACCGGATGCGGGAGCGGCCCGCCGCGACCGGCACCCTCGCTGCGGGGGTGCGGCGCATCCCGTCGATGTGCCAGATGTGCACCACCGCCTGCGGGATCATCGCCAACGTGCGCGATGGGAGGCTCCTGACCATCGAAGGCAACCCGGAGGACCCCAACAGCCAGGGCTCCGTGTGCGCGAAAGGAGTGGCCGGTCCGTCCGTGCTCTATGACCCCTATCGCCTTCTCTATCCGCTCCGCCGGGTCGGCAGGCGAGGGGAAGGGCGATGGCGGCGCATCACCTGGGACGAGGCGTACACGGAGATCGCGTCGCATCTGCGTGCGATCCGGGAGAGCGGGCGCCCGGAAGAGTTCGCCTTCCAGCAGGGGCGCAACCGGTCCAAGGACGTCGTGCGCCGGTTCCTCAACGCCTTCGGCACGCCCTCCCATTTCACGCATCGGGCTCTGTGCTCCCTGAACCGCCGCGCCGCCATCCTGGCGACGATCGGAGAGTCCGACTGGGACCTCGGTGACTACGAGCACAGCCGCTACATCCTGAACTTCGGCTGCAACTGGGCCGAAGCCCACCAGGGCCATATTCCGGTCGCCATTCGGATGATGCGCGCCCGCGAGAACAACGCCGCCAAGATCGTGACGTTCGACGCGCGCCTGTCGAACACGGCCGCGCTGTCCGACGAGTGGTTCTGCATCAAGCCCGGGACCGACGGGCTGGTCGCCCTGGCCATGTCGAACGTGATCTGCAGCGAGGGCCTGTGGAACAAGTCATGGTTCGACACCTGGTGCAACTATCCGGCCGACGACTATGCCGAACACCTTCGCCCCTACACTCCCGAGATGGCCGCCCAGGAGAGCGGCATTCCCGCCGAGGTCATCCGCCGACTCGCACGGGAGTTCGCCGAGGCGGCGCCCCGCTGCACGACGATCTGCAACCGCGGATCCCATGCTCACCGCAATGGCTTCTACAACGACCGGGCCATCACACTGCTGAACGCCCTGGTGGGAAACATGGGACAGGTCGGCGGATGGTGCTGGCATCCGAAAGCCGAGTGGGATGACGACCAGTTTCCCGAACCCGGACCGGTTCCACCGAAGCCCACGGCGCGAAGCGTCATCGCCGAGGCCAAGGACTGGCCCCTCGCCAACGCATGGCAGGGCAGGGAGATGAAGGTCAGCCAGATCGTCTACCAGTGGATCAAGGAGCGGAGGCAGCGGGTCTCCGCGCTCATGACCTACAACTGCGATCAGGCGTGGGCGTGGCCGGAGGCGCGGCTGGTCCGCGAGGTGCTGACCGACGAGAACCTGATCCCGTTCCACGTGTGCGTGGACGTGATGTACTCCGAGACGGCGCATCTCGCCGACATCGTCCTTCCCTGGACCACCTACCTGGAGCGATGGGACATCGATGCCAGGCCGCCCCAAGGACTCGTGGACTATGTGGGGCTCCGCCAGCCGGTGGTGAAGCCGCTGGGCGAGTCGAAGGACATTCGCGAGATTTTCCCGGCCCTCGCTCACCGGATCGGTGGCGGCATGGAGCGCTACTTCCCATGGCGCACCGCCGAGGAGTACTTCGCCGAGTACTTCCGGCCCGTCCCCGGCGGGGGCCTCGGCTACATGCGCCGGCATGGCGCGTGGCAGGACCCCGCGAAGAAGCCGCGCTACAAGCCGTACGAGCGGCGGCTGACCGCCGCCGAGCTCAAGGGCGCCGAGACCGACCCCGAAACCGGGATCATCTACAAGGGGACCGACCCGAAGACCGGACGGCGTCTGGGCATCGGAATCATGATCGACGGCGTCCCCAGGCACGGCTTCGAGACACCGTCCCGGAAGGTCGAAGTTCGTAGCGAGTTCGTCGCCGACAAGGGGAGGGCGGTCGACAGGACCGTCGATCCGCTCCCGGTCTACGACCCCATTCCCAGCCACCGAGCCGGCCTGGGCGATGACCGGCTGATAATGATCAGCTTCAAATGGAACGTCCACAACGCGCACCGCACCGGCCAGTCGAAGTGGCTTCAGGAAATCGTCCACACCAATCCCGCGTGGATCAACAGGGCCACCGCCGAGCGGCTCGGCCTGGCGGAGGGCGACTGGATCGAAGTGACGAGCTTCCGCCCGAATGACCCGATGGTCCCCAACGGCGACGGCTCGGTGCTCGGGTCACTGCGCACGCGTGTGCATATCACCGAAGGAGTGCACCCTTCGGTGATCGCCATCTCACATAACTTCGGCCGGCAGTATGGTGGCCCGATCGCCACGAACGGACGGGATCAGGCCCGAAACCCCGGGTACGGGCAATCAGCGGATGGCGATGCGGAAAACTGTTGGTGGGCGGGAACTCTCAGCGTCCCCCAGAACGACATCATGCCGATCTACCCTGACCCAGTATCGGGTCAGCAGGCTTACCATGACACGGTCGTGCGAGTTCGCAAGGCGTAATGGAGACATGAGATGAGCGGCTTCGACGATGCCGACCTGGGGGCCGCGCGCAACCTCTACGCTTTGGCATCCCGGCTGTTCGCCGCAGAGATCGACCAGCCCCTGTATCGCGGTCTGCTCGCCGCGGGCGAGGACCCGCGCCTCCGGCCGATGGGATTCGTCCTCATTGAACCGAGCCTCAGGGCGATGGGGGAGGAACGGGCGATGCTCGAACTGTCGGTGGAGTACTGCCGGCTGTTCATCGGTCCACGCCCCGCCTGCCCGCCCTACGGATCACTGCGGCGCAATGAGGCCATGGTCGGAGGGCGCGCCGAGCGGGGGATCAACCAGTTCATGCTTCGGCACGGGCTGTCCGTCCGGGTACCGGCCGCAACGCCCATGATCGCGAACGACCATCTGGCGGTGGGCCTGGCCCTGCTCTCCTACCTCCACCACATTCAATCTGCCGAGGCGACGGACCCAGACGGCGCCGCCAGGGCGAGAGACGCCGCAGAGGAGTTGTTGACCCGGCATCTGCTTCCATGGGTACCGGACTATCTCGCCGAGCTTCAGGCCAAGGCGCTTCTGGCCCCCTACAGCTCGGTCGCGCAGGTGACGGAGTTCTGCCTGCGCACCGAGGAATCGGCACTTCGTCCGTCGGGATGAAAGGGCCGGAGCGGGGCGATGCCCACCGGTCAAGCCGTGGACGTCTCCACCGGCAGTTCGTCAAGGCGCCATTCGAGAAAACCGTCCTCCAGGCAGAATGCCGGATACCCCTGCTCGCGCAAAAGCCGTACGGCCTTGGGGGCGAGCACGCAGTAGGCGCCACGGCAATAGGCGACGATTTCGAGATCGGAGGGAAGTTCGGCCAGACGGTCCGGCAGCTGGTGGAGCGGGATGGAGACCGCCCCGGGGATGTGCGCGGCCGCGTACTCGGGCTCGGGGCGCACGTCGAGGACGACCACCTCACCCGTCCTGGCGCGCTCCAGCAGGTCATCTCTGCGGACGTGCTCGACGTCCTCGCCGAGGTAATCGGTCGCGGCGCGGGCGGCGGCGGGGTAGCGATTGATCGCGGTGACCCGCAGCTCCCTCAGGAGCGCCGCGACGTCGTCGCCGGCGAGGCGGTAATAGATGCGATTCCCGTCCCGCCGGGTCGTGACCAGCCCGGCGGAGCGCATGCGCTGCAGCTGCGCGGAGGTGTTGCCGAGCCGTGCGGACGCGGAGTCGGCCAGCTCTTCCACGCTGCGCTCACCCTGCGCGAGTATGTCGAACAACTCCAGTCGCAGGGGGCTCGCCAGGGCCTTGCCGACGACGGCGAACGCGGACAGGAGAGCCTGCTTCTCCTCGCTTGACATAGAGCT
Organism: Actinomadura sp. KC216; assembly: GCF_004348535.1. Lineage (GTDB taxonomy): Bacteria > Actinomycetota > Actinomycetes > Streptosporangiales > Streptosporangiaceae > Spirillospora. The sequence goes on from NZ_SMJX01000039.1 coordinate 17,211, forward strand.
ATTCTACTGTTCAAAATCTATCTGGAAAAGTAGCGAAATGTGAGATCGGCCGCCCAGCGTCGCGGATCGCTCCTTCGCCGCGCACGTCCCCCGAATCGGGGCAGTGGGGCGCGGACACGGACGGAGGAGCTCGTGATCTACCTGGACCATCAGGCCACCACGCCGGTGGACCCTCGCGTGCTGCAGGCCATGCTGCCCTACCTGACCGGAGAGTTCGGCAACCCTTCCAGCTCCCATGCCCACGGCCGGCGCGCCGCCACGGCCATCGAGCGGGCCCGCGAGCAGGTCGCGCACGCCATCGGCGCCCGGCCCACCGAGATCGTGTTCACCGGCTCCGGGACCGAGGCCACCTATCTGGCCCTGCTCGGTCTCCCCGCCGCGCGGCGAGACCACGGGGATCACATCGTCACCACGGCTCTGGAGCACCCCGCCACCGCGGGCGCGTGCGGGGTGCTCGCCGATGCGGGCTACAAGGTGACGACGGTGCCGGTGGGGCCGGACGGTCTCGTCGATCCCACGGACGTCGAGGCCGCGGTCACGGACCGGACCGTCCTGGTCACCATGATCCACGCGCAGAACGAGATCGGTACCGTCCAGCCGGTCACCGAGGTCGCGGAATTGGCCCATCGGCACGGCGCCCTCCTGCATATCGACGCCGCGCACAGCCTGCCGGCCATGCCCGTCGACGTGGCCGCACTCGGTGCCGACCTGGTGACGGTGGTCGGGCACAAGATGTACGCCCCCAAAGGCATCGGCGCGCTCTATGTTCGCGAAGGCGTCGACTTGGTGCCGCAGTTCCTGGGCGGCGGCCAGGAGCGTGGCCTGCGCGCCGCCACCGAGAACGTGCCCGGGATCGTGGGCCTCGGCCGGGCGGCGCAGCTTCTCGGTGAGCAGCGCGAGGCGGACGCCGCTCGGATTCTTCGCCTGCGCGATCGTCTCCATGAACGGCTCGAAGAAGCCATACCCGAGTGCGCGGTGAACGGTTCACTCACGCAGCGCATCCCGGGCAACCTGAATGTCCGCCTGCCCGGCGTTCCGGCCGACCAGCTCATGGAGGCGGTCCCCGACGTCGCCATCTCCGCGGGCGCCGCATGCCACGCGGGCAGCACCGAGCCCTCCGCGGTGCTGCTGGCCATCGGCCTCAGCCCCGAGCAGGCGCGCTGCAGCGTACGCATCGGTATCGGGCGCTTCACGACCCAGGCGGAGATCGACGAAGCCGGAGGCCTTCTCGCCGACGGCGCTCGCAAGCTCCTCCCGGCGGCCGGGAGAGGCCGGTGACGACAGATCCGGCCACCGCCGTCCGCGTCCTCGCTTTAGGTGCGACACCGTTCCTGGCGGCCGCCGACACCGTGAGCATCGGTATTCAGGTCGTGGAGAACCTGCGCCACCCCGACGATCTGATTCCGGCCGCCTTACGCGCGATGCCGGACGTGCTCGTCATCGACACCGCAGTTCCCGACCTCGACCTGCGGGGTGCCGTCGAAGAACTTCACCGTGCGCTTCCGGCTTGCTGCATTCTGGCCCTCGTTCGTTTCGACAACGACGACGATCTCGACGCGGCGCTCGGCGCCAGAGCATGCAGCCTTGTCAGCAAGATGATCTCGCGCGAAGAACTCGAACACACCGTGAGGCGGCGGTACGAGGATCACGGCCGGTTCATGAAGCTGGGCGGGTGCAGCTAGCCTCCATGGCTCTCGCCGGGCGTGCCCGCGACGCGTGGCCGTCCGCCGGCAGTTCGGGGATCATCTGGTGGTCGCTGCTCACCTTGCGTGGTGAGGAAGGGCCAGCGCCAGTGGCGGGACGATGATGATCGCGACGACGATGTGGCTGATCGACAGGACGACTTTGGTCGCGGTGCTGCCGTCGCTGACGGCGGGCAGAACGAAGGACATCGCGCTCAGCCTGCTCGGTGCCGGAACCGCCATGGTCTACCCCACCCTCTTGGCCGCCATCGGCGACGTCACCCACCCCACCTGGCGCGCCAGTGCCGTAGGCGTCTACCGCCTCTGGCGCGACGGCGGCTTCGCCATCGGTGCCCTGCTCGCCGGGCTGATCGCGGACGCCTACGGCATCAGACCCGCCATCTGGACCATCGCCGTACTCACCGCCGCCACCGGCCTGCTCGCCGCGGTCCGGATGTACGAGACCCACCCCCGAACATGACGGGGTGAACACTGAGCCCGCCGCGTCCAGGGATCCGCGGCGGGGTTCAGCGCGTGGTCAGGGAGCGGATGGTCCTGGCGGCGGCCGTGTGGACGTCCGCCTTGGAGTGGCCGAGGTGGGTGACGGCGCGCAGGAGCGTGGGGTGGTGCGAGTTGGACCACAGGACGCCGCCGGCGCGCAGCCGGTCCCGGGCCGCGTCGCGGGCGAGGCCGAGCGGCGCGACGTCGAGGAAGACGAAGTTGGTGTCGGTTCCGGCGGGATCGACGGGCAGGCCGCCCTCGGCGAGCAGGGCGGCGAGGGTCCGCGCGTTGGCGTGGTCGTCGGCGAGCCGGGCGACGTTGTTCCGGAGCGCGTAGCGGGCGGCGCCCGCCAGGACCCCGGCTTGGCGGAGCGAGCCGCCGAGCATCTGGCGGATCCGGCGGGCGGGGGCGAGCACGTCGGCGCGGCCGGCGAGGGCCGCCCCGGCGGGGCAGCCGAGGCCCTTGGAGAAGCAGATGGCGACGGTCCGCGCCCGCGCGGTGATCCGGGCGGCCGGGACGTCGAGCGCCACGGACGCGTTGAAGAGCCGGGCGCCGTCGATGTGGACGGCGAGCCCCAGCTCGCCGCAGGTGTCGTAGAGGTCGTCCAGGGCGGGGAGGGGCCAGACCCGCCCGCCGGAGACGTTGTGGGTGTTCTCGACGAGGGCGAGCGCGGTGCGGGGCCGGTGCTCGGAGTCCCGGAGCTGGGCGATCTCGCGGACCTGGTCCCCGGTGAACACTCCGGCCGTCCCCGGCAGGCCGGTGACGACGGCGCCGGCGAGGAAGGCGGGGCCGCCCGCCTCGTACCGGAACATGTGGCTGTGCCGCTCCCCGACGATCTCCTGGCCGCGCTCCACCAGGCACAGCGCCGCGATCTGGTTGGCCATGGTCGCGGAGGGGACGAACACGGCCGCCTCCTGGCCGAGCAGCTCGGCGAGGTCGTCCTCCAGGGCGAGGACGGTGGGGTCCTCGCGCTCCTGCTCGTCGCCGAGCGGGGCGGTGGTCATCGCGCGCAGCATGCCCTCGGTGGGCAGCGTCTTGACGTCGGAGCGAAGGTCGATCATGAGGGCCCCTATCCGGCGAGGTATCCGCCGTCGACGACGATCTGGGCGCCGGAGACGAACGAGGCGCCCGGCGAGCAGAGGAACGCGACCACCTCGGCGATCTCCTCCGGCCGCCCGCGGCGGCCGAGCGGCGGCAGGCCCGAGACGCCCGAGCGCGCCCGGTCGGTCTCGACCAGCTCGACGAGCCGGTCGCTGCGCGGGGTGCTGATGTCGCCCGGGTCGACCTGGACGACCCGGACGCCCGACGGCCCGAGCTCGATGGCGAGCGCCCGGGTCAGCCCCGTCATCGCGGACTTGCTGACGGTGTAGGCGGAGGCGTCGAGCTGGCCCCGGTGCGCGGCGATCGACCCGATGTTGACGATCGTGCCGCCGCCCGCCGCGACCATGTGCCGCGCGGCCTCGCGGGCGCAGGCGAACGGCCCGGCGGTGTTGACCGCGAGGATGCGCGCCAGCAGCTCGTCGGACGTGTCGAGCAGCGGCGCCTTGGCGGGGGCGCCGGTCACGGCCGCGCAGTTCACCAGGATCTCCGGCGGGCCGTGCGCGGCGGCGGCCTCGGCGACGGCCGCGCCGATCGCGGCCGGGTCGCCCGCGTCGACGGCCATCACCTCGGCGGCGCCCGCGAGGTCGGCGCGGGCGCGTTCGGCGGCGTCCGGCCCGGCCTCGAAGACGACGACGGTACGGCCGGGTGCGGCGAGCCGCCGGGTGATGGCGGATCCGATGCCGCCTCCGCCGCCGGTGACGATGGCGCTTCTGCTCATGGAACGTTCCTCCGGGTCAGGTGAAGGAGGCGGGGAGCCGCCCCAGGTCGAAGGCGGCGAGGGCCTGCTCGATGTGCCAGGACGCGTCCGCCATCACCGGCGTGCCGTGCCCGGGGAGCAGGACGTCGGGCCGCGCGTCGCGGAGCCGTTCCAGCGACCGCCGCAGCTCCTGGACGTCGGCGTCCGCCGCGCCCGGCAGGACGATCCGTCCGCGGCTGAAGAGCAGGTCGCCCGTGCAGGCGTAGGTCGTGCCGCCCGCGGTGAACAGGTAGGCGGTGTGGTCGGCGCTGTGCCCCGGCGCCGGCAGCTCCCGGAGCGGGCCCAGGTCCGCCGCGTCCGGCGTCAGCACGTCCGGGCAGGACGGGAACCGGTAGCCGGGCGGGTAGATCCCGGCGCGCAGCGCGGCGTCGAGGCCCAGCGGGCCCGGGTCGGCGGCGCGGACCAGCTCGGCCGTGCGCGCCCCCGCGATGATCGGCGTGCCGAGCGCGGCGAGCCCGGCGGCGCCGCCCGCGTGGTCGGCGTGCGCGTGGGTGAGCACGCCGCCGCGCAGCGGAAGATCGCCGAGCGCCTCGCGGACGCGGGCGAGCAGGACCTCCTGGTCGAGGCCGCTTCCGGTGTCGGCGAGCCAGGCGCCGTCCGCGCCGCGCAGCAGGTAGACGTTGCTGTCGTAGGCGTTGCTGAGCCCGGCGCCGAGCCGCCCGCCGCCGACCAGGTCGACGTTCGCGTCAAGCCGCACGGCGGTCCGCCCCGGCGACGATCGCGGCCACGTCGCCGGGCGCCACGCGCAGCTCGTGCCGCAGCATCATGACGATCCCGGACGACGAGGCCCGCACGACCTCCGCCCGCCGCCCGCCGTCGTCGTACACGGCGCCGATCCGCTGCCCGGAGCTCACCGCGTCCCCGGCCGAGACGGACGAGGCGAACGACCCCGCGACGGTGACCAGGACGCCGGTGTCGGTGTCGCCGTCCCCGCCGGTCACGACCGTCCGGCGTCGCGGCGGCGGGCCGGCGAACGACACGGGCTCGACGGCGCCCGCCACCTCCAGCAGCCGCATGGCGCCCCGGACGTAGAGGTCGAGGTCGGCCTCGCGCAGCGCGCCGCCCCCGCCGCTCTCGAAGTAGGCCCACGGCTTCCCGAGCGCGTCGGCGTGGCTCACGGACCGGCCCGGCGCGACCGACGCGTGCGCCCACAGGTACGGGAACGGCGTCGTGCGGGCCGCGTCCAGCAGCGGGCGGCCGCCGAGCGTCCGGCCCGCGCCGAACCCGCACATCGGGGGCATCCGGTAGCGGCGCCCGGCGGAGTGCAGGTCGATGAGCAGGTCGCAGGGCTCGATCAGCTCGCGGGCGATCGCGTGGGCGATCCGCGCGCTGAGGTCGCCGCCGGGGTCGCCGGGGAAGACCCGGGCGAGGTTCACGCCGCCGTCGCCGTGCCGCGTGCCCGCCGCGAGGGCGGGCGGGTTGGCGCGGGGCAGCACCGTCACCGTGCCGTGGACGTGCGCCGACGCGAGCGCGTCCGCGACGCGGTACGCGGCGAGGACGCCTTCCGGCTCGTCGCCGTGCACGCCGCCGAGGATCGTCACGGCGGGCCCGCCGCCGGAGCCGAACCGGACGGTGTCGAGGTCCAGGTCCGGTCCGGCCGCGAGCCGTTCCTTCACCGCTGTCATCGCGTGTTCCCTTCTCAGTTCCGGCGTGCCCGGATCGGCCAGGTGTCGACGAAGGCCGTCCCGTCGTGCACCGAGTACCGGCCGAACAGGTTCACCGCGGTGCAGGCGTGGTTGGGGATCACGGCGACGCGGTCGCCGGGCGCGATGCCGTGCGGCTCCGCCGACGCGGCGAGCCCGTGCTCCTCGTACAGCTTCTCGATGACGATGCCGGGATGCCCGTCCACCAGGCCGAAGCCCGGCGTCAGGGGGGTCATCCGCTCTGCGGGCAGGCTCTTGGAGCCGGCGTCCAGGACGAGCCGGTCCGGGGCGGGGACGTCCACCACCGTGCTGATCACCGCGAGCGCGCACTCGGCCGCGTCCGGGCCGCCGAGCGCGACCTGGGTGGCGTCGTAGAAGACGTAGTTGCCGTAGCGGTACTCGTCCGCGCGGCCGGATTCCAGGCGGGCGAGCGGGGTGACGCCCGCGCTGAGCACGGGGGCGCCGATCCCGCGCTCGGCCAGCGCCGCGCGCGTGCTCACCAGGGCGTCGTCCTGCTGGTCGCGGACGGCGGCCAGCCCCGCGGCGCCGGTGGCGGCGTAGGCGTGCCCGGCGAAGGTCATCAGCCCGCGCAGCCGGACGCGCCCGCCGAACGGGGCGGCCGCGACCGCGTCGGCGGTCGGACGGCCCGGCGCGGTGCCGAGCCGCCCCGTCCCGGAGTCGATCTCCCAGTAGACGTCGAACTCCGCGCCGGCCGCCGCGAGCGCGCCGACGTGCTCGGGGCGCGAGCAGGTGACGGCGACCCCGCCGCGCCCGGTCAGCGCGGCCAGCGCCCCGGCGCGCTCGCCGGGGACGGGCGGGTAGGCGACGAGGACGTCCTCGAACCCCGCGTCGAAGGCGAGCCCCGCCTCGGCGGCGGTCGCGACGGTCGCCCGGGTCGCGCCCGCCGCGACCTGCGCACGCGCGATCTCGACGGACTTGTGGGTCTTCAGGTGGGGCGTGGAGCGCCCGCCCTGCGCGGTCACGCGTTCGGCCATGCCGCGGACGTTGGCGAGGAGCCGGGGATGGTGGACGGCGAGGAACGGCGTCGGCGGCCCGCCGTCCGCGCACACCGCGGCCCAGCCGTCGCCGCCCGCCACGCGCTCGCCCGTCTCGCGCCCGCCCGTCACGCGTCCGCCCCGGGCAGGGCCGTCCTGCCGTTGATCTCCCGCGCCAGCTCGGACACCGCCCGGCCCATCTCGCGCTCCAGGTCGGGCGACATCCGCTCGACCGACACGATCAGGCTGAGGGCGGCCGCCGGCGCGCCCGGCGGGCCGAGCGCGGACGCGACCCCGGCGATCCCGTCGAAGAACTGGCCCCGGTCCACCGAGTAGCCGCGGGTGACGGACTCCTCGACGTCGCCGGTGATCAGGGCGCGAACGTCCTCGGGCAGCGCCGACCAGCGGGGCCCGGTGCACAGGTCCCGCCTGCGGCCGGGGTCCAGCCGGGCCAGGACGGCGCGTCCGGCCGCGCCCTCCCAGATCGGCGCGGTGCTGCCGAGCCGGGCGCTCGGCGCGAACGGGATGCTGCTGTCGGTGCGCTCCACGTAGACCATCTCGTCGCCGTTCGGGACGGAGAACGCGGTGGCGGCGTCGAAGCGCCGGCCCAGCTCGACCAGCGCGGTCACGGCCTCCCGCCGCATGGTGCGGTGCGAGAGCCGGATCGCCGCCAGCCGCAGCGGCAGTTCGCCGATCTGCCAGTTGCCGGCCTGGTCGCGCTCCACGAGCCCGATCTCGGCGAGCCCGGTCAGCAGCCGGTGCGCCGAGCTCTTGCTGAGCCCCGCCCGCTCGGCGCATTCGGCGAGGCCGAGGACGGGTTCCTCCTGACTGAACGCGGCGAGCAGCGCACCGACGCGATCGACCACTTGCACCACGAACGCCTCCAAGAATGCCTTGACCGGGGAGCGGCAGCGAGATTAGGTTGCCACAACATCCCATTGAGTGGAACTCCAAACCATAGAATGGAACGCAGAAACCGTGGTGAAGATCATCCGTGGCGGCCGCGTCGTCGACCCCGGCACCGGGACCGACGCGGTGCTCGACCTGCTCATCGAAGGCGAGCGGGTGACGGCGCTGGCGGCGCGGATCGAGCCGCCGGCCGGCGCGGCGGTGTTCGACGCCACCGGCCTGCTGGTCCTGCCGGGCTTCGTGGACATGCACACCCACAGCGACTTCACGCTCCAGCACGACCCGTCCGCGCCGTCGCGCCTGCACCAGGGTGTGACCACCGACGTCACCGGGAACTGCGGCTTCTCGCCGTTCCCGCTGCCGCCGTCGAGCATCGGCTTCGGCTCCTTCTTCAGCTCCCGGCTCGACCGCGGCTTCCCCGACCTCGCGTCCTACGCGGCACACCTGGAGTCGCTCGGCACCGGCGTGAACGTCGCCCCGCTCGTCGGGCTCGGCGCCGTCCGGGAGCACGTCGCGGGCTCCGACCCGCGCCCGCCGTCGGACGAGGCCATGGCGGAGATGCGGCGGCTCGTGGCCGAAGGGCTCGACCAGGGGGCGTTCGGTGTCTCCAGCGGCCTCGTCTACACCCCGGGACGGTTCGCCGCCGCCGACGAGCTGCGCCGGATCATCGCGCCGCTGCGCGGGACGGGCCGGTTCTACGCCACGCACCTGCGGGACGAGCGGGACGGCCTGGTCGCGTCCGTGGCCGAGGCCATCTCCACCGCCGAGGACGCGGGCGTCGACCTGCAGATCTCCCACCACAAGGCGCTGGGCAGGGCCAACTGGGGGCGCACCGAGGCGACCCTCGCGATGGTCGACGAGGCCAACCAGCGCGGCGCCATCGACGTCGCCGTCGACTACTACCCCTACACCTCGGGCAGTACCGGCGTCTCCAGCCTGCTCCCGCCCGGCTCGCTGGACGGCGGCTGGAAGCTGCTGCGCGAGCGGGCCGGGGAGGGCGCCGAACGGCTCCGGCTGCTCCGCCACCTGGACGGCGCCGCGCAGTTCCGCCCGGACGAGATCATCGTCGGCCGGTCGGGGGCGCGGCCCGAGGCGTCCGGGCGGGCGCTGCCGGAGTACGCCGCCGCGCTCGGCCGGGACGCCGTGGACGTGCTGCTGGAGCTGATCCTCGCCGAGGGGGAGCGCCTCACCATGATCGTCCCGGCCGCGTCGCGCGACGACCTCGCCCGCGTGTCGGCGCACCCGGCGGCCATGCACGGCAGCGACGGCTGGCTGATGACGGCCGAGCAGGCGCGGCACGAGCATCCGCGCAACCTGGCGAGCACGGCCGAGGTCCTGGTCCCCGCGCTGCTCGGCCGGACCTCGCTCGACCGAGCGATCCGGCACCTGGCCACCGTCCCCGCCCGGCGCCTGCGCCTGGACGATCGTGGAACGTTCCGAGCCGGGTGCTACGCCGACATCGCCGTCGCCGACCCGGCCCGCGCGGCGGCCTACGAGAACGACGGGGGACCGGAGGCCCGGCGCGGCTACCCCGACCTCATGCGCTGGGTCTTCGTCAACGGCGAGACCGCCATCGAGGACTTCCGCCCCACCGGTCGGCGCGCAGGCAAGGTCCTGCGGGCGGCATGAGCATCCCGACGCGAACGGAGCAATCCATGGCAACCAGCAACCCCTCCGCGGTCACCTCGCGCGTGACCAGGCGTTCCTTCCTCCGTGGCGGCGTGGCGCTCGGCGTCGTCGCCGGTCTCGGCGGTTCGGGACTGCTCACCGGCTGCGGGTCCGGCGACGACGGCGGCGGCGACCCCAACGACCTCCAGATGCACCACGACGCGGCGGTCGGCCCGCTGTTCAAGCCGTACGTGGACCACTTCAACCGCAGCTACGCGCCGCTCAAGCTGGGCACGTCGTACGTCGCGCAGGACTACCTCACCGTCACCAACCAGCAGCTCGCCGGCGGCAACGCGTCCTACGACGTGCTCTTCGCGGACGAGGGCTACCTGGAGTCGTGGTCGAAGAACCAGTGGGTGCGCTCCCTCAAGGACCTGCCCGGCCTGGACAAGCTGGTCGCGAACATGAACCCCGGTGTGGCCGAGGCGCTCAAGGGCCCCGACGGCGACATCTACGCCCTGCCCTACTTCCAGGGCGCGGAGCTGTTCGTGGTCAACACCGACCACCTGAAGAAGATCGACGCGTCCCCGCCCGCCACCTGGGAGGAGTTCCTGGAGCAGGCGCGGGAGCTGAAGTCGAAGGGGATCAGCCAGACGCCGTACTCGCCGTACTGGATCAAGTACGCGTTCCTGATGTGGCACCAGTTCGCGGCCGAGGTGGCGTCGGAGGGCGGCGGCTCGCTGTTCGACCCGTCCGGCAAGCCGGTCCTCGTCGGCAACGCCGCCGCGCGCGCCACCCTGGAGCGCTGGCGGACGCTCTACTCCGAGGGCCTGGTCCCGAAGGACCTGTTCACCACCGACTACGGCGGCGTGACCAACATCTTCGGCGGCGGCAAGAGCAGCTTCTCGATGCGCTACCAGGCGCAGGTCGTCGGCTGGAAGGACCCGAAGCAGAGCTCCGCGGCCAAGGCCGTGAAGAATATCGCCATGCCCGGCAAAACACACCAAACGCATAGTTTCGGCGCATACTGGATGCTCTCCTACGAGACCGAGGGCGACAAGAACGCCGGGACGCTCATCGACTACCTCGGCGGCGCGGGCAAGGACGGCTCCTACCACGTGCCGAAGAACCTCGTCGCCACCGAGCTCGGGCTCTCCAGCGGCTACAAGAGCGTCGACTCCGACCCGGCCGTCCTCAAGTCGTGGGCGAAGTGGGCCGACGTGGACGCCCTGACCGCCCAGCTCGCGAAGACCGTGGCCCTCGGCCCGGTCACCACCCGGACCTGGTACCCCAAGTTCGCCGACAAGGCGTGCGCCGTGCTGCAAGAGGTCGTCCTCGGCAAGAAGTCCTCTGATGAGGGCCTCAAAGAGCTGAGCGACTTCGCGGGCGCGCAGAAGTAGCCGTGGCGACGACGCAACGAAGCGAGCCCGCCGCCGGCGGGGCGGCCAAGCCCCGCCGGCCGCGCTGGAACGGTCCGAAAGGCCGGCCGGGCGGATCCGGCCGGTCCGGCCGGACCGGCTACGGGCGCGGCGAGGCCAGGTTCGGCATCGCCATGGCCCTGCCCGCCCTGATCGTCACGCTGGTCCTGCTCGCCTACCCGCTGGCGTACTCGTTCTGGGTCAGTCTGCACGAGCAGACCCTCGGCAGCCGCGCCCCGGCCCGCTGGGTCGGCTTCGACAACTACACCGCCGTCCTGAGCGACCCGGTGTTCCTGCCGTCGCTGACCCGGACCGTCCTGTTCGCGGCCGTCGTCGTCGTGGGCACGCTGGTGCTCGGCACGGTGTTCGCGCTGGCCCTGAACCAGGACTTCCGCGGCCGGTCGGTGGTGCGGGGCGTGCTGATCCTGCCGTGGTCGCTCTCCCAGATCACGCTGGCGCTCACCTTCGGCTGGATCTTCAACTCCACCTTCGGGCCGCTGAACGGGGCGCTGAAGCAGGCCGGGCTGATCGACAAGTACGTCGCCTGGTTCGCGTCCGGGCAGGTCGCGCTGGCGGTGATGGCGGTGGCGTTCGTGTGGAGCCTGGTGCCGTTCGCCACGCTGCTGATCCTGGGCGCGCTCCAGACCGTCCCGGAGGACCTGCACAAGGCGGCGCGGATCGACGGGGCGGGCCCGGTCCGGCGGTTCTTCTTCGTCACGCTGCCCTGGATCCGCGACACCATGCTCGTGGTGTCCGTGCTCGCCCTCATCAACGCGTTCCTGGCGTTCGCGCTGATCTACATCCTTACCGGCGGCGGCCCCGGCACCGAGACGACGCTGCTGTCCTGGTGGGGCTACACCACCGCGTTCCGCGACCTCGACCTGGGCAAGGGCGCTGCGATCTTCTACCTGATGACCCTGGCGATGGTGCTGCTCGCCGCGCTGACCGCGCTCGGCATCAGGGGCCCGCGCCGCAGGCGCGAAGGGAGGACCGCGTGACCGCCGCCGCGAACCGCGCGCGCCTGGCGAAGCGGATCGGGGTGCGCGCGCTGCGCACCGGGATCGTCCTGGCGCTGCTGGCCTGGGTGCTGCTGCCGTTCTACTTCCTGCTGCTGGTGGCGCTGACGTCGCGGGCCGACTCGCTGCGCACCCCGCCGCGGTGGATCCCCGCCATGGACTTCGGGAGCTTCCAGCAGATCTTCGACTCGGCGTTCAGCGGCGCGCCGCCGAGCAACCCCAGCGACCTGATCGTCCCCGGCATGCAGAACAGCGCCGTCGTGGCCGTCTGCGTCGCCGCGCTGAACATCGTGATCGCCGCCACCGCGGGCTACGCGTTCGCGCGGTTCCGGTTCCCCGGTTCCCGCGCGATGCCGGGCCTGATGCTCGGCAGCCAGCTCGTCCCGGTGTTCGCCCTCGTCGTGCCGTTCTACGTGATGCTCCACTCGATGGACCTCGACGACACCAGGACGGGCGTCATCATCGCGCACCTCGGCTTCACGGTGCCGTTCTCGGTGTGGATGATGCGGGCCTACTTCAACGGGATCCCCGTCGAGGTGGACCGGGCCGCGATGATCGACGGCTGCACCCGCTGGCAGGTCTTCGCCCGCGTGGTGCTGCCGCTGGCCCGCCCCGGGATCATCAGCGTCGGCCTGTTCTCCTTCATGGTGTCGTGGAACGACTTCCTGTTCGCGCTGGTCCTGAACTCGCGGACGGACGCGATGCTCATCCAGCCGGCCATCTCCGGGCTCTACAACGTGCGCGAGCAGTCCTTCGGCATCATGGCCGCCGGCACGCTGCTGGCGGCACTGCCCACCATGCTGCTCGCCCTCGTCTCGCAGCGGTTCCTCGTACGCGGCCTGACCTCAGGCGTCGGAAAGGTGTGACGCGTGTCCAGTATCGAACTCCGGCAGGTCACCAAGCGGTTCGGTGACACGCTGATCGTCGACTCCATCGACCTGACCATCGAGGACGGCAGCTTCACTGTCCTGCTCGGCCCGAGCGGGTGCGGCAAGACCACCACCCTGAACATGATCTCCGGGCTGGAGGAGGTGACGTCCGGGACGATCCTGTTCGACGGGAAGGAGATGCAGGACGTCCCGCCGCACCGGCGCGACGTCGCGATGGTGTTCCAGTCGTACGCGCTCTACCCGAACCGCAGCGTCCGGGAGAACATCTCTTTCGCGCTCAAGCTGCGCAAGCAGCCCGCCGCCGAGATCGCCGCGCGGGTCGCCGAGGTCGCCGAGATGCTCGACATCAGCGCGCTCCTCGACCGCAAGCCGCGGCAGCTGTCCGGCGGCCAGCAGCAGCGGGTGGCGCTGGCGCGGGCGATCGTCCGCCGCCCCAACGTCTTCCTGCTGGACGAGCCGCTCAGCAACCTCGACGCCAAGCTCCGCGCCGACATGCGGATCAGCCTGCGCGAGCTGCAGCGCGAACTCGGCGGCACCTTCGTGTACGTCACGCACGACCAGGGCGAGGCGATGAGCATGGCCGACCAGGTCGTCGTCATGAACGGCGGCGTGGTGCAGCAGGAGGCGCCGCCGCTCGACCTGTACCGGCGGCCCGCGAACCGGTTCGTCGCCGGGTTCGTCGGGACGCCGGGGATGAACTTCGTCCCGGGCGCCCTGGAGGACGACGGCTCGTTCGCGCACGGCGACTGGACGGTCCCGATCGGCTGGACCGGGCCCGCCAGGCCGGGCGTGACGCTCGGCGTCCGTCCCGAGGACGTCACCCTGGAGCCGGACGACGGCCCCGACGCGGCCGGCAAGGTCCGGCTGATCGAGCGGCTCGGGGTCGAGGCGATCGTCGTGGCCTCGTTCCCGTCCGGCGACGTCATCGCCCGCGCCGACCCGGACATCGAGCTGGACCCGGGCACCCGGGTGGCTATGCGCGTCCGTCCGGGGAAGGTCCATCTGTTCGACGCCGAAGGCGGCGACGCGCTCGCGTGGACGCCCGCCCCGAAGATCGCCAAGGAGGTCGGGAGTGGCTGACGAGCTCGCGCTGCGGATCGGGGGGCGCGCCGTGCCCGCCACCGGGGGAGCGGTGTACGACGCGGTGAGCCCGGCGACCGGGGAGCGGATCGCCGCCATCGCACGGGCCGCCGAGCCCGACGTCGACGCGGCGGTGGCCGCCGCCGGGCGGGCGTTCGAGGCGCACCGCCAGGAGAGCGCGTTCACCCGCGCGGACTGGTGCCACCGGATCGCCGCCGTCGTTGAGGAGCGGGCTCCCGAGATGGCCCGGCTCCTGGCCCTCGAACACGGCAAGCCGGTGGGCCAGGCCGAGGGCGAGATCCGGCTGGCGGCCGAGGGCTTCCGGCTCGCCGCCGAGGAGGGCAAGCGGCTCGGCGGCGAGACCGTCCCGGTGCGCGACGGCGCCAAGCTGGTGCTGACCACCCGCAAGCCGCGTGGCGTGTGGGCCGTGATGACCCCGTTCAACTTCCCGGTGAACATCCCCGTGGAGTACCTCAGCCCGCTGCTGGCCTGCGGCAACGCGGTCGTGTGGCGTCCGGCGCCCAGCATGGCGGCCGTGGCCGGCGCGCTGTACGACTGCATCGAGGCCGCGGACGTCCCGCCGGGCCTGGTCAACCTGGTCACCGGGCCCGACCTCGGCCCGGCGCAGCGCCTGGTGTCCCACCCCGCCGTCAACGGCGTCGGGTTCACCGGCAGCTCGAAGGCGGGCGCCGAGATCGCCCGGCTCGCCGCCGGCAAGGCGCAGGTCATGGAGCTGGGCGGCAATGGGCCGATCGTCGTCCTTCCCGACGCTGACCTGGACCGCGCCGCTCCGGCGATCGCCTCGGCCGCGTTCGCCAACGCGGGCCAGTCCTGCTCCGCCGCCGGACGCATCATCGCGGCGGAGCCGATCGCGGCCGAGCTGGAGGACCGCCTGGTCGAGGAGGCCCGCCGCGAGGTGGTCGGGTCCCCCTTCGACGCCGCTACGACCATGGGCCCGGTGCACACCCGCGGCGTCGCCGACACGATGGCCAGGCACATCGCCGACGGGAGGGCCCGGGGAGGCCGGACCGCGTTCGGCGGCGCCCCGCTGCCCGGCCGCCCCACGGACCTGTACTGGAACCCCACCGTCCTGGTCGGGCTGGACGAGGACGCCGCCGTCATGAGCGAGGAGACATTCGGCCCCCTGGCGCCGGTGCTGCGCGTCGCCGACGACACCGAGACGATCATCGCCGCCGCGAACCGCGGCCGGTACGGGCTCAGCTCGGCGGTCTTCGGCCGCGACCTGGACCGCACGCTGGCGGTCGCCGGACGGCTCCGCGCCGGGCAGGTCACCGTCAACGACACCAGCAACTACTGGGAGCTGCACCTGCCGTTCGGCGGCGCGCCGGGCACCGACAGCGGCCACGGCAGGCTGGGCGGCCGGCACATGGCCGAGGCCGTCACGGAGATCCAGTCGATCTCCATCGACCTGACCCCGCCCTGGCGCTGAGGCAAAGGAGCCGACGATGAACGATCAGCTGGCGACCGCCACGCACTCCGGCGTGCTGGACGAGGTCGAGCGGCGGGTGCTCTGGCTCGCGACGGCCATCGTGGACCACGCCAACCGGGTGCGGCCCAACCCGTCCGGGCTGAAGGTGGGCGGGCACCAGGCGTCCTCCGCGTCGATGGCGACGATCATGACGGCGCTCTGGTTCCGGCACCTCGGACCGGACGACCGCGTCTCCGTCAAGCCGCACGCCTCCCCGGTGCTGCACGCGATCAACTACCTGCTCGGCGAGCTGGACGAGCGGTACCTGACGTCCCTGCGCGAGTTCGGCGGCCTGCAGAGCTACCCGAGCCGCACCAAGGACCCGGACCCCGTCGACTACTCCACCGGCTCGGTCGGCATCGGCGCCACCGCGCCGATCTGGGGCGCGATCGCCCGCCGGTACGTCGACCGGGCGTCCGGCGGGCGGCCCGCCGGACGGCAGTACTCGCTGGTCGGCGACGCCGAGCTGGACGAGGGCGCGGTCTGGGAGGCGATCCTCGACCCCGGCGTGGCCGAGCTGGGGGAGATCGTGTGGATCGTCGACCTCAACCGGCAGTCCCTCGACCGGGTCGTCCCGTACCTGGCCGCGCACCGGCTCAAGGGCATGTTCGCCGCCGCGGGCTGGCAGGTGGTGACGCTGAAGTACGGCCGCCTGCTGACCGAGCTGTTCGACCGGCCCGGCGGCGACGACCTGCGCGCCCGCATCGACGCGATGCCCAACCCGGAGTACCAGCGGCTCCTGCGCTGCGACGCCGCCGAGCTGCGCGAGCGGCTCCCCGGCGGGAGCGAGCCCGTCGCCCGGCTCGTCGCGACGCTGGACGACGCGACGCTCCTGGCCGCCCTCCGCAACCTCGGCGGGCACGACCACGGCAGCCTGGCCGACGCGTTCGCGTCCATCGACGACACCCGCCCCACCGTGATCTTCGCCTACACGGTCAAGGGCCACGGCCTGCCCAGCGAGGGCCACCCCCAGAACCACTCCTCCCTCCTCACCGGCGACCAGATGGCCGGCCTCGCGACGAGGCTGGGCATCGACCCCGCCGACCCGTGGGCCCGCTTCCAAGACGGATCGGCCGCCGCCCGTCTCTGCGCCGACACCGCCGTCCGCCTGCGCCGCACCCCCGCCGCACCGCAGCTCCCGCCCGCGCTGCCGACCGACATCGGCCGCACCCCGAAGGGCACTGCGACCACCCAGGCCGCGCTGGGCCGCCTGCTACTGGACCTGACCCGGGAGGCGCCCGAGGCCGCGGCGCGGGTCGTCACCGTCAGCCCGGACGTCAGCTCCACCACCAACCTCGGCGGCTGGGTCAACAAGGTCGGCGTCTGGTCGACCGCCGAACGCCGCGACTGGTTCGCCGACGACGGCGAGACGATCCTGCACTGGCGGGAAGGCCCGGCGGGACAGCACATCGAGCTGGGCATCGCCGAGACCAACCTGGTCGGGCTGCTCGGCGAGCTCGGCGCCACCTGGAGCCGCTGGAACAGCCCGCTGCTGCCGATCGGCGTGCTGTACGACCCGTTCGTCGGACGCGCCCTCGAACCGTGGTCGTTCGGCATGTACGCGGGCGGCCAGTCGATCCTGATCGGCACGCCGTCCGGGGTCACGCTGGCCCCCGAGGGCGGCGCGCACCAGTCGATCGTGACGCCGTCGATCGGGATCGAGCAGCCGGGCTGCGTCGCCTACGAGCCCGCGTTCGCCCTCGACACCGAATGGACGCTGCTCGCGAGCATGGCCCGCCTCGGACGTCCGGACGGCGGCTCGGCCTACCTGCGGCTGTCGACCCGCCCGGTGGACCAGACGCTCGCCGCGGTCCCGGCCGACCCGGCGGCCCGCGAGCGCCGCCGCCGGCAGGTGGTCGCCGGCGCCTACCCGCTCCGCCGCGCCGAACGCCCCGCCGTCACCGTGGCGGCGATGGGCGCCCTCGTCCCCGAGGCGCTCGCCGCCGCCGACCGCCTGGAGCAGGCCGGCGTCGGCACGGACGTGGTGTGCGTGACCAGCCCCGGCCTGCTCTTCCAGGCCCTCCGCTCCCGCCAGGGCCAGGACGACGGCCCCAACTGGATCCTGGACCAGGCGTTCCCAAGCTCGCGCGCGACGCCGCTCGTCACCGTCCTGGACGGCCACCCGCACACCCTGGCCTTCCTCGCCGGGGTGAACAACGTCCCCTGCGTCACCCTGGGCGTCACCAGCTTCGGCCAGTCGGGCTCGATCGACGACGTCCACCGCCACCACGGCATCGACACCGACTCGATCGTCCGCGCGGCCCTGGACGTCCACGCCGGGTAAGGGGGTACGGGAAGACACCGCGGGCCGCTTGCAGAATCTCGCCCGCCAGGACATGCCCGATCACTACGCTCGTGCCGTGGAGACGGCAGACGGGGTGGACGAGCCCCCAGCCCCCCCAGCAGGTCCGTGAAGCGCTGGTCTTGCTCGACCCAGAACTCGATGACGACCTGCCTGACGAAGTGTCCTGGGACGACTGGCCCGAACTGCTCGGTCGGCTCCTGGGCGAGGCGTTCCGGCAGCTCAGGCGCGGTAGTTTCGAGGACCTCGATGAGGCCCCCGCGGAGAACGCCCGGATAGTGGCCGCCTACCAGGAGACCATCGACCCGGAGAGGGAGAGCAGCGGTGCCGCCTTCGACGCCACTGTCATAGCAGCGGGGCATTTCCGGGACGTACTGACGTCGCTAAACGAGATCGACGATGCCTCCCCGGACGGCGACAGGTTTGACGCCGAGAGCAAGCGTCTTCTTCCAGTAGTTGTTCAACTCCTCAAGGTGACAGAACTGGCGTGTGGCCTGGCGGCATATCGGAGTTTGCTGACCGCCTTTCCGGGCCAAAACTTCGGCCGGACGATCCCGGAACACGTAAACGAGGCCCGCGCGGCGCTCAAGGTGCTCGAGCAGACAGCCATGGACCTGATCCCGGACGAGTAGCCCACGCCGCGCCTGCCCGGCGCCCCCAGTCACGGCTTGCCACGCCAGACACATCCGAATGAAGAGTCACGCCAACGCGATGCCGCGGGCCGCCTGACATGCCATGCCGCGACTGCAACAATCCGGCTATGGCCGATGACTCCGAAGCGCCCGGCTGGCCGCGGATCGACAGCTCCGTTCCGCATTCGGCGCGGATCTGGAACTACTGGCTGGGCGGCAAGGACAACTATCCGATCGATCGGGCGGTCGGCGAGGAAATCAAGAAGGTCTTCCCCGGCATCGTCCTGACCGCTCTCGCCGACCGGGCATTCCTCGGCCGCGTGGTGTGGCATCTCGTGCACGAGGTGGGCGTCCGGCAGTTCCTGGACATTGGCACCGGCTTGCCGACCGTGGACAACACCCATGAGGTCGCCCAGCGGATCGCTCCGGAATGCCGGATCGTCTACGTCGACAACGACCCGCTCGTGCTCACGCACGCTCGCGCCCTGCTGACCAGCAGCGCCGAAGGCGCCACCTCGTACATCGACGCTGACGTGCACGACCCCGAGCACATCCTGGCCCAGGCGCGCGAGACCCTCGACTTCGACCGGCCGGTCGCCATCATGCTCCTGGGGATCGTCCATTTCATCCTGGACGACGAGGAAGCTCAGGCGGTCGTCAAGTGCCTCGTGGACGCCGTACCCTCCGGCAGCTATCTCGCCATGACGCACGCCTGCGACTTCGTCAACGCCGAAGAGATCCACGCCAACATCAGGGAATGGAACAAGCACGGCACCCCGAAGATGACCGTGCGCTCCTACGACCAGGTCAGCCGCCTGTTCGCCGGCCTGGACCTGGTTGAGCCGGGACTGGTGTCGCTACCGCGGTGGCGCCCCGAGGCCAGCCCGTGGGGCGAGCCTCCAGAACTACCCGGAATCTGCGCCCTCGCAAGAAAGCCGTGAGACAGCCTGGCTCAGCGCTGCTGGAAAGGGTGGAGGGCCAGCCGGCGTGCTGAATGACCGCGCAGTTCACGGTGTTGCCGGACGAGATCGCGGACGGTGGTGCAGGCGTGGCCGGGCGGGAAACCGGTCGCCCGGCTGTTGAAGGGCCCCTGAGGTCTGCTGGTCCTGGCAGCGCCGGCAGATGACCCGCGAGCCGACCGGTCCCGTCTGGTGGGCGTTGTGTGGTGGTTGGTCTTCGGGTGAGCTGTTTGTCACATGCCGGCCTCCCTTGACAGGCCCTAACTGCATGTCCTTAGTTGTTGCACATTAGATGCATTAACGGAGGGGATGCATGGCTTCGTCATCGGTGGTCCGGTCGGCCGTGGTTCCGGAGACCGACGACGATGATCTGGGCGCGTCCTCCCGCCGGCGCCGGTACGTGCTGCTGCTGGCCGGGCTGGTCGCGGTCTTCTGCGGCACGGTCGTCGCGGCGGTCGGGATGGGGGCGGTGTCGGTGTCGCCGCTGACCGTGCTGGACATCGTGGGCCATCACCTGATCGGCAGCCCGGCCGAGGTGACCTGGCGGCCGTCGCACGACGCGATCGTCTGGCGGGTGCGGTTGCCGCGTGTGCTGCTGGGTGCGGCGGTGGGGGCCGGGCTCGCGGTGACCGGGATGGCGTTGCAGGCGATGGTGCGCAACATGCTCGCCGATCCGTACCTGCTGGGGGTCAACTCCGGTGGCTCGACGGGGGCCGCGGCCGCGATCCTGTTCGGGTTCGGTGTGGGGTGGGGCGAGCACGCGCTGCAGATCGCCGCGTTCCTGGGTGCGCTGGCGGCGTCGCTGCTGGTGTTCGTGATCGCGCGGACGGCCGGGCGGATCACCTCGACGCGGCTGCTGATGACGGGGGTGGCCGTCGGGTACGCGCTGTACGCCCTCACCAGTTTCTTGATCTTCGCCTCCGACTCGGCCGAGGGGTCCAGGTCGGTGCTGTTCTGGTTGCTGGGCACCCTGGCGCTGGCGCACTGGTCGGCGCCGCTGGTCGTGGTCCTGGCCGCCGTCGCCGTGGTGGTCGCGCTGCTCACGGTGTGGGGGCGGCAGCTGGACGCGCTGGCGATCGGTGACGAGACCGCGCACACCCTGGGCATCTCGCCGACGCGGTTCCGCCTGGTGCTGCTGGTCCTGGTGTCCCTGGCGGTCGGGGTGCTGGTGGCGGCGTCGGGCAGCATCGGCTTCGTCGGGCTGGTGATCCCGCACCTGGCCCGGCGCATCGTGGGGGCCGCGCACCGCCGGGCCGTCCCCGTCGCCGCGCTGATCGGCGCCATCTTCCTGCTGTGGGCCGACCTTGCCGCCCGCATGCTGCTGAGCCCGCAGGAGCTGCCGATCGGCATCATCACCGCGATGGTCGGCGCGCCGTTCCTGCTCATCCTGGTCCGCCGCCTGCACGCCGGAAGCGAGTGAGGCATTCATGATCGAAGGACGCGGGCTCACCTACGCCTACGGCGCGACGACCGTGGTGCGCGACGTCGACGTGCGGGCCGAGTCCGGCCGGGTCCTCGGGCTGCTCGGGCCCAACGGCAGCGGCAAGACCACGGTGGTGCGGATGCTCACCGGGATCGTGACCCCGCGCCGCGGCGAGGTCCTGCTCGACGGGAGCCCGCTGGGCTCCCTCACCCACCGCGCGCTCGCCCGGCAGGTCGCCGTCGTGCTCCAGGAGCCGGTCGGCGACCTGCCGATGACGGTGGCCGACATGGTCATGCTCGGCCGGGCGCCGCACCAGACGACGTTCTCCCGCAACAGCGCGGAGGATCACCGGATCGCGGCGGCCGTGCTGCGCAGGGTCGGCGCCCGGCATCTCGCCGACCGGGTGTTCGTCGGGTTGTCCGGTGGCGAGAAGCAGCGGGTGCTGATCGCGCGGGCGCTGGCGCAGGAGCCCACCCATCTGGTCCTCGACGAGCCGACCAACCACCTCGACATCCGGTTCCAGCACGAGCTGCTCACCATGATCCGCGGGCTCGGCATCACCACGGTCATCGTGCTCCACGACCTCAATCTGGCCGCCCGCTACTGCGACGACGTGCTGGTCCTCCAGGAGGGCGACGTCGTCGCGCACGGGCCGTGCGCCGACGTGCTGACCGCCGAGCTCCTCCAAGGCGTCTACGGCGTCGGCGTCGAACGCCTCGACACCTCCCGCGGCATCCAGTTCCTCTTCCACCCGCTCGACGAGCACGAATCCGCACCGGCGTCCACCGCCACCGGCTGACCCGCGCCACCACGCCGATCACCGCAAGGAGAAGTCCGCCCGATGAACAGATGCCTCGCCTGGTTCACCACCGGCCTGCTGGCCGCCACGCTCACCGCTTGCGGCTCGACCGGCTCCGGAGACGGCGGCCGGGGAGACGGGGCGGCGAACTTCCCCTTCACCGTCAAGAACTGCGGGGTGGACGTCACGCTGGACAAGGCGCCCTCCCGCGTCATGATCGTCAACAGTGCTCCGCTGCAGTACCTGTCCGCGCTCGGAGCGCTGGACAAGCTGTCCTCGCGGGCCGGGAAGTTCCCGCCGGAGTACTACTCCAAGGAGACCCTCGCCGCGGTCAACAAGGTCCCCTCCCTCACCGACCGTCTCGGCTCCGACGGGCACCTGAAGATCTCCACCGAGTCGATCATCGCGGAGGAACCCGACCTGGTGCTCGGCCTGCCGGACGGCGTCTCGCGCGAGTCCCTGGCCGCCGTCGGCATTCCGGTGCTGAACGAGCCCAGCTTCTGCCCCGACGGGATCAAGAACCCCGGCTACGAGACGATCTACCAGCAGATGCGGCTGTACGGCAGGGTCTTCGACCGGCGGGCCAAGGCCGAGCAGGCCGTCAGGGACCTTCAGAAGCGTATCCAGACCGTCCGGGCCGGCCTGCCCGACCAGAAGGGCCGCAAGGTCGCCGTGCTGTGGCCCTACCGGGGCGAGGGGACCGTCGGGGCCTACGGCGGCCAGAGCATGGCCACACCGCAGCTCAAGACGCTCGGCGCCCAGAACGTGTTCGCCGACACCGACAAGCGCGTATTCGAGGTCTCGATGGAGGAACTGCTGGGCCGCGATCCCGACACCATCATCCTGCTGCACACCGACGGCACCCAGCAGGAAATCAAGCAGGCGCTGCTGGACATCCCCGGCGCCATGGATCTGCGCGCGGTCCAGAACGACGCGATCCATGTCCAGCTGTTCAACTTCACCGAACCGCCATCGCCCCTGGTCCTGGACGGCCTGGAGCGCCTGGCGGCCTACTTCAAGGGGAAGTGACCTCCATGTCTCCGGACTCGCCGGTCCAGGACCGCATCACCCGGTACTGGGACCAGCACGCCCCCGCCTACCAGCGGTTCCAGGAACAACGGCTCGCACACCCCGACTACGACGCCGCATGGACCCGCGTCTGGCGGGACGCACTGCCCGACGACGCCGAAACCGTGCTCGACGTGGGCACCGGCACCGGCCACGCCGCACTGACCATCGCCGCCCTCGGCCGCCGGGTGACGGGCATCGACATCGCACCCGCCATGCTGGACCACGCCCGCGCCAACGCACGGCGCCGAGGACACGACATCGCCTTCGTCCAAGGCGACGCGGTCAGGCCCGCAGCGCCAGGCGCCCCGTTCGACGCGCTCGTCAGCCGCTACCTCCTCTGGACGCTGCCCGACGTCGACACCGCGCTGCGCAACTGGCGCCGCCTGCTCCGGCCGGGCGGCCGCCTGGCCGTCGTGGACGCCCCCTGGCACGCCGGCGGAATGCGGCACTCCGACACCGACCCCCGAGCCCGCGCCTACGACGCCGAAGCCCGCCGCGCACTGGCGCTCGCCGAAGCGGACGACATCACCGCCTGGCAGGAGAGGATCATCGCCGCCGGCTTCGCGGACGTCGAGGTCACGCCCCTGACCGAGCTCTACGAACTCGACGGCGTCCACGGCGTCGCGACCGACCACCACCGCACCCTGCAGCACCTGATCACCGCCCGGAACCCCGACACCCCATGACCGGCCCCAGGGCACGGGACAGCGGGGCGGAGCGGAGCCGTCACGTGCCCTGGCCGCTTCGCCCCGGAGGGACGAGGCAGGCTTGGCCCGGTCGGCGGAACTGAGGACAGGGCGGCGCAGGCGGAACTGGTCGGCTTCGGGCGGTCGACTCCACACCGCGTTCATGTCCGATGCGTCGGTTCGGCCGTGGTCAGCCGAGGGCGAGGGTCAGGAGCGGGGGGCTGGTCGGCCGGGGGGAGCCGCCCGCGGGTTCGATGGTGACCCCGAAGCGTTGCGCGTCCCCGAGGCCGACCGTGATGACCGGACGTGGCCGTCCCGATGGGGTCAGGGTTCCGGCGGAGCGCGGCCCGGTCGGGCCGAGCCACCACATCTGGTACGTCTTGGCTCCTGGCAGGTGCCCCAGCCGGGCTGTGGTGACAACGGCCTTGCCGAGCGAGCGGGACGACACGACGGTGACGGTGGCGGCTCCTTGGGCGCGGGCTGTGGAGGTGTGCGCGTCCGGTGCCGTCATCACTGCCGTGACCTGGCGGTTCAGGGCTTGTGCGTGTTCGGCGGAGCGGTGGAAGTGCCAGGTCGTGCCGCCGCCGATGAGCGCCACGACC
>NZ_SMJX01000003.1 GCF_004348535.1 Actinomadura sp. KC216
GCCGCCACCACATTGAGCACCCCGCCGATCACCGGCGCCATCGCCACCACCGTCTGCATGACCCCTCGTTCCCGTTCCGTACCGGACGAACGGGCTCATGCTGACCCGGCTTCTTCGACCGTGGCCGTGCGCCGCTGTGACCTGTCGCGTGCGCTTCTTAGATCCCATCTCCGACCTGGACGTACGGCGGAGGAAAGCGCACGCGGGCGCATGCCGGGCGTCACACGATGGCGTGGCCGTGGTCGGCAGCGAGCGACGTGAGATCCGGCTCCCCGTAGTGCTCGCGCATCGCCTGGAAATCCGCGATCTTCCGCTCACCGAACCGCCGCGCGCGGACGATGTAGGAGTCGGCGGTGACGAAGGTCGGCGGATCGGTCTTGCTGTGAAACCTGTCCGCGTACGCCACGAGCCGCTCCTCGGCGGACTCGGCGAGGTAGTCGCCGGCGGGTATCGGGAGCTGTTGCCGCTCGATGTCGTCCCGCGCCAGCCCGGTGTGGCGGGAGCAGAACCGGCAGATCGGCTCGGGAAAGCCCTCGGCGTGCAGCAGCTCATGACCCAGCAGGCCGTGCTTGACGTAATTCTTGTGGTCGAGGGTTCCGGCCGCGTCGTAGAGCCGGTAGACGCCGATGTCGTGCAGTAGGCACCCTGCCCGGACGAGGTCCTTGTCCACATCGAACCCGCCGCCGTCCATGACCTGTTCGGCGATCTCGCAGACGATCGCGCAATGCGTCCAGACCAGCTCAAGGGCTTCCGCAGTCGGCGCATACCGCTCATGCAACGCCCGGATCTCGTCGTCCGTGGGAATCCTCATTTGCGTGAGCCTACGCTCTAGGGAGCCTTTGCATGGCCCGCGCGACCATCTCGTCCAATGGCAAGCAATTCACACCTAGCCATCTCAATCGCTCCGCAACCTGCTCAACGCTCATGTCGGTTTCGCGCGCAATCAACATCAGGAGCTGCAACGACACCGGTTTCATCGTCTCAAGCCAGGAAGGCTCGCAATTACTCAGAAGGTCGAGATCGTTCGGCCCCACAGATTCCGGGAGGTCACTCGGGAGAGAGAACCGGCAGGCCGCGAGCCAGTCACCCGCCTCCCGCAATCCAAATCCGCGTTCGGCCGCGCACATCGTCACATGCGCACGGGACAGCGGAACGCCGGGCGCCTGTTTTCGGATATCATTCCGCAATTGAAGGGAGAGATCGGCAAGGCTGACACGTTCGGCGGAATCCAGCACCTCACAGGTCGGCACACCGAAGCCGTATTCTTCGAGTCGGGCGGCGATCGAACCTGGATCCTTATCCATCTCGGCGCTGAGAATCATGAGCCAGTGCAGCGGGACCTCCTCCCCGGCGGACAATGACGGCGGCCAGCCATTCCCATCACGGCTGAGCAAGCGCAGGTCGCCGTCGTGGACCCGGTCCGGGACTCGCCCCGGTATCGGAACGCCATAGCCCGCCAGCCGCGCGGCCACCTCCGAAAGAGGAAGATCAAGCTCTAGAGCGGCGCGGACGAGATGAGCCGGCGGAAGCGGCGCGGTGGTATCGAAACGGCCGCGTTCCTCTCCCCCGAGCATCCAGTGGAACAGTTGCCGATCCTCTGCGGAAGGGTGCGCCGGCAACGCGAGAGGGTCGACGCGGAAGCCGTAATCGATCAGCCTTGCGCAGACATCCGGAACCGGCAGGTCCAGCTCTCGCGCGCATTTGACCAAATGACTCGCCGGGATCGAAGAGCCATCGGCAATCGGATAACCCCGGCCGTCCCAGAACAGCAACTTCAGGTCGGCTGACCGCGGCGCGAGGTCCGGTGGAGCCTCCGTCGGCGCGGGAAAGCCATAGCGTTCAAGCCGCTGCCGCAATTCTGGAACACCGACGCCGTGTTCCAGCGCGATGGCGACGAGGTGGCCGAGGGGAACGATCTCATTTCGCCTCCACCACGGCGGACTGCCGTCGCCTTCGACACTGAGCAGTGCAAGGTCCAGGCCGGATGCATGGCCATCGTCGGGAAAACGATCCGGGTCGATTTCATGGACACCCAGGTCTACCGCACGGCGTGCGACGTCCCGTGGCCGGGCGCCGGTCAGGAGGGCCATCGAGACCACATGCCCCGGGCAGCACCGCACGTCTTCAAAGCCCCAGGTGATTTCTCCAAGAAACTCCGGAACGTATCCATAGGGAATGGTCCCGAACAGCAGGGTGTCGGAGGGCCGCGCGCGGCGAACCGGTCCGGGGTCACCGATGCCGAGTTCGGCCAGTCGCGGGCGCAGTCGATGAGAGGCCATGCGCCAGAGCAGCACATGATCCGGAACGTCACCGTCGAAACTCTGCCGCCAGAACCTTCCCCCATCGGACTCGATACGAGTACGTGCTCGCGTGGCGCTGTGGTCAGCGTTCATGACCAGCGTGGAGTCCTGGAGGAAGCAGCCGACATCCGCGACGTCCAACGCGTCCTCGCCCATCGCGATGGACGCACCGGACTCGGCGGCCGCCTCACTGATGAGGTCCCCGAGTCTCGGGTTCGTCGCCGTGACGTCGCTGAGCCAGCGCACATCCAGCAGGTGGTTCCCTGCCGAGATCAGTTCGCCGACCGCCGACGAGAGCAGTTCCTCCGTCATGCTGGAAACGTCGGAAAGAACTCGCCTGCGGTCCACAGAAAGCCGTTCGGGCGCATGGCTGCCGACGAGATTGACGACCACGCCGCGCAGCGTCCCGTCTTCCGGTCCGGCGAATACTCCACGGTGGACGGCGGGCTGAACGTGGATACCGTCGACCAGGAGGCCCCCACCCTTCTCGCACCACACGACCTGGCCCGCCACGTCGCCCTTCCCCGCCACGAGCTTGCCGTGCGCGTCGAGGCCGCCGCCCTCCTCCCAGCCCGGGCGCGCACGGCGCTGCAGTTCGCCCGGCCTCCAGATTTCGTCCTGCGAGTCATGCTCGGCCACCGTGCGGAATTCGGCGATGCCCAGGACGCGGCGCAATTCATCGACGCAGGACGGAGCTTCCTCGTTCTCGCGGAGATAGAGCTTCACCGAGGTCCCCGGGGAACGGTCGGCGGCGAGGTGTTCGATGCGGAACAGGTGGCCCGGGCCGAAGATCGAGACCTTCAGGGTGGGGTGTGGGCGGTGGCCGCGGTCCAGCGGCCGGGTCACGACCTCGATCTCGTCGGCGATCATGAAGTAGCTGAGGACGCCGATGCCGAAGCGGCTGTTCGCGTGGAACGGTATGGGCGGGTCGGCGTTCTTCCAGTCGGCCGACTCGACCAGGAATTCCGTGGTGTCGGTGAAGCGGGTGCCCGCCTGGGCGAAGACGTCGGTGAGGACGGACTCCGTCATGCCGATGCCGTTGTCGCGGCATTCGAGGTAGGCGCGGCCGTTCTCGTCCACCCCTTGGGTGAAGTGGATGCGGCCTTCCCAGTCGTCCAGCCAGTCGGCCCGGCTGCGGTAGGCGTGACGGGCGCGGCGGTATCGGCAGGCGTCGAGGGCGTTCTGGTACAGCTCGCGAATGGCCAGCCCGCGATCCTGGTAGAGCTGCTCTCCCATCAGCAGGTCTTGGACGCGGCGTTCGTCCAGCCGGAATCGGCTGACGCGCTGGAAGAGCAGGCGTCCGTCATCGTCGGTACCCGGCCTGACATCGTCGGCGGACGCGCGGGCGGGCAACCGCGTGAGCACCTGCATCGTGGCATGGTCCCCGCAGCCCTGCCTGATCGTGTGCAGAAGGGCGTCCACCTGGCTCGCGTATTGGCGCAGACCTTCGAGTTCCGCGGGGTGATGACAGTCCGCGCGCAGCACCAGGCAGTCCGACTGGAGCACCCATCTCGCTCCGCCCATCACCGTTTCCCGCAGCCCGGCGAGATCGACCGGATCAGGAATTCCCAGGTGGCGGACCACGATGTCCGGCAGCCGGGCCAGGTCGAGCGTGAGGGCGTAGGCGACCGTGAGGATCTGACCGATCAGCAGTTCCCGGACGTGCTGCTCATGCGGTTCGCCAACGAAGAGGATCGTCTCGAACTGCGGCGCGTTCTTCCGGTCCGTGTCGCCGAGTTCGGAGAGGTCGCGGTGCAGCGCGGCGAGGAACCGCTGGACGGCCTTGGCGTCCAGCACCTCGTCCCGCACGCGATCGTCCGCGATCTCCGCCTCGTTCAGCAGTTCGCGCACGGCCCCCAGCGCGTAGGCCTGCGGGAATCGGGCCGCCCAGCGGTGGAACAGCCACCAGCCGATCTCTTCGGCCGCCGAGTCGCGATCCGGGAGGCTCCGGGCCTGTGCGCGGTCCACCAGCTCCCGTTGGCCGCCGAGGAATGCCTCGAACTCGCGACGGCGTGGGCCGTCGCCCACCTCAGTGCTGAGGTGGAGCGGGTCGATCTCGCAGAATGCGGCAAGCGTCCTGGCCATGTGCGTGTGGTGCACCAGCGGTACCAGGACCAGCAACGCAGCCTCGGCCGGGGACAGATCGCACAGCGACTCCGCGAACCGGGTGCGCAGAAGCCAATCCGTCCTCTTGCCGAACCGGGTGGCGAGTTCCGCGTCGAACCAAGGGTCCTCCGCCAGGGCCGCCTCGGCCCCCTCGCTCAGGACGCCCAGCCGCCCGGCGATGCCGGTCGCCGCGTCCTTGAAGGCGGAGGCGTCGCGTTGCGGGTCGACCAGCGTCCACGCGAAGTGTCCTGTGACGTGGGCTGCCCAGGGATGCGGCTCCGGCTTGGCGGGCGGGGCCAGCGCGTACAGGCGGACGGCGGCGCGGGCGTCGTCCTCTCCCCCGCCGAGAGCCCGGACCAGGTCCCGGAGCTGCCGTTCGTCGGTGGGACGGCCCAATCCTCGAAGGAGGTCGTTGACGCGCGTGCGCGACTTCAAATGCATCTTGTCCGCGATGGCCTGGAGGCTCTTCCGGCCGTTGTCGAGGTAGACCGTTTCGAGGAGTTCGAGCAGTTGCCGGTAAGGCCCGTTCTCAGGCCACGCCTTCCGGTCGATGCGATGCCCACCCGCCACGTCCGCCTCCCGTCGCCCTTAAAACGTATCTACACGGCCCTTGCGCATGTCGGTCATTTGTCGAGCTTGAGGCCGGGAAGCGCGACCCGTATCGCGGTCTCGGCCGCATCCTTCCCCTCGTTGGGCGCAAGCCGGGGGTTTAGGGCGGGCTGTCCGGCAAGGAACGTCCGGGATGGGACGGGCCTCACGGGAAGCGGGGCCACCCGAGGGAAGGGGGCAGGGTCATGGGGAAGAAGGGCGAGCCCGCGGAGCACGAGCCGGGCGCGAGTTCGGGGCTTGAGGACCGGCCGCACGAGCGGGTCGTCCCGGGGACGGACAGCGCCGCCGAAGGCTACGAGTCGGACGCCGAGAGCGGCACCCGGGAAGGCGATCCGATCGCCGGGGTCGAGCGGGACGCGGACGAGTCGTGACCTACGACCGGGTCGCGGTGATCACGGGCGCCGACTCGGGGATCGGGAAGGCGACGGCGGTGGCGCTGGCCGGGAAGGGGTTCGATGTCGGGATCACCTACCGGACCGACCGCGAGGGGGCCGAGGGGACGGCGGCGGAGGTCGCGGAGGCGGGACGGCGGGCGGCCGTCCGGCGGGGTGCTGGTCAACAACGCCGGGACGGGGAGCATGCGGTCCCTCCTCGACATGGAGTTCGGGGAATGGCGCGAGGTCCTCTCGGTCGACCTGGACGGCGCGTTCCTGTGCGCCCAGCGGGCCGCCCGCCGGATGATCCGCAGGGGCGAGGGCGGACGCATCGTCAACGTGACGAGCGTGCACGAGGAGTACCCGCGGGTCGGGGCCGGGCCGTACTGCGCCGCGAAGGGCGGCCTGAAGATGCTGGCCCGGACGCTGGCCCTGGAGCTGTCCGAGCACGGGATCACGGTGAACACGGTGGCGCCCGGGGAGATCGCGACGCCGATGACAGGGCAGCACGACCAGCCGCCAGAGCCGGACAGCCGGGCCGGGTATCCGCTGGCCCGTCCCGGCCACGCCCGGGAGGTCGCCGAGGCGATCGCGTTCCTCGCCGGGCCGGAGGCGTCCTACGTCACCGGGGCCTCCCTGTTCGTCGACGGCGGGCTCGGCCTCATGGGCCCGCAGGCCGCCGGAGCCCTGGAGTCGTCCGGCTGGCGGGAGGGCTGAGGCGCCCTCCGGCTCAGGAGGGGACTTCGGTGCGGTCGGGGGTGGACCAGAGGGTGTGGTAGGTGCCTTCCCGATCTGTGCGGCGGTAGGTGTGGGCGCCGAAATAGTCGCGCTGGCCCTGGGTCAGGGCTGCCGGGAGGCGCGGGGCGCGGAGCGAGTCGTAGTAGGCGAGGGCGGTGGAGAAGCCGGGGACCGGGATGCCGAGCTTGGCGGCGATGGCGACGACCTCGCGCCAGGCGTCCTGGGCGTCGCCCACCGCCTCGGTGAAGTGGGGGTCGGTCAGGAGGGTCGGGGTCTCCGGGTCGGCCTCGTAGGCGGCGCGGATGCGGTCGAGGAAGCGGGCGCGGATGATGCAGCCGCCGCGCCAGATGGTGGCCATGGCGCCGAGGTCGATGTTCCAGCCGTATTCGGTGCTACCCGCCTGGATCTGGTGGAAGCCCTGGGCATAGGCGACGATCTTGGACGCGTACAGGGCCTTCTCCACGGCGTCGGGGAGGCCGACCGAGGCGAAGGCGTCGTTGCGGGACGGGCCCGGGAGGTTCTGGGCGGCTTCGCGTAGGGGGGCGTGGCCGGAGACGGAGCGGGCGAAGACCGCTTCGGCTATGCCGCCTACCGGGACGCCCAGGTCGAGGGCCGTCTGGACGGTCCAGCGGCCGGTGCCCTTCTGGTCGGCCTGGTCGAGGACGACGTCCACGAACGGGCGCCCGGTGGCGGCGTCGGTGTGCGCGAGGACCTCGGCGGTGATCTCGATGAGGTAGGACTCCAGGCGGCCGGTGTTCCAGGTGCGGAAGACCTCGGCGATCTCCGCGGGGGCGAGGCCGGCGGCGCGGCGGAGGAGGTCGTAGGACTCGGCGATCAGCTGCATGTCGGCGTACTCGATGCCGTTGTGCACCATTTTCACGAAGTGCCCGGCGCCGTCGGGGCCGACATGGGTGCAGCACGGCGTGCCGTCCACCTCGGCGGATATGTCCTCCAGGAGGGGGCCGAGGGCCTCGTAGGACTCGGCGGAGCCGCCGGGCATGATGCTCGGGCCGTGCAGGGCGCCCTCCTCGCCGCCGGAGATGCCGGTGCCGACGAAGTGGACGCCGCGTTCGCGGAGGGCCGACTCGCGGCGGCGGGTGTCGGCGAAGTTGGCGTTGCCGCCGTCGACGATCATGTCGCCAGGGTCGAGGAGCGGCGCGAACTCGCCGATGACGGCGTCGGTCGGGGCGCCGGCCTTCACCATGATCACCAGGCGGCGCGGGCGTTCGAGGGACGCGACGAACTGCTCCGGCGTGTCGGCCGGGAGGAAGGCGCCCTCGTGGCCGAACTCGTCCACCAGAGCCTTCGTCCGTGCGGAAGTGCGGTTGTGGACGGCGACGCGATGTCCGTGTCGGGCCAGGTTGCGGCCCATCACCGCGAGCCCCGTGACTCCGATACGCGCCGTTTCCATTGGATCGCTCCTCCTCGTGTGCCACCCTGATCAAGGGGTTGTACGCGGGTCCTTGGTCCCCCGTTCGAGCGCCGGCGAACGCATGCCCGCGCAGGCTGCGGGAACGGGACGCGCGGTGCCGATCTCTTCGATGGTGACATTCTCCAGGGGGTGCGAATGCTGGGACTGCCGGACGATGCGGCGGCGTGTCTCTTCGATCTCGACGGGGTGCTGACCAGGACGGCGGCCGTGCACGCCGCCGCCTGGAAGGAGATGTTCGACGGCTACCTGCGCGAGCGGGCACGGCGCGACGGCGGGCCCTTCACCGAGTTCGACCCGGTCAAGGACTACGGCCGGTACGTCGACGGCAAGAAGCGCGAGGACGGGACGCGCTCGTTCCTGCGGTCGCGCGGCATCGAGCTGCCGGAGGGCGACCCCGACGATCCGCCCGAGAACGAGACGGTCCGGGGGCTCGGCAACCGCAAGAACGCGCTCGTCCTGAAGCTGATCGAGGAGAAGGGCGTCGAGACGTTCGACGGGTCGATCGACTACGTGCGGGCGGCGCGCGCGGCGGGGCTGAAGACGGCGGTGGTGTCGTCCAGCGCCAACACCGTGCAGGTGCTGCGGACGGTCGGCATCACCGACCTGTTCGACGCGCGGGTGGACGGTGTGATCGCCGCGGAGCGGAACCTGCCGGGCAAGCCCGCGCCCGACATGTTCCTCGCGGGGGCCGAGGAGGTGGGCGTCCCGGCCAAGCGGGCGGTGGTGTTCGAGGACGCGCTCGCGGGCGTCGAGGCGGGACGGGCCGGCGGGTTCGCCTACGTTGTGGGTGTGAACCGGGTGGACGGCGCGCACGCCCAGGCCCTCGCCGAGCACGGCGCCGACATCGTGGTGTCCGACCTGTCCGAATTGATGGAGGGCAAGTGACTGACCGGGAAGGGCTGAACACGGCCGATCGGCCCGTGTTCACGGTGGAGCCCTGGTGCGTGCGGGAGCCGGAGCTGCGGCTGGACCGGCTGGCGCAGACCGAGTCGGTGTTCGCGCTGTCCAACGGGCATGTCGGGATGCGCGGCAACCTCGACGAGGGCGAGCCGCACGGGCTGCCGGGCACGTATCTGAACTCGTTCTACGAGCAGCGCCCGCTGCCGCACGCCGAGACGGCCTACGGGTATCCGGAGTCGGGGCAGACGGTCATCAACGTCACCAACGGCAAGGTGATCCGGCTGCTGGTGGACGACGAGCCGCTGGACGTGCGGTACGGGCGCGTCCTGCATCACGAGCGGAACCTGGACATGCGGGCGGGCACGCTGACCCGGCATGTGGAGTGGACGTCCCCCGCCGACAAGACGATCAAGGTGACCTCGGTCCGGATCGTGTCGCTGACGCAGCGGGCCGTCGCGGCGGTCTGCTACGAGGTCGAGCCGGTGGACGAGGCCGTCCGGGTGGTCGCGCAGTCGGAGCTGGTCGCCAACGAGGCGCTGCCCGGCGGCGGGAAGGACCCGCGCGAGTCCGCGATCCTGGAGAGCCCGCTGGTCAGCGAGGAGCACGTCGCCAACGGCACGAAGGTCCTGCTGCTGCACCGGACGCGGCGGAGCGGGCTGCGGATGGCGGCGGGCATGGCGCACAACATCGAGGGCCCGGAGTCGATGGCGATCGACACCGAGAGCTCCAAGGACGTGGGCCGGCTGACGGTCGCGACGCGGCTGGAGCCGGGGCAGCGGCTGCGCATCGTGAAGTACATCGCGTACGGGTGGTCGAGCCGGCGCTCCCGGCCCGCGCTGCACGACCAGGTGGTCGGGGCGCTGGCGGGCGCGCGGCAGACCGGCTGGGACGGGCTCCTCGCCGAGCAGCGCGCCTACCTGGACGAGTTCTGGGAGGGCGCGGACGTCGAGGTCGAGGGCGACGCGGAGATCCAGCAGGCGGTCAGGTTCGGGCTGTTCCACGTCCTCCAGGCGGGGGCGCGCGCGGAGAGCCGCATGATCCCGGCCAAGGGCCTGACAGGCCCCGGCTACGACGGGCACACGTTCTGGGACACCGAGACGTTCGTCATGCCGGTACTGACGTACACGTCGCCGGGCGCGGCGAAGGACGCGCTGGCGTGGCGGCACCGGACGCTGCCGCTGGCGGTGGAGCGCGCGACGCAGCTCGGCCTGGACGGCGCCACCTTCCCGTGGCGGACGATCCGCGGCCACGAATGCTCGGGGTACTGGCCCGCAGGGACGGCCGCGTTCCACATCAACGCCGACATCTCCGACGCCGTCGTCCGGTACGTGGACGCGACGGAGGACGTGCAGTTCGAGCGGGAGATCGGCCTGGACATCCTGGTGCAGACCGCCCGGCTGTGGCGGAGCCTCGGCCACCACGACGTCGGCGGCGTGTTCCGCATCGACGGCGTCACCGGCCCCGACGAGTACAGCGCGATCGTGGACAACAACGTCTACACCAACCTCATGGCGCGCCGGAACCTGCAAGAGGCCGCGGAGATGGCGATGCGCCACCCGGACGTGGCCGACCGGCTGGGCGTGGACGCCGAGGAGGCCGCGTCGTGGCGGGACGCTGCGGCGGCGATGCTGATCCCGTATGACGACCGGCTCGGCGTCCACCCGCAGAGCGAGGGGTTCACCAACCACGCCCGCTGGGACTTCGCCGCCACCAAACCCGACCACTACCCGCTGCTGCTGAACTTCCCGTACTTCGACCTGTACCGCAAGCAGGTCGTGAAGCAGGCCGACCTGGTGCTGGCGCTGCACCTGTGCGGGGAGGCGTTCACGGAGGAGCAGAAGATCCGCGACTTCGCCTACTACGAGGGGCTGACCGTCCGCGACTCGTCGCTCTCGGCGCAGACGCAGGCGGTCGTGGCGGCGGAGGTCGGGCAGCTGGAGCTGGCGCACGACTACCTCGGCGAGACCGCGCTGATGGACCTGCACGACCTGAACCGCAACACCCGCGACGGGCTGCACATCGCCTCGATGGCGGGGGCGTGGAGCGGGCTCGTCGCCGGGTTCGGCGGGATGCGGGCGGGCGGCGGCAGGCTGCGGTTCGCGCCGCGGCTGCCGGGCGGGATCAGCCGGCTGGCGTTCCGGATGCGGTACCGCGGCAGCCTGATCAAGGTCAACGTGGCGGGCGATGCCGCGACCTACGAGCTGCTGGACGGTCCCGGCATCAAGCTGTGGCACCACGGCGAGGAGTTCACGCTCGGGGACGAGCCGGTCGAGCTGCCGATCGAGCAGATCCAGCCGCGTCCGGCGGTGACGCAGCCGGCCGGCCGCGAGCCGATGCCGCGCCGCATCGACCCGCACGGCCGCGACCCGCGCCGCCGCTGACCGGTCAGCCCTGTGACCGCTCACTCTCAGCCCGCGTGACCGCTCACTCAGAGGGGCACGGTTCCGGGCGGCAGGGGTTCGGGGCGTCGCGCCCGCCCGTCTCGCCCGCCGCCGGCGGCGGGGCGGACGTGCCGCCGTGCCGGACGAGGAGCCGGCGCGGCCCGGGCCCCTCGTCGCCGAGCCGGTCGTAGGGGTTGGCGAGGGCGCACTTGCTGATCGACAGGCAGCCGCAGCCGATGCAGTCGGTGAGGTCGTCGCGGAGCCGTTCGAGCTGGCGGATGCGGTCGTCCAGGACGGTCCGCCAGTTCTCCGACAGGCGCGCCCAGTCGTCCACGGTCGGGGTGCGCTCCTCCGGGAGGGTGGCGAGCGCGTCGCGGATGTCGCTGAGCGGGATGCCGACGCGCTGGGAGACCTTGATGAACGACACGCGGCGGAGCGTGTCGCGGGTGAAGCGCCGCTGGTTGCCCGCCGTGCGGCGGCTGCTGATCAGGCCCTTGGACTCGTAGAAGTGCAGCGCCGAGACGGCCACGCCGCTCCGCTCGGCGAGCTGCCCGACGGTCAGTTCGTGCAACCGGTGCTCAAGCCGCGTCATGACCGCATCCTATGTGACCTCAACCGCGGTCGAGGTTTCCGGGGGAGCCCGCAGCGGCCAGAGTGAAGCGCCCGCCCGCCGAGGTCGCCGGCGGGCGGGCGCTTCGTGGCCGTCCGGGCTAGTGCTCCAGGCGGCGGACCAGGTCGTGGTACTCGTCCCACAGCGCCTTCGGCATGTGGTCACCGAACTTCTCGAAGTGCTCGGGGACGAGCGCGGCCTCCTGCTTCCACACCTCGGTGTCGACCGACAGCAGCGTGTCGAGGTCGGCGTCGTCGATGTCGAGGCCCTCGGTGTCGAGCGCGTCCTTGGTCGGCAGGTGCCCGATCGGCGTCTTGACGGCGTCGGCCCGGCCGTTGAGCCGCTCCACGATCCACTTGAGGACGCGGCTGTTCTCGCCGAAGCCCGGCCAGATGAACGTGCCGTCGGCGTTCTTGCGGAACCAGTTGACGTAGTAGATCCGCGGCAGCTTCTCGGCGTTGGTGGCCTTGCCGATGTCGAGCCAGTGTCCGAAGTAGTCGCCCATGTTGTAGCCGCAGAACGGCAGCATGGCGAACGGGTCGCGGCGCAGCTCGCCGACCGTGCCCTCGGCGGCGGCGGTCTTCTCGGACGCGACGTTCGCGCCCAGGAACACGCCCTGCTGCCAGTCGAAGGACTCGGTGACCAGCGGGACCGCGGACGCGCGCCGCCCGCCGAACAGGATCGCGGAGATCGGGACGCCCTTCGGGTCCTCCCACTCGTCGGCGATGATCGGGCACTGCCCGGCCGGGGTGGTGAAGCGGGCGTTCGGGTGGGCCGCCGGGGTCTCCGACTCCGGGGTCCAGTCGTTGCCGCGCCAGTCGGTGAGGTGGGCCGGGGGCTCGTCGGTGAGGCCCTCCCACCACACGTCGCCGTCGTCGGTGAGCGCGACGTTGGTGAAGATGCTGTTGCCCCAGAGCGTCTTCACGGCGTTGGCGTTGGTGCTCGCGCCGGTGCCGGGCGCGACGCCGAAGAACCCGGCCTCCGGGTTGATCGCGTAGAGGCGGCCGTCGTCGCCGAACCGCATCCAGGCGATGTCGTCGCCGATCGTCTCGACCTTCCAGCCCGGGATGGTGGGCTCCAGCATGGCCAGGTTGGTCTTGCCGCACGCGGACGGGAACGCGGCGGCGACGTAGCGGGTCTCGCCCTCCGGCGGCGTGAGCTTGAGGATGAGCATGTGCTCGGCCATCCAGCCCTCGTCGCGCGCCATCGTGGACGCGATCCGCAGCGCGTAGCACTTCTTGCCGAGCAGCGCGTTGCCGCCGTACCCGGACCCGTACGACCAGATCTCCCGCGTCTCGGGGAAGTGCGTGATGTATTTGGTGGAATTGCACGGCCATTTGACGTCGGCTTGACCCGGTTCCAGCGGGGCGCCGACGGAGTGGACGGCCTTGACGAACGAGCCGCGCTCCTCGATCAAACGGAGTGCAGCCGTCCCCATCCGCGTCATGATCCGCATGGACACCGCGACGTAGGCGGAGTCGGTGATCTCCACGCCGAGCTGGGAGATGTTGCCCCCGAGCGGGCCCATGCAGAACGGCACCACGTACATGGTGCGGCCCTTCATGCAGCCGTCGAACAGGCCGCCGAGGGTCGCGCGCATCTCGTCCGGCGCGATCCAGTTGTTGGTGGGACCGGCGTCCTCCTCCTTCTCGGAGCAGATGAACGTGCGGTCCTCGACGCGGGCGACGTCGGTGGGGTCGGACGCCGCGTAGAAGCTGTTCGGCCGTTTGGCGGGGTCGAGCCGCGTGAGCGTGCCCTGCTCGACGAGGACGCCGGTCAGGCGCTCCCATTCCTCGTCCGAGCCGTCGCACCACTCGACGCGGTCGGGCTTCGTCAGCTCGGCGATCCCGCGTACCCACTCAGTCAGTTCGGTGTGGCCGGTAGGGGCCTGGTCGGCCCCGGGGACCTGGTTGGACACGGGCAACTCCTTCAGCTG
This sequence comes from Actinomadura sp. KC216, assembly GCF_004348535.1. GTDB lineage: Bacteria > Actinomycetota > Actinomycetes > Streptosporangiales > Streptosporangiaceae > Spirillospora. The sequence goes on from NZ_SMJX01000003.1 coordinate 13,387, forward strand.
TTCGCAGGATGTTTGCATGATGAACAAGACCCGCTGTTTTTGCCATTTGGTCTGGACCAATCCCGTCCGCCTTTGGCCGTTCATGCCCGATTTTGTGATAGATATCACCGGTCTGCGGGGATCTTGGGCGGTGCGCCGGGACTGTCCGGCCGGGACGCGCTCAAGCTGGGTAAACGTGGGTTTCGGTGGCCTTCACGGCCGCCCAGATCATGCTGCCCTCGGACAATTCGAGCTCCGCGACGGCCGCCGGAGTCACCTCCGCGACCGCGTCGAAAGGCGGCCCCGCCACCCGCACCCGGACCCGGTCGCCGTGCCGTTCGATCGCGGCGACGCGGGCGCGCCACAGGTTGCGGGGGCTGCCGTCGGGACGCGTCCGGTACAGCGCGACGGCGGACGGAGCGAAGGCCAGGAAGACGTCACCTTCGAGAGAGTCGGCGGTGTCGAGCGTCCCGGCGCCGTCCCCGACCGTCACCGTCCCGCGCTCCGCGCGGCCCCGGTACAGGTTCAGGCCGACCAGCCGCGCGACGTAGTCGGTGCGCGGGCGGCGGGCGACCTCGGCGGGCGTCCCCTCCTGGACGAGCCGTCCGCCCTCGATGACGACGATGCGGTCGGCGAGGACCATCGCGTCCAGCGGGTCGTGGGTGACGAGGACGGCCGCGCCCGCGAACCCGGCGAGATGGCGGCGGAGCGCGGCGCGGACGTCCATCCGGGTGTGGACGTCGAGGGCGGCGAGCGGCTCGTCCAGCAGGAGCAGCCCCGGATCGACGGCCAGCGCCCGGGCGAGCGCCACCCGCTGCGCCTGCCCGCCCGACAGGGCCCGGGGCCGCGCGGACGCGAACTCCGCCAGCCCGACGCGGTCGAGCCATCCGGCGGCCCGGCGGCGGGCGTCGCGGCGGCCCGCGCCCTGGCAGCGGAGCCCGAACGCGATGTTCTCCAGCGCGCTGAGGTGGGGGAACAGCAGGTAGTCCTGGAAGACCATGCCGATGCGGCGCCGGTCGGGCGGCAGCGGGCGCAGGTCGGCGCCGTCCACCCGGATGTGCCCGCCGGACATCGCGACCAGCCCGGCGAGGGCGCGCAGCGCGGTGCTCTTGCCCGCCCCGTTCGGGCCGAGCAGCGCGACCACCTCGCCGGGCGCGGCGGCGAGCGCGAGGTCGAGGTCGAACGCGCCGCGCCGCACCACGAGCCGCGCCTCCAGCCCCCGCCGCCGCCGCATCATGTGCTCATCCAGCGGTCTCTGAGCGCCGCCAGGACGATCACCGACACCGCCAGCAGGACGAGGCTGAGCACGATCGCGGCCTGCGGGTCGGTCTCCAGCGCCAGGTAGACGGCCAGCGGCATCGTCTGCGTCCGGCCCGGGAAGTTCCCCGCGAACGTGATCGTCGCGCCGAACTCGCCGAGCGCCCGCGCCCAGCACAGCACCGCCCCGGCCGCGACGCCGGGCGCGACCAGCGGCAGCGTGACCCGGCGGAAGATCGTCCAGCGGTCCGCGCCGAGGGTGGCGGCGGCCTCCTCGTAGCGCAGGTCGGCGGCGCGCAGCGCGCCCTCCACGCTGATCACCAGGAACGGCATCGCCACGAACGTCTGGGCCAGCACGACCCCGGCGGTGGTGAACGGGAACGTGATCCCGAACGTGTCGTCCAGCCACCCGCCGACCAGCCCGCGCCGCCCGAGGACGAGCAGCAGCGCGACGCCGCCGACCACCGGCGGCAGCACCAGCGGCACGGTCACCAGGGCCCGGACGAGCCGGACGCCCCGGAACGGGACCCGGGCGAGCATCCACGCCAGCGGGACACCGAACAGCAGGCACAGGACGGTCGCGAGCGTCGCGGTGACCAGCGAGAGGCGGAGCGCGTCCAGCACCTGGTCCTGGACGAGGCGGCTGCCGAGCGTGGACCACGGGGCGCGGATGAGCAGCCCGGCGAGCGGCAGCACCAGGAAGGCGAGCCCGGCCAGCGCCGGCACCAGCAGGATCCACGGCGGACGCCCGACCAGCCTGTCGACGTCGGCGCCTGCGTCAGCGTCGGCGGCGGCGTGCTTCACGGTGCCTCGAAACCGGCCCGGTCCAGCGCCGTCCTGCCCTGCGGCCCCAGCACGAGCCGGATGAACTCCTTCGCGAGCGCGCCCTGCGGCGCCTCGGCCACCTCCGCGATCGGATAGTCGTTGACGGCCTGCGCCGCCTCCGGGAACTCGATGCCCCTGACCCTGTCCCCAGCCGCCCTGACGTCGGTGCGGTAGACGAGCCCGGCGTCCGCCTCCCCGAGCCCGACCTTGGTGAGGACGGCCTTGACGTCCTTCTCCCGCGACACCGGCTCGACCTCGGCCCCGGCCGCACCGAGCGCCTTCGCCGCGGCGGCCCCGCACGGCACCTGCGCCGCGCACAGCACGACCTTGAGCCCCGGCCTCGACAGATCGCGCACCGTGGAGACCTTGCCGGGATAGTCCTTGGGGACGGCGATGACCAGGCGGTTCCGGGCGAACACCCGCGGTGCCCCGGACGCGTCACCCGCGTCCGTCACGGTCTGCATCGTGGCGGGGCTCGCGGACGCGAACACGTCCGCCGGGGCGCCCTGCGTGATCTGCTGCGCGAGCGTCGAGCTGCCGCCGAAGTTGAACCTGACCTTCACGCCGGGCCGCCCCCTCTCGAACGTCGCGCCGAGCGCGGTGAACGCCTCGGTGAGCGAGGCCGCGGCGAACACCGTCAGCGTCCCGCCATCGCCGTCGCCGCCGCCCGTCCCGGACGCGCCGTCGCCGACCTCGCCGCAGCCCGCCGCGCCCGTACCGAGCAGGGTGGCGGCGGCCGCGATCGCGATCCACGTGCGCACGGGAACCCCTCCTCAGTCCGGCAGCTCGACGATGACGTTGGTGGACTTCACGACCGCCTCCGCGACCACGCCCACGCGCAGCCCGAGATCGTCGGCGGCCTCGCGGCTCATCAGCGACACGACCCGGAACGGCCCCGCCTGGATCTCCACCTGCGCCATCACCCCGTCGCGGACGACGTCGGTCACGATGCCCCGCATCCGGTTGCGCGCCGAGGAGAACCGCTCGACCTGGTCGGACGTCCCGCGCGCCTGGTCCCGGACGAACGCCGCCAGTTCGGCGCCCGGCACCCGGCGGTGGCCGTGCTCGTCGCGGGACGCGGTGAGCCGCCCGCCGTCCACCCAGCGCCGGACCGTGTCCGCGCTGACCCCGAGCAGCGCCGCCGCCTCACTGATCCTGAACGTCGTCACGCGGCCAAGCCTAACGACCCGCAGTTGCGAGGAGAAGAGCGCGAAACCATGGAGAATGCAAGTCAGGAGTAGGAAAGCCCGTCGCAGTTGCGGGTCACTGCACGTCCAGCAGGACCTCTGTGATCATGCCGAGGCAGGCCCAGTCCACGAGGCGCTCGTGCCTGATCCGGCCGAACGCGGCGATCTCCACGTAGGTGCGCTCGCTGTCGGCCGCGAGGCCGTGCGGGCCTGACGAGCGGAGCCGCGCCAGCTCGTCGCCGGTGACCGCGGCCGAGAACAGGTGCGCCCGGTGCCCGGACATCGTGGCGTTCACCTGCCGCGTCCCGTGCGCGCGCAGCCGCGCCGCGTCCAGGGTCAGGCCGGTCTCCTCCGCGACCTCGGCCAGCGCGACCTCGGCCGGGTCGCCCGCCCCCGAGCCGCCCGGCAGCTCGTGGACGAACCCGTTCACGCACGGGCTCCGGAACTCCCGGACGAGCACGACCTCCGTCTCGTCCAGCGTCTCCCCCGGCCTGTGCAGGACGACGACGGAGATGTCGGGCCGCCCGAAGACGACCTCGTTGTCCTTCACGCGGTCCTCGGCCGCTATGTGCATCCGGACGTGCAGGCCCCAGTGGTTGCCGAACCGGAACACCACCCGCGCGCCGAGCAGGGCGCTGCCCGCCGCGCACTGGCCCGCGTACCACCGCTGCAGGGACTCCTCGCGCCACAGCAGCAGCGGGATCTCCCGCTCCCCGCCCGTCCGGGACGCGCCCGCGCCGATCCGGTCGAGCGCCGCCGCCACCGTCGCCGGGAGGTCGTGCGCCGTCGGCACGCCCGACTTGGCGGCGTAGTGCAGCAGGTAGCGGTTCTTCGGCGCCCGCGGCGGGGCGCCGAACACGGCCCGCCCGCTGTCGTGCCACATCCCCCACTCCACGTTCGTGGTGAACGCGGGCATGGTCGCCAGGTCGCGCGGCACGTAGAAGATCACCTCGTCGGACAGGTGCAGGCAGCGCTCCTCCCACTCGACCTGGCCGACGTAGTCGTCATAGACGCCGTGCCGGTGCTCCGGGACGAACACCACGAGCAGCCCAGGGCCCCGCCAACGTTCGCGCAACGCCGCGACCGCCGCCGGACGCCATGACTCGACCTCGGGCGTCCGGGGCGTCGGGCCGGCGAGGAAGACGGCGGCCTCCCAGCGGCCGGGCGGTTCCTCCTGCGCGTAGACGACCTCGAGGTCGGCACCCATGCGGGCTCCCATCCGGTTCGTTCCTTCCACCCCGCTGTGTGGAGTGGTCTGGTAGGGGTAATGGTGTCCTAAACAAGAATCACACGCCCGGTCAGGAGGATTGATCATGACTGGGACCATGCGCGCTCCACGCTCCCGGGGCGGTCTGAGCGGCACGCTGCTGGTGCTGCTCGGCCTCTGGGGCGGCCTGCTCCCCTTCGTCGGGCCCTATGCCGGGTTCGGCTTCGCCCCGGACGACACCTGGGTGTACGACACCGACCGGCTCCAGCTCGTGATCGCGCCCGCCGTGGCCGTCGCGCTCGGCGGGCTGATCGTGCTCGCCGCCGCCAACCGCGCGTTCGCCATGTTCGGCGCCTGGCTCGCCGCGCTCGGCGGCGCCTGGTTCGTGGTCGGGACGTCCGTCGCCACGCTCTGGGACGTGTCCGGCATCGGCGCCCCGCTCGGCTCGAGCGAGGAGCAGCGGCTCGCCGAGCAGCTGTCCGGGTTCACCGGGCTCGGCGTCGTCGCCGTGTTCCTGGCCGGGCTCGCGCTCGGCCGGTTCGCCGTGATCGGCGTCCGGGAGGCGACTCCGCCGGACGGCACCGGTTCGGCGGGCGCGACCACCACGCAGCCCCTGGTGTACGGGCGGTACGCGCGGGACAACCCTCCGGGGCCCGGTCCTGCGACCGCGCCGCCGGGCGACCGGCGCATCGCCGGTGAATCACGCCAGAATTCGTAGCCGTCCCGCGATCAGCATCGCGACCGCCGGGACCGCCGCCGCTACGGCCGGTGGCGGTCCCGGCGTCGCATGTCGCGGACGGCCTTGGTCGTCTCGTAGCTGCCCCGCTCCTCGTCCAGCCGCACGTCGTCGCGGTCGGTGAACATGCCGACGAAGGCGACCAGCAGGCCGACGCCGCCGATCCACGGCTCGCGCCAGGCGAAGCTGAGCGCCACGCAGACGACGGCACAGGAGATGAGCAGCAAGAGCTTCACACTTCACCCCTCGAACGCATGCGGGTGTCACCCGACTCAACGAGTAATGGAAGACTTACTCGCCGGTCGTAGAGGCATCCTGACACGCCGCGGCCCGCCGGGAAAGATCCCCAGCGGGCCGCGTGCCGGATAATTCCGCTATTTCTTGCCCTTGCCGCGCTTCTCGCGGATCTTCATCGCGATGTCGAGGGGCGTCCCGTCGAACCCGAACTCCTCGCGCAGCCGCCGCTCGATGTAGCGCCGGTACCCCTCCTCCAGGAACCCGGACGTGAACAGCACGAACCGCGGCGGCCGCACGCCCGCCTGCGTCGCGAACAGCACGCGCGGCTGCTTGCCGCCGCGCACCGGATGCGGGTGCGAGCTGACCAGGTCGGCGAAGAACTGGTTGAGCTTGGACGTCGGGACGCGGGTCCCCCACCCGTCCAGGGCCGTCTCGATGGCCGGGACCAGCTTCTCCATGTGCCGCCCGGTCTTGGCGGAGACGTTCACCCGCGGCGCCCAGCGCGCGTGGTGGAGCTGCCGGTCGATCTCCCGCTCCAGGTAGTGGCGGCGCTCCTCGTCCAGCAGGTCCCACTTGTTGTAGGCGATGACCATCGCGCGGCCCGACGCGACGACCATCGAGATGATCCGCAGGTCCTGCTCGGCGAGGGGCTGGTCGGCGTCCACGAGCACGACCGCGACCTCGGCGCGCTCCAGCGCGGACTGGGTGCGCAGCGTCGCGTAGAAGTCGGCGCCCTGGTTCTCGCGGTGCCGCCGCCTGATCCCCGCGGTGTCGATGAACCGCCAGGTCCGGCCGCCGAGCTCGATCAGCTCGTCGACCGGGTCGCGGGTCGTGCCCGCCACCGCGTCCACGACCGCCCGGTTCTCCCCCGCCAGCTGGTTCAGCAGGCTCGACTTGCCGACGTTCGGGCGGCCCAGCAGCGCGATCCGGCGCGGCCCGCCCGTCTCCTCGCCGAAATCCTCCGGCGGCGCCTCCTCCGGCAGCGCGGCCAGCACCGCGTCGAGCAGGTCGCCGCTGCCGCGCCCGTGCAGCGCGCTGACCGGGTGCGGCTCGCCGATGCCGAGCGACCACAGCAGCGCCGCGTCCGCCTCGACGGCGGCGTTGTCGGCCTTGTTGGCGACCAGCACCACCGGCTTGCCGGAGCGGCGCAGGATCTCCACGACGGCCTCGTCCACGTCGGTGGCGCCGACGGTCGCGTCCACCACGAACATCACGACGTCGGCGAGCCCGACCGCGAGGCGGGCCTGCTCGGCGATCGCCGCGGCGAGCCCGGCCGAGTCGGGCAGCCAGCCGCCGGTGTCGACGACGGTGAACCGGCGGCCGCTCCACGACGCGTCGTAGGCGACCCGGTCGCGGGTCACGCCCGGGACGTCCTCCACGACCGCCTCGCGGCGCCCGAGGATCCGGTTGACCAGGGTGGACTTGCCGACGTTCGGCCGCCCGACCACCGCCACGACGGGCGCGGGCCCCTCGTCGGCGGCGACGTCCTCGACGACGTCGACGGTCTCGATCTCGTTATCGCTCACTGTGAATTCCCCGCGGGGGCCGCCAGGCCGCCCGTTCACTCATGCTCTTTGGCGAGGCGGACGACCGCCTCGATGACCTCGGCGAGGCTCAGCTCCGTCGAGTCGATCTCGTACGCGTCGCCCGCCCTGGTGAGCGGCGACGCCTTCCGGGTCGAGTCGAGCCGGTCGCGGCGGGCCTGCTCGGCCTGCGTGACCGTGACCGACGCGCCCGGGTCGGCCGCGAGGTCCTTCGCGCGGCGCGCCGCCCGGATCTCCTCGCTGGCCGTCAGGTACACCTTGACCGGCGCGTCCGGCGCGACGACCGTGCCGATGTCGCGGCCCTCCACCACGATCCCGCCGGACCCGATGATCTCGCGCTGCAGCGCGACCATCCGGGCGCGGACCGCCGGGACGGAGCTGACCGCGCTGACCGCGTTCGTCACAGCGCGGGTGCGGATGGGGGCGGACACGTCCGTCCCGTCCACCGTGATCGTCGGCGCGTCCGGGTCGGTGCCGGACGCGATCGCCGGCTCCCCGGCGCGGGCCTCGACCGCCGCGGCGTCCTCGACCGGCACGCCGTTCTCCAGTAGCCACCACGTCACGGCGCGGTACATGGCGCCCGTGTCCAGGTAGCGGAGCCCGAGCGCGCGGGCGACGCCCTTGGACGCGCTGGACTTGCCCGACCCGGAGGGTCCGTCCATGGCGATGACGAGCGGCACGATCGATCCCTCTCTAGTCCGTCGGGCGCGCTGTGTCCCCCGGCGCGAGCCCCAGCGAACCAGGCTACCGGCCTCGCGGCACCGTCACGTCCCGGCGCTCCCGGCGGTCCCCGTCCCCCCGCTTCCGGCCGGGGACGGGACGGACCAGCCGCGGGCGCGCAGCTCCTCGGCCAGCGCCTCGGCCGACTCCGGCACCACGGCCAGCTCCAGCACGCCGAGCGGGCGGCCCGGCGAGTGCTCGATCGTCACGTCCTCGATGTTGACCTGCGCGATCCCGGCCGCCTGGAAGATCATCGCGAGCTCGCCGGGACGGTCCGGGATGACGACCTGGACGGTCGCGTACGCGGGCTGGTCGCCGCCGTGCTTGCCCGGGATCCGGGACCGGCCCGCGTTCCCGCGCAGCAGCAGGTCGGCCACGTGCGCGGCGGCCTCCTCGCTGCCGTCGCGCAGCAGCGACGCGGCCACGGCCAGGTCGGTCGCGACGGCCTCCAGCACGTCCGCGACGGGCTGGGAGTTCGCCGACAGGATGCCGATCCACAGCCGGGGGTCGCTCGCCGCGATCCGGGTGACGTCCCGGACGCCCTGCCCGGACAGGCCGAGCGCGACGTCGTCCGCGCCGGTGAGCCGGGCGGCGACCGCGGCCGACACCACGTGCGGGCCGTGCGACACGAGCGCGACGGCCCGGTCGTGCTCGGCGGCGTCCACCTCGACGGGCATCGCGCCGCACGCCTGCGCCAGCGCCCGGACCGCGGCCACGGCCTCCGGCCTCGACTGCGGCGCCGCGCACAGCGCCCACGGGCGGCCGAGGAACAGGTCGGCGCGCGCCGCGCCCGGACCGGACCGCTCGCTGCCCGCGAGCGGATGCCCAGCCACGAACGTCGCCAGGTCGCAGCCCAGGTCGGCGGCCTGCGCCAGCGGCAGCGCCTTCACGCTCGCGACATCGGTGTAGGCGGCGGCGAGGCGGCGCTTCTGCGCGTCCAGCAGCGTGACGGCCACCGCCGCGGGCGGCACCGCGAGCACCGCCAGGTCGGCGGGCTCGTCCAGCGGCCCGTCGGGGAGCGGCTCGCCGGCGTCCAGCTCGACCGCCAGCCGCAGCGCGGCCTCGTCCCGGTCGGCCAGCAGCACCTCGGCGCCGCGCTCCCGCATCGCCAGGGCGATCGACGTCCCGATCAGGCCCGTCCCGACGACGACGATCCGCTGCGGCACCACGTCCTCACTCACGCCCACAAACCCTACTGTCGTGACCCCTACTGTGCGATATCGAGGCGGAGCGCCGTCGCGCCGCGCAGGTAGACGTGCTGGACGTCCGCGCGGGGCCGGTCCGTCTCGATGTGCGCCATGAGCCGGATCACCCGGGGCAGCGCGCCCGGCACGCCGATCTCCGTCGCGCACAGCAGCGGCACCTCGTGGAAGCCGAGCTTGCGGGCGGCGAGCGCCGGGAACTCCGCCGTCAGGTCCGGCGTCACCGTGAAGATGACGCTGATCACGTCGTCGGTGCTCAGCTCGTTGCGGGACATCACCTCGGTGACGAGCTCCGTCGTCGCCTCCAGGATCTGCCCCCGCTCGTCGGCGTCGATCTGCGTCGCCCCGCGGACCGCCCGTACCGTCACAGCCTGCTCCCCCTCCTCGGAGTCCGTCCTGCCATCCAGCCCGCGTCCTGCCGCTACAGGTCGACCGCCTTGTACAGGTCGCCGACCTCGTGCACGGACAGCGCCCGCATCGTGCCCGGCTTCAGCGAGCCCAGCTTGATCGGCCCGAACTCTATGCGCGCGAGCTGCTGGACGGGGAACCCGACCTCCTTCAGCAGCCGCCGGACGATGTGCTTGCGCCCCTCGTGCAGCGTGATCTCCACCAGGACGCGCCTGCCGACCTGGTCGAAGATCCGGAACTTGTCGGCCTTGGCGGGGCCGTCCTCCAGCGTCACGCCCGCCCGCAGCCGCTTGCCGAGGTCGCGCGGGATCGGGCCGTGGATCTCCGCCAGGTAGGTCTTCTGCACCCCGTAGGACGGGTGCGTGAGGCGGTGCGACAGCTCCCCGTCGTTGGTGAGCAGGATCAGGCCCTCGGTGTCGGTGTCGAGCCGCCCGACGTGGAACAGCCGCTCGGGCACCTCCACGTAGTCGGCGAGGGACTTGCGGCCCCGCTCGTCCGACATGGTCGACACCACGCCGCGCGGCTTGTTGATCGCGTAGTAGCGCATCTCGGCGCGGGTCTCGACGCGCTTGCCGTCCACGTGGATGACGGCGCGGCGCGGGTCGACGCGCTCGCCGAACCGGAACACCCGCTTCCCGTCGACGGTGACGCGGCCCTCGCCGATCAGTTCCTCGCAGTGGCGGCGGCTGCCGATCCCGGCCTCGGCCAGGACCTTCTGCAGCCGCACGCCCTCGTTCTCGCTCACGTGTCCTCAACTATGTCGTCAGGCAGGTCGTCGGGCAGGTAGGGGGCGAGCTCGGGGAGCTCGTCGAGGTCGCGGAGCCCGAGCCGCTCCAGGAAGTACCCGGTGGTGCGGTACAGGTGCGCCTGGGACTCGGGGTCCTGCCCGGCGTCCTCGATCAGGCCGCGCAGCGTCAGCGTCCGCATGACGCCGTCGCTGTTGACGCCCCGGATCGCCGACACGCGCGCCCGGCTCACCGGCTGCCGGTAGGCGACGACGGCGAGCGTCTCCAGCGCGGCCTGCGTGAGCCGCGCCTGCTGCCCGTCGGTGACGAACCGCTCCACGACGGGCGCGCACGCGTCCCGGGTGTAGAAGCGCCAGCCGCCGGCGACCTCCCTGAGATCGAACCCGCGGCCCTGCTCGGTGTATTCCGCGGCCAGCTCCCGCAGCGTCTCCGCGACCTCGCCGCGCGGGCGCTCCAGCAGCTGCGCGAGGGTCATCTCGGTGACGGGCTCGTCCACCACCAGCAGGATCGCCTCGATGGACGCGCGCAGCCGGGGAAACTCCGGAGGCTCCGCCGGCGTCTCCGGCTCCGGCGTCTCCGGCTCCGGCGTCTCCGGCTCCGGCGTTTCCGGCGCGGCCTCGCCGGGGTCGTCACTCATCGTCCGCCTCGTCCTTCTTCTTCGGGTCTTCGCCGTCCGGCCGGGGTGAGCCCTCGTAGTCGTCGCCGACCTCGACGTCGCCCTCGTCGGCGCCGGTCCACGTGACGCGCAGCTCGCCGAGCGGCTCGTCCTGCTCGAACGCGACGTTCTGCTCCCGGTACAGCTCCAGCAGCGCCAGGAACCGCGCGACGACCTCGTAGGTGCCCTCGGCGTCGGAGGCGAGGACGCGGAACGTCGTCCGGCGGAGCCGCCGGAGCCGCTCCACGACGATCGCGGCCTGCTCCTTGACGCTGGCCTTCGGCTGGTAGATGTGCTCGACGGAGACCGACGGCGGCTCCTTCGGCGTGAACGCCTTGGCGGCGAGCCGGGCGAACTCGTCCGGGCCGAGGCCGAGCAGCACCTCCGGCAGCACGTTCGCGAACCTCGGCTCCATCGGCACGATCCGCGGGAACCGCCGGGACGCCTCGGCGATCCGCGCCGCGATCACCTGCGCGACCTCCTTGTAGGCGCGGTACTGCAGGAGCCGCGCGAACAGCAGGTCGCGGGCGTCCAGGAGGGCGAGGTCGTCCTCGTCGTCGACCTCGCCGGACGGCAGCAGCCGCGCGGCCTTGAGGTCGAGGAGGGTCGCGGCGACCAGCAGGAAGTGGCTGGCCTGGTCGAGGTCCCAGTCCTGGCCGTGCGCGTGGATGTGGGCGATGAAGTCGTCGGTGACCTTGTGCAGCGACACCTCGGTGATGTCGAGCTTGTGCTTGGAGATCAGGCCGAGCAGCAGGTCGAACGGGCCCTCGAAGTTGTCCAGGTGGACGCGGAAGCCGTGCTCCTCCTCGGCCTCGTGCCCCGGCCGGGGCGACGTCTCGTCCACGTCGCTCACGGTAGCGGAGGACGTCTCCTGCACTGTGCTCACCGGCCATATCGTCCCACGCGCGGCGCGTGCTCGCACCACGGCCGGTCACGAGCCGTGACGGCGCGCCGCGGCCCGCTACCTACCGATCAGCCGCCGGACGATGCCCTCCACGTGCGCCTGGGTGAACGTCTCCGGCGGACCGTCGATGGAGACCTCGCTGCCGGTGATGGGCGCGGTCACCTGGGCGGGCGACGACACCAGCGCGCCGCCGACGATCATGCCCATGTTCCCGGCGGGAAGCCGGGACTGGAACGCCTGCGCGGCCTTGCCGGTCAGGGCCGCGAAGCCGGAGGCGTCCCCGGGCGCCAGCGTCAGCGCGACGCTCCAGCCGGCGGCGCCCCGCGCGGGGTCGGGCGGCACCGCCGCTACCTTCTCGAGCCGCCGCACCGTCAGCGCCTCCGGGCCGAACTGGTAGCAGTTGGACTTGTCGGGCGGGGCGAGGGCGCCACCGGTGCAGGGCGGCGGCGACTCCTGCGCGACCAGCCTGAACGTCAGCGGCTCGCGCAGGTCGACGGGCCCGGAGGAGAGCGGCTTGGACGACTCGTCGTCCTCCCCCAGCACCAGGATCGCGACGGCCGTCACGGCGAGGACGGCCACGACCACCGCCGCGACCGCCGCGATCACCACGACGGCAACCGGCCTCGGGCCCCGCCCTTGCGGCGGCGGCTGCGGCGGGATCGGCTGCGGAGGCGGGACGGCCGCGGGCGGGGGCTCGCCGGGGGGCTGGCTCACGTTGTGTCCGTTCGTCAGGAGCGGCGTGTCCGCGCGTCACGAGCGGGGCGGGGCGCCGCCACGGGCCCGCGTAACGGGCTCACGCGACCTCCGCCCACCGGGCGAGCACCTCCCGGGCCAGAGCGCGGTAGGCGTTCGCGCCCATCGAGTTGGGGTCGAAGAACGTGATCGGCTCGCCGGCGACGGTCGCGTCCGGGAACCGCACGGTGCGGTTGATGACGGTGTGGAACACCTGGTCGCCGAACGCCTCGACGATGCGGCCGAGGACCTCCCGCGTGTGCAGGGTCCGCGAGTCGTACATCGTGCCGAGGACGCCGTCGATCACCAGGCTCGGGTTGATCCGGCCCTGCACCTTCTCGATGGTCTCCATCAGCAGCGCCACGCCGCGCATCGCGAAGTACTCGCACTCCAGCGGGATCAGCACGCCCTCGCTGGCGGCCAGCGCGTTGATGGTGAGCAGGCCGAGCGACGGCTGGCAGTCGATGAGGACATAGTCGTAGTGCTCGACGGCCGACTTCAGCGCGCCCTGCAGGATGTACTCGCGGCCGACCTCGTGGACGAGCTGGACCTCCGCGCCGGACAGGTCGATGTTGCTCGGCAGCAGCTCCATCCCGTCGACGCCGGTCTCGATGACGACGTCCTCCCACTCGACGTCGCGTTCGAGCAGCATGTTGTGGACCGTCACGTCCAGCTGGCGCGGGTCGCCCTTGCCGAGGCCGACCGAGAGCGCGCCCTGCGGGTCGAAGTCGACGAGCAGGACACGGCGGCCGAACTCGGCGAGCGCGGCGCCCAGGTTGATCGTCGTGGTGGTCTTGCCGACGCCGCCCTTCTGGTTGCAGACGGCGACGATCCGCGCCGGCCCGTGCTCGTCCAGGGGTTCCGGTTCGGGGAACACCGGCACGGGTCTCTGCGTGGGCCCGAGGGCCCGGCTCGGATCGGTCTCGATGGTGGCGGAGGAAAGGACTCCATCCGCACCGTTAGTGCTGGTCACCAGATCCCTCCCCGGCGGCCCGGAAATGCCATCCAGAACGGGGACTCTAGGCCCGTACCTCCCCGGTCTCAAGCCGACGCGCGCCGATCGTCGCGATTTGTCAGCTCCTCGGCGCGCGGCTTGTCAGGTTCGGAAGGCGCGGATGTCAGGTGCGGGCGCGGGGATGGGAGGTCGCGTAGACCTCGCGCAGGAGCTGGACGGTCACCAGCGTGTAGACCTGCGTCGTGGTGACGGACGCGTGCCCCAGCAGCTCCTGGACGACGCGGACGTCGGCTCCCCCGTCCAGCAGATGCGTGGCGAACGAGTGCCGCAGCGTGTGCGGCGACACCTCCGACAGGTGCGCGCGGTCGGCGGCGGCGCGCAGCACCATCCACGCGCCCTGCCGCGACAGCCGCCCGCCGCGCGCGTTCAGGAACAGCGCGGGGCCGCCCCGCCCGGCCGCCGCGAGTTCGGGACGGGCCCGGACCAGGTAGGCGTCCACGGCCTCGCGGGCGTAGTCGCCGATCGGCACGACCCGGGCCTTGCCGCCCTTGCCGGCGACGCGGACGAACCCGTCCGCCAGGTCGAGGTCGTCGACGTCGAGGCCGACGGCCTCGGAGATCCGCGCGCCCGACCCGTACAGCAGCTCCAGCAGCGCCCGGTCGCGCAGCCCGCGGGCCGTGCCGGGATCGCCGGGCGCGGACGCGGCGGCGAGGAGCCGTTCGACCTCGTCCAGCGAGATGGCCTTGGGCAGGCGGCGCGGCGGCGTCGGGGGCTTGACGTCGGCGGCGGGGTCGTGGGCGGCGAGGCCCTCGCGCAGCGCGAAGCGGTGCAGCCCGCGGACGGCGACGAGTGCCCGTGCCGCGGAGCCGGCCGACAGCGGCGGATGGTCGTCGTCGCCCTCCCGCAGCGTCAGCAGGTACGCGCGGACGTCGTCCTCGGTGACGTCGCCGATGGCCCCGCGGCCCCGCCCGTCCTGGATCTGCACGTAGCGGCGCAGGTCGCGGCGGTAGGAGCTGAGCGTGTTCGCCGCCAGGCCCCGCTCGACCGCGAGGTGCCCCAGGTAGGTGCCCACGGCGGAGCCGAGCGCGGAACCGGTGTCGGGCGCGGGAGCGGGGGTCCGCGCGGCGCTCCGGGGGGTCGGCGACGGGGACAGTGCGGCACCTCTTCCGGCCGTGGGCTCCGGGGACCCGCCCATCATGCCCCCTCCGGCCACCGGAGGGGGATCTCATCCGGCTCAGCCCTCCGGCGCGTCGGGCTCAGTCCTCCGGCGCGTCGGGCGGGCGCAGGCCCGCGAACCCGGACGCGCGGGCCGCGTGCGCCGCGAGGACGCCCATGCAGGCGATCGCGTTGTGCACCTCGCCCGCCAGCACCTTGCGGACGGCCTCGTCCAGCGGCACCCACACCACCGGCATGTCGGCCTCCTCGTGGACGCGCTCGAAGTCGATCTCGTCGGCGGGCACCTCGGTGAGGCCGCGGGCCAGGAAGATCCGGACGCGCTCGTCGGTCATGCCGGGCGAGGTGAACACGTCGAGGAGGGTGTCCCACCGGTCGGCGCGGTACCCGGCCTCCTCCAGCAGCTCCCGCTCGGCGAGCTTGTGCAGCGGCTCGCCGTGCACGTCCCGCAGCCCGGCGGGCGCCTCCCACAGCAGCCGCGACACCGGATGCCGGTACTGCCGCAGCAGCATCGCCCGGTCATCGTCGTCGAGCGCGAGGACGCCCACGGACCCGACGTGCGCGATCACGTCCCGGGTGACGACCTCGGTGCCGTCGCCGCGCGGCATCTCGACCCTGTCCTGCCGGACGCCGAACACGCGCCCCTGAAAGACGGTGCTCCGCTCCACGACCGTCCAGCGTTCGGGCCGGTCGCGGACGTCGTCCGGCGTCACGGCGCGGTCACCTTCCCGGCGGCGCCGCCCGCCGCGCCGCCGCCCGCGCGGGCCTCGGCGTAGGCGAGCGCGGCGGAGACGAGGCCGGTGAACAGCGGGTGCGGGCGCGTCGGCCGGGACCGGAACTCCGGGTGCGCCTGCGTCCCGACGAAGAACGGGTGCTGCTCGCGCGGCAGCTCGACGTACTCGACGAGCCGGCCGTCGGGCGACAGGCCGGAGAACCGCAGCCCGGCCTTCTCCAGCCGGTCGCGGTAGGAGTTGTTGACCTCGTACCGGTGCCGGTGCCGCTCGGACACCTTCGCCTCCCCGTACAGCTCCCGGACGACGGACCCGTCGGCGAGGTCGGCCGGGTACAGGCCGAGCCGCATCGTGCCGCCCATGTCCCGCTCCCCGGCGACGACGTCGACCTGCTCGGCCATCGTCGCGACGACGGGGTCGGCGGTGGTGGCGTCGAACTCGGCGCTGCCCGCGTCGGCGAGCCCGCCGAGCGTCCGCGCCGCCTCGATGACCATGCACTGCAGGCCGAGGCAGATGCCGAGCAGCGGGAGCCGGTTCTCGCGGGAGTACCGCACCGCGCCGATCTTCCCCTCGATGCCGCGGACGCCGAACCCGCCGGGGATGAGGACGCCGTCGACGCCGTCCAGCTCCCGCTTGGCGCCCTCGGGCGTCTCGCAGTCGTCGCTCTTCACCCAGCGGATGCGGACCTTGGCGTCGTTGCCGAACCCGCCGTGCCGCAGCGCCTCGGTGACCGACAGGTACGCGTCGGGCAGGTCGATGTACTTGCCGACCAGCGCGATCGTGACCTCCCGCGCGGGCTTGTGGACGCGGCGCAGCAGCTCGTCCCAGGCGCCCCAGTCGACGTCGCGGAACGGCAGGTCGAGGCGGCGCACCACGTAGGCGTCCAGGCCCTCGGAGTGCAGCACCTTCGGGATGTCGTAGATGCTCGCGGCGTCGACCGCGGACACCACCGCCTCCCGGTCCACGTCGCACATCAGGCTGATCTTGTGCTTGAGCCCGTCGGTGATCGGCCGGTCGGAGCGGCACACGATCGCGTCGGGCTGGATGCCGATGGAGCGCAGCGCGGCCACCGAGTGCTGCGTCGGCTTGGTCTTCAGCTCCCCGGACGGCCCGATGTAGGGCAGCAGCGACACGTGCAGGAAGAAGCAGTTCTCGCGGCCGATCTCGTGCCGGATCTGCCGCACCGACTCCAGGAACGGCAGGGACTCGATGTCGCCGACCGTCCCGCCGACCTCGGTGATGACGACGTCCACCTGTTCGTCGTCGGCCATCCCCCGGATGCGGTCCTTGATCTCGTTGGTGATGTGCGGGATCACCTGCACGGTGTCGCCGAGGTACTCCCCGCGCCGCTCCCTGGCGATGACGCTGGAGTACACCTGCCCGGTCGTGACGTTCGCCGACCCGTGCAGCTCGGTGTCGAGGAACCGCTCGTAGTGCCCGATGTCGAGGTCGGTCTCGGCGCCGTCGTCGGTGACGAAGACCTCGCCGTGCTGGAACGGGTTCATCGTCCCGGGGTCGACGTTCAGGTACGGGTCGAGCTTCTGCATGGTGACCCGCAGGCCGCGGAGGGTGAGAAGCCGTCCCAGGCTGGACGCCGTCAGCCCCTTGCCGAGGCTGGAGGCGACGCCGCCGGTGACGAACAGATGCTTGGTAGGACGTGATCTACCAGTGGCTGCCGATGGCAAAGAGGTGCTCCCGTGGTCGTTGCGAGGCGGACGAATGCTCACTGTCCACGGGCCACCAGGATAACAGCCACCAACGACCAAACCGCGTTTGCCCAGGAAACACGGCCAATACCACCGCCCGAGCCCCCGGATCGGCCGCCGCTCACGACGATGCGGCGGCCTCCCTAGGGCCCGAAGGAGGAGGGCAGTGCATTCGACCCGGCCGGCATGATCGTGCGGAGCTGGCGGGTCAGCTCGTCGATCAGGGAGCGGGCCTGGTCGGCGGCGTTGCGGGCGGCGTCGCGCTCCTGGGACAGCTCGGCGATCTGGGCGCGCTGCTCGGTGACGGCCTGGGCGAGCTGGTCGACCCACTGGTCGCGCTCGGCGAGCTTCTCGGCGACGGCGTCGCGCTCGGCGGCGAGCTGCCGCATCGCCGCGACGGTCTTGTCGCGTTCCCTGCCCGCCTGGTCGGCCCGGCCGCGGGCCAGGGTCAGCTCGGACTCGGCGCGTGCCTGGGCCTGGACGGCGGCCTCGCGGGCCCGTTCGGCGGCCTCGCGGCCCTTGGCGTTGGCGTCGCGCTCCCGTTCGGCCTTCTTGGCGGCCTCCAGGGACTGCGCGGCGGTGTCGAGGGCCTGCTGGCGCTCGGCCTCGGCGGCCTCGGCGCGCCCGGCCGCCTCCTGGGCGCGGCGCTCGGCGTCCTGGGCGCGGCGGTCGGCGTCCTGCGCGCGGCGCTCGTTCTCCTGGGCGCGGCGCTCGGCGACCTCGGCGCGGCGGCGGGACTCCTCGGCCTCCTTCCCGGCGCCGACGACGGCGTGCTGCAGGTTCTGCGCGGTCATCTCGGCGTCGGTGAGCTTGGCGCGCAGCGCCGACAGCTCGGCGTGCGCGGCCTCCAGGCCCCGGGACAGCTCCGCGGCCTGCTCGGCGACGCGGTCGCGCTCGGACTCGGCGGCGCGGCGGCCGTTGACGGCGTCCTCGACGGCGCGCAGCGCGTCGTCGCGGGCCTCGCTCATCGCGTCGCGCTGCTGGATGGCCTGCCGGACGGTCGCCTCGGCCTCGGCGACCCGGCGCTCGGCCTGCTCGACCTGGGCCTGGATCTGCTCCATCTGCGCGCGCGCCTGGTCGGCCTGGGCGCGGGCCTGGTCGGCCTGGGCGCGCCCCTGCTGGGCCTGGTTCCAGGCGGCGGCCGCGTCCCGCTGCGCGTTCTCCTTCTCGGTCTGCAGCGCGGCGATCTGCGCGACGGCCTCGTTCTGCGCCTCGACGGCGCGGCGCTCGGCCTGCTCGGCCTGGCCACGGGCGCGCTGCACCTCGCCCCACGCGGCGGCGGCGTCGCGCTGCGCGTTCTCCTTCTCCGCGGTGACGGCCGCGATCTGCTGGGCCGACTCGTTCTGCGCCTCGACGGCGCGGCGCTCGGCCTGCTCGGCCTGACCGCGGGCGCGCTGCACCTCGCCCCACGCGGCGGCGGCGTCGCGCTGCGCGGACTCCTTCTCCGCCGTGACGGCCGCGACCTGCTGCGCGATCTCGCTCTGCGCCTCGTTGACCTTGCGCTCGCCGGCGGCGAGGGCGTCGCCGATGAGGTCGGCCATCTGGCGGAGCCGCTCGACGATGTCCCACGGCTGCGCCTCGGGCTGCTCGACGTCGGGACGCCCGGCCTCGCGCGGGCGGCCTGGCTGCGCGCCGGGGCGGCCGGGCTGCGGGGGCTTGGACATCTGGATCGGCTGCTGCGCGGCCGGCACCGGTGTCTCGGGTGCGCGGCCCGGGTCGCGTCCCATGGGCGGCCAGGGGGTCCCCGCGTCGGGGCCGCCGCGGGCGCCGCCCGATCCGTTCAGCTCGCTCACTGCTCTCCCCGCCTCGCGGCTCGGAGCCACATGGACGGCATGGCTCTGCTCATCGTGGTGCCCGCGTTCTTCGCCCGACGGCTCGTCATCTCGCTCACGTGTCTCCTCGCCCGGCGGCATACGGCCGCGCTCGCGGGGTGGGTGTGCACATCTCGTTCGCTCCGCTACCGGCCCTGAGCCTCGTGGCTTCGCTCACTGAAGGCACTCTAGCCCCGACCAGCGGAACGTTTGCCCAGTTTGGGGTTTACTTTCTCGGCCGCCGCGCGACGTTCCCGCACGCAGATGGCCTGGTCGAGGCCCTGACAGCCCTGTCGGGCGGTGCCAAGGGTCACATCCGGCCGACGGGTGCGACAATCGCGCTCCATGGAGCTTCGCACCTTGTATCCGCCGATCGAACCGTACGACTCCGGGCTGCTCGACGTCGGCGACGGCGACCGAATCTACTGGGAGGTCTGCGGCAATCCGGACGGCAAGCCCGCGGTGATGCTGCACGGCGGCCCCGGCGGGGGCTGCGGCCCGGCGCACCGGCGGCAGTTCGACCCGGAGGCGTACCGGATCGTCCTGTTCGACCAGCGCAACTGCGGGCGGAGCCTGCCGCACGCGAAGGACCCGGAGGTGTCGCTGGAGGCCAACACCACCTGGAACCTGGTCGCCGACATGGAGCGGCTCCGCGAGCATCTCGGCATCGAGCGGTGGCTGGTCTTCGGCGGGAGCTGGGGCAGCGCGCTGTCGCTGGCGTACGCGCAGACGCACCCCGAGCGGGTGACCGAGCTCGTGCTGCGCGGCATCTTCACGCTGCGGCCGTTCGAGCTGTACTGGTACTACCAGGAGGGCGCGTCGCTGATCTTCCCCGACCTGTGGGAGAAGTACGTCGCGCCGATCCCGGAGGACGAGCGGGAGGACCTCGTCTCGGCGTTCGGGGAGCGGCTGAACTCCCCCGACCGGGACGTGCGGGTCGCCGCGGCCAAGGCGTGGTCGGTCTGGGAGGGGTCGACGCTCACGCTGCGGCCGAACGCGGAGCTGGCGCGCGGGTACGCCGAGCCCGACTACGCGGTGGCGTTCGCGCGCATCGAGCACCACTACTTCGCCAACGAGGGCTTCTTCGAGGACGGGCAGCTGATCCGGGACGTGGACAGGATCCGCCACATCCCGGCCGTGATCGTCCAGGGCCGGTACGACGTGTGCACGCCGGTCGCGACGGCCTGGGACCTACACCGGGCATGGCCGGAGGCGGACTTCCACATCGTCGACGACGCCGGGCACGCCTACAGCGAGCCGGGCATCCTGCACCGGTTGATCGAGGCCACCGACCGATTCGCTGGCAAACCCTGACCGGAGAGGGCGTGCGCCCCATAGCTCCCAGAGAACCTTAAAGCGGACATGCCGGAAGGCCGGTGGCGGCGGGACCCGAATCGCGGGGCCGGGCGCGTCGCCGCGACCCGGTCGGCCGCCTTATCAGCGGGCCGAAATGCCATGATTCTTACTGTTTCACCACCCAAGTCTTACCGTCAGGGAGGTAAACATGCCCCTTGATGGCCAGTCCTACCGCCCTCACAGTGCCCGCGTACCACGCCTTGGCTCACACGCGTCCCAGCATGCCCGCGACCGCGCGACCACGCGCGATGCGACGTGACGCTCACCGCACCGGACGCGTTGACATGAAATCTGAGTGACTTACCTCACACAACCGATACACAAAACGCCGCGCCCGCTCACGACGGAACATTAAGCTGGCGTTCAGGAAGCGTCCGGGCGGCGGCGGCGCCGAAACCGGCAGTACCTCCTGCGTATCACGGGGAAAGGCGGACAATCGCCGGCGCGGCCCTCCCCGGAATTGCACCGAATTCGGCAAAGCGTTTAACCCTACCCACTGCGGTACCCGGCTAAACATCTCGCCGATAACATTCCCCTGCGATCACGGCGCGCGATTCGCTAAGTTGCCTGGACATGGCAGCGCAACCCCTGGAATCACCGACACGGCGCCCAGGCGCAAGCGAGACGAACGCGGACGTGCAACTCCAGGAGCCGAGCCTCTCCGACGGTCCGGAGCTTTGGCGGCTCGCCCGCGAATCACGGGTCCTGGACGTCAACTCGCCTTACAGCTACACGCTTTGGTGCCGCGATTTCGCGGACACTTCCGTCGTCGCGCGCGACTGCGGCGTCCCCTGCGGATTCATCACCGGATACGTTCGCCCGTCCCGGCCCGACACGTTCTTCGTGTGGCAGGTCGCCGTGGGCCGCGACCACCGCGGCCAGGGACTGGCCCACCGCATGCTGGACCGCCTCGCGGACCGCCTGGCGGCGCGCGGCGCCCGGTACCTCGAGGCCACGGTCACACCGGACAACACCGCTTCCACCGCGATGTTCGAAGCGTTCGCGCGGCGTCGCGGGTGCGATGTCACCCGCACCCCGCTGTTCGGCGCGGAGCACTTCCCCGAGGGGGAACACGAGCCCGAGGTGCTCTTCAGGATCGGCCCGATCGCCGACGCGAACTGACCCCGTTCAACTCCTCCGTCCGCTCCCCCACCGACCTGCCTGGAGGCAGAAAATGGACGTTTTCGCCCGCTTGGAATCGGAAGTCCGCGGCTACTGCCGAGGCTGGCCCACGGTGTTCACCACGGCGCGTGGCAGCCACATGACCGACGAGAACGGAAAGACCTACCTGGATTTCTTCGCCGGCGCGGGAACGCTCAACTACGGGCACAACAACCCGCAGCTGAAACGCAGGCTCCTGGAGTATCTCGCCGAGGACAGCGTCGTCCACAGCCTCGACATGTACACCGCGGCCAAGCGGGAGTTCCTGGAACGATTCAACGAGTACGTGCTCGCGCCCCGGGGGCTCGACTACAAGGTCCAGTTCCCCGGCCCCGCGGGCAACAACTCGGTCGAGGCCGCGCTGAAACTCGCCCGCAAGTACACCGGCCGGGAGACCGTCGTCAGCTTCACCAATGCCTTTCACGGGATGACGCTCGGCGCCCTCGCCGTCACGGGCAATTCGATGAAGCGCACCGGCGCCGGCGTGCCGCTCGGCCACGGCGTGGCGATGCCCTACGACAACTACCTCGACGGCAGGACGCCCGATTTCCTGCTCTTCGAGACGATGCTCGACGACAGCGGCAGCGGCCTGGACAAGCCCGCCGCCGTGATCGTGGAGACCGTGCAGGGCGAGGGCGGCATCAACGTCGCCACCGCCGAGTGGCTGCGCGGCCTGGCGGACCTGTGCCGCCGGCACGACATCCTCCTCATCGTCGACGACGTCCAGATGGGCTGCGGGCGCACCGGGCCGTTCTTCAGCTTCGAGGAGGCGGGGATCGTCCCCGACATCGTCTGCCTGTCCAAGTCCCTCAGCGGCTACGGGCTGCCGATGGCGATCACGCTGATGAAGCGCGAGCTGGACGTGTGGGAACCGGGCGAGCACAACGGCACCTTCCGCGGCTTCAACCCCGCGTTCGTCACCGCCGTCGCCGCGCTGGAGGACTACTGGACCGGCGACGGCCTGGAGAAGGAGACGATCGCCAAGGGCCAGCAGGTCCAGGCGGCGCTGGAGTCGATCGCGCTCCGGCACGCCGGCGCCGTCGACTCCGTCCGCGGCCGCGGCCTGGCGTGGGGCCTGGTGATGAACGACGCGGAGATGGCGCCGAAGGTGTGCGCCGAGGCGTTCGGGCGCGGGCTGCTGATGGAGACCTCGGGCCCGGAGGGCGAGGTGGTCAAGCTGCTGCCGCCGCTCACCACGACCGAGGCCGAGCTGGACCGGGGCCTGGAGATCATCGCGGACTCGCTGGAGGCCGTCCGCCAGAAGGTCGCCGTCTGATCCGGACCGCCGAGGCGGCCGAGGCGGCCCGTCCCGCCCCGCACCGCCCTCCTGTCCGTTTCGTCCACTCCGTCCATGCCGTCCATGCCATCCACGCCGTCTACGCCGCCTGAGGCGCGCCGGGCCCCGCGCGGGCCCGGCCCCGGGCACCGCTGAAAAGAGGAGATTCATGATCGTTCGTTCCCTTGACGAGATCATCGGCACCGAGCGCGACGTGCAGGCGCCGACCTGGTGCAGCCGCCGGTTCGTGCTCGCCAAGGAGGGCGTCGGCTTCTCGATGCACGAGACGATCCTGTACGCGGGCACCGAGACCAAGATGTGGTACGCGAACCACGTCGAGGCCGTCTACTGCATCGAGGGCCAAGGGGAACTGACCAACGACGAGACCGGCGAGAAGCACAAGATCGAGCCGGGCGTCATGTACCTGCTCGACGGCCACGAGCATCACACTCTGCGCGCTCACACGGACGTGCGGACCGTCTGCGTGTTCAACCCGCCCTGCACCGGACGGGAGGTCCATGACGAGAACGGGGTGTATCCGCTGCTGACCGAGGAGGACGCATGAGCATCATCGAGTCCCATCCGACGATCGACGACGCGTACCCCACCCGCAAGTGCGCCGAGGCGGCGCTGCTGTACCGGCAGGACCTGGTCGTTCACGGCGAGGCCGGGGACGGGCCGATCGACGCCGCCACCCTCGACGCCTACGAGGCGAACGGCTTCCTGTCCGTCGACCAGCTGCTCGCGCCCGACGAGGTCGAGGACTACCGCGCCGAGCTGCGCAGGCTGTCGGCCGACCCGGAGGTCCTCGCCGACGAGCGGACGGTCACCGAACGCGGCTCGGACGAGGTCCGCTCCATCTTCGAGGTGCACAAGATCAGCGAGGTCTTCGCCGGGCTCGTCCGCGACCCGCGCGTGGTGGGCCGGGCCAGGCAGATTCTCGGCTCGGAGGTTTACGTCCATCAGAGCCGGGTCAACTACAAGCCAGGATTCACTGGCAAGGACTTCTATTGGCACTCGGATTTCGAGACCTGGCACGCGGAGGACGGCATGCCCCGGATGCGCGCGGTGAGCATATCCATCGCGCTCACCGAGAATTTCGTGCACAATGGCGGGCTCATGATCATGCCTGGCTCGCACAAGACCTTCGTGGCCTGTGTCGGGGAGACCCCGGACGACCACTACAAGGAGTCCCTGCGCGGGCAGGAGATCGGGACGCCCGACTCGGCGAGCCTTTCGATCCTGGCCGACAAACACGGGATCGAGCTGTTCACAGGGCCTGCGGGCTCTGCCACCATGTTCGACTGCAACTGCATGCACGGCTCCAATGGGAACATCACCCCGTTCCCCCGCTCCAACGTGTTCATCGTGTTCAACAGCGTCGAGAACACGTGCGTCGAGCCGTTCTCCGCCCCCGCACCGCGTCCGGAGTTCATCGGCGCCCGGGACTTCACCCCTGTTTCCGCCGGAGGCGGACCGGGGGGCGTGGGGGGTCGTCCCCCCTCGAATGGACCCGTCGGCGGCTGAATGAACACAACAATTCGATAACCCGACACACGTCAGGCCCGCGCCCGCGGGGGGCCGTCCTCCGGTCCCCCGCGGGCGCGGGGTTCACACATCCAGGAGTTCGATGATGACTTCCTCGAGACGCGACTTCCTGCGCACCGCCGTGTTGCTGTCCGCCGCGGTACCGCTGGCCGCGGCGGGCTGCTCCACGACGGATCCGGAAGAGGAGAAGGCGGGCGGGGGCACGCTGCAGAAGGCCAAGGACGCCGGGACGATCACGGTGGGCTTCGCCAACGAGGCGCCCTACGGCTACACCGACAAATCGGGGAAGCTGACCGGCGAGGCCCCCGAGCTCGCCCGGGTCATCTTCAAGCAGCTCGGGATCGACGAGGTCAAGGGCGTCCAGGTCGACTTCGGCGGCCTGATCGGCGGCCTGAACGCCAAGCGGTTCGACGCGATCGCCGCGGGCATGTTCATCACTCCGGAGCGCTGCGCCTCGGCGGCGTTCGCGAACCCCGAGTACGTCGCCAAGAGCGCCTTCATGGTTCCCGAGGGCAACCCGAAGGGCCTCAAGGGCGCCAACGACCCGGCCGCGAAGGGCGTCCGCGTCGGCGTCATGACCGGCGCGGTCGAGGCCGGCTACGCCGAGAAGACCGGCGTCAAGAAGAGCAACATCAAGACCTACGCCGACCAGCCGAGCGCGTTCGAGGGGCTCAAGGCCGGGCGCATCGACTGCATTTGGCTGACCCGCATCTCGCTGGCCGACCTGGCGTCCAAGCACCAGGGCGAGGGTTTCGAGGTGACCGACCCGTTCGTCCCGGTCATCGACGGCAAGGAGCAGTTCGGCGCGGGCGCGTTCGCGTTCCGCAAGGCCGACTCGGACCTGCTGAACGCCTGGAACGGCGAGCTCGACAAGCTCAAGCAGCAGAACAAGCTGCTGCCGATCCTGCGGCCGTTCGGGTTCACCCAGGCGGAGATCCCCACCGCGGGCGACACGGCCGCCAAGTTCTGCCAGGGCTGACCCGTGGCTGACGTCCTCGACAGCTACAACCAGTGGCTGGACGGCGCGTGGCTCACCATCCAGCTCACGATATTCGGCGGCGCGGTGGCGCTGGTGCTCGCCCTGATCTTCGGGCTGGCGGGCACCTCGCGCCACGCCTGGGTGCGCGTGCTGAACCGGGTGTACGTGGAGTTCTTCCGCGGGAACGCGACACTGGTGCTCCTGTACTGGTTCTTCTACGCGCTGCCGCTGGTCGGGCTGCGGTTCACCACCATGTTCGCGGCGGTCCTCGCGCTCGGCCTGAACGTCGGCGCCTACGGCGCCGAGGTGGTCCGCGGCTCGATCAACGCCGTCCCGAAGGCGCAGTACGAGGCGACGGTGGCGCTGAACTTCACGCCGTACCAGCGGATGCGGCGGGTGCTGCTGCCGCAGGGGTTCGCGCTGATGCTGCCGCCGTTCGGGAACCTGATCATCGAGCTGATGAAGGGGACGGCGATCGTGTCCCTGGTCGGCCTGGTCGACCTGACCCGCGTGTCGAAGAACATCCAGGGCAGCACGGGCGAGACCGTCGCGGCGTTCACGGTGGTGCTCGTCCTGTACTTCGTGATCGCGCAGATCCTGCAGCTGTTCGTCCGCTACGCCGAGCGCCGCGTGGACCGCATGCTGGGCCGTAAGCTGCCCAGTGAGCCGTCCCTCGGCACGATCGCGGCCGGCGCTCCCGGAGCGGGGGTGGGCAGCTGATGGACTGGGACTGGCAGTACTCCGGGGACATCCTCCCCGACCTGCTCGACGGGCTGCGCTACACCGTCATCGCGACGCTGGCCGGCTATGTGATCGCCCTGCTCCTCGGGCTCGTGTGGACGCTGCTGCGCCGCACCCCGAGCCGGGCCTTCAACCAGGCGATCCGGTGGATCACCGAGTTCATCCGGTCGACGCCGCTGATCCCGCAGCTGTACTTCGTGTTCTTCGTCCTGCCCGCGTGGGGCATCACGATCGGGTCGCTGACGGCCGGGATCATCACGCTCGGGATCCACTACTCGACCTACACCGCCGAGGTGTACCGGGCCGGGATCGCCGACGTCCCGAAGGGGCAGTGGGAGGCGTGCACCGCGCTGAACCTGCCGCGGTCGCGGGTGTGGCTGGACGTGATCCTGCCGCAGGCGATCCGCCGGGTGATCCCGACGCTCGGCAACTACCTGATCGCGATGTTCAAGGACTCGCCGATGCTGCTGGCGATCAACGTCGCGGAACTGCTGTTCTCCGCCTACCAGGTGGGGTCGAGGAGCCTGCAGTTCCTGGAGCCGATCACGATGGTCGGCCTGTTGTTCGTCGTGGTCAGCGTCATATCCTCGATACTCGTCCGCCGCTTGGAGAGGCGTTATGCCACCAACTGAATCCGACGAAGTCGGCCCGGGGGGAGTGGGGGGTCGCCCCCCCTCGGAGAAAACTGATACGACACCGGATGCTCCGGCCCCGAAGGGCGAGGGCGTTTCCACGGAGAAGGGCGCCCCCACGGAGAAGGGCAAGACCGCCGCGCCGCTGCCGAAGGGCGACGCGCCGGGCATCCGCTTCGAGAAGGTGGTCAAGCGGTTCGGCCACAACGTCGTGCTCCGCGAGCTCGACTTCACCGTGGCGCCGGGCGAGCGGGTGACGCTCATCGGGCCGAGCGGGTCGGGCAAGACGACCATCCTGCGGCTGCTGATGACGCTGGAGAAGCTCGACGAGGGCCTCATCTGGATCGGCGACGAGACGCTGTGGCACATGGAGCGCGGCGGCAAGCGCGTCCCGGCCAACCAGAAGCACCTGCACGAGATGCGCAAGCAGGTCGGCATGGTGTTCCAGCAATTCAACCTGTTCCCGAACATGAACGTCCTGCGCAACCTCACCGAGGGGCCGGTGCGGGTGCTCGGGGTGTCCAAGGACGAAGCGGTCGAACGGGCGCGGGACCTGCTGGACCTGGTCGGGCTCGGCGACAAGATCGACGCGCATCCGTCGCAGCTGTCGGGCGGCCAGCAGCAGCGGGTGGCGATCGCGCGGGCGCTCGCCATGCAGCCGAGGGTGCTGCTGCTGGACGAGGTCACCTCCGCCCTGGACCCGGAGCTCGTCGTCGGCGTCCAGGACCTGCTGCGCGACATCGCCCGGCAGAGCGACCTGACCCTGCTGTGCGTCACCCACGAGATGACCTTCGCCAAGGACATCTCCGACCGGGTCCTCATGTTCGACGGGGGCCAGATCGTCGAGGAGGGCCCGCCGGACCGGATCTTCGGCGAGCCGTCCGAGCAGCGCACCCGGGACTTCCTCCAGGCCGTCCTGGCGTCCTGACCGGCCGAGAAGGTTCCGCCGCCCGCGCCCCCGACGCCCCGGGGACGCGGGCGGCCCGCTGTCAACGCACGCCGGGCCAGGCGGCGGCGACGAGCTCCGCCCATTCGGGGACGGGGGCGCCCGCCCCGTGCTGGCGGGCGAGTTCGCCGGGGAACGACCCGAGCGGGGCCTTGGCCGGGTTCCGGATGATCTGGTCGATGATGATCCCGGTCAGGCGGCGGCCCGCGTCGTCGCGGGGAAAGGCGGCGTGCGCGCGGTCGGCGAGACCTTCGGGCAGCGCCCCGGCGCCCAGCGCGACGATGTCGGCGCCGCTCCCGGCGTGGGTGAGCGCGATCTCGGGGCGCATCCGGTGCGCGATCCCCACGCTGGTGTGCAGCGCGATCGCCTCCCAGACGACGCGGACGCGCTCGCCGTCCAGGCCGTTCCGGCTCAGGAACTCCGCGGCGAGGTCGGCGCCGTCCACCTCGAAGCGGCCGGCGCCGTCGCCGCGCTCGGTGAGGCCCGCGTCGTGCAGGAGGCACGCCAGGAACAGCGTCTCGTCGTCGTAGTCGGCTCCCGCACGCACGCCCTGCGCCTCTCCGATGGCGCGCCCGAACAGGTACGTGCGGACGCTGTGGCGCGCGAGCGGCTCGGGCCCCAGGGAGAACACCAGGTCGTAGGCCATGCGGGTCAGGTCGGTGTCGGGCATCGAGAATTCGGCGAAGTGGTCGGTCATGCCGTTGATCGTCCGGTGCAGGCCGGGGTTCCCGGAAGTGTCCAGACCGCCGATATGCGCTACGTTCTGGCCATGCATGTGGTCGCGGTGCTCGCCATGGACGGTGTGGTGGCGTTCGACCTCGCCGTCCCCGGCCAGGTGTTCGGGGTGACGACCACGTCCGGCGACGTCCCGCTGTACGAGGTGCGGGTGTGCACGGAGCCCGGCGGGGCGCGGACGTCCCCGTTCCTCGGTCACATGCGCGTGGACAGCCCGTACGGGCTCGACGCCCTCGCCGCCGCCGACACGATCGTCGTCCCCGGGCATCAGGACGTGCGCGCCGATCCGCCCGCCGAGGTGCTGGACGCCTTGCGCGGCGCGGCGTCGCGCGGCGCCCGGATCGCGTCGATCTGCGTGGGCGCGTTCGTGCTCGCCGCCGCCGGCCTGCTGGACGGACGGCGGGCGACCACGCACTGGCGGTACGCGGCCTCGCTGGCCCGCCGCCATCCGGACGTCGAAGTCGACCCGGCCGTGCTGTACGTGGACGGCGGCCACGTGCTCACGTCGGCGGGCGTCGCCGCGGGAATCGATCTGTGCCTGCACCTCGTCCGCCGCGACCACGGCTCGGCGACCGCGGCCCGGACCGCGCGCCGGATCGTCATGCCGCCGCAGCGGGACGGCGGCCAGGCCCAGTTCATCCGCCATGAGGACCCGGAGCACGGCGAGACGGCCCTCCAGCCGACGCTGGCCTGGCTGGAGGCCAACCTTCACCGTCCGCTGACGCTGGACGACGTCGCGCGGCAGGCGTCGGTCAGCGTCCGGACGCTGACACGCCGGTTCCGCGAGCAGGCGGGCACGACGCCGCTGCAGTGGCTGTCGCGCGCCCGCGTCCACCGCGCGCAGCAGCTCCTGGAGAGCACGGATCTGCCGGTCGAGCGCGTCGCGGCCGAGGCCGGGTTCGGCTCGCCGGTGACGCTGCGCGCCCATTTCGCCCGCCGCGTCGGCGCGTCGCCGCTGGCGTACCGCAACGCGTTCCGCGCCCGCTGAACGGCGTGCCGAATGCCGTTCGGTACGGTGGGAATGATGAACGCTGCGATCGTGGGGCTCGGCATGACCGAGCTCGGCAAGGTGTACGGGCGGAGCCCTCGGCGGCTCGCCGCCGACGCGGTGCGGCTCGCCGCCGCCGACGCGGGCCTGACCACCGCCGACCTGGACGGGCTGCTCGTCAGCCACGGCATGGGCGGCTCCCCCGGTATCGAGCTGGCCGAAACCCTCGGGCTCCGCGACCTGCGCCTGCTCTCCCAGATCAACTCCTTCGGCGCGACCGCCGGAGCGATGGTGTCGTACGCCGCGACGGCGGTGCTGAGCGGGTCGGCGAGCGCCGTCGCCTGCGTGTTCGCCGACGCGCCGCTCAAGCCGAAGCAGCCGTCCGGCTCGGCCTACGACCGCGACGCCCGCGAGTGGTACGGCTTCGGCGGGATGACGGCCGCGCTGGGCCTGCGCAGCGTGAACTCGTACTACGCCCTGGCGGCCCAGCGGCACATGGCCCGCTACGGCACCACCAGCGAGCAGCTCGGCGCGATCGCCGTCTCGACCCGCGGCTGGGCGACCCGCAACCCGCTCGCCCAGATGCGCGACCCGATCACCCTCGACGACCACCAGAACTCCCGCTGGGTGTCGGAGCCCCTGCACCTCCTCGACTGCTGCCTCGTCTCCAACGGCGCGATCGCCGTCATCGTGACGAGCTCCGGCAGGGCCCGCGATCTGGCGCGCCCGCCCGTCCACCTGTGGGGCTGGGGGCAGGGGCATCCCGGGCACCGCAAGGAGCGCGGCAGCGACTTCGGCCTGACGACGGGCGCCGCGGCGTCCGGTGCGGCGGCGATGAAGATGGCCGGGATCACGGTCTCGGACGTCGACGTCTGCGAGCTGTACGACTGCTACACCTACACCGTCCTCGTGTCGCTGGAGGACTACGGGTTCTGCGCCAAGGGCGAGGGCGGCGCGTTCGCCGCGTCCGGCGCGCTCGGGCCCGGCGGGTCGCTGCCGACCAACACCGGCGGCGGGCAGCTGTCCGCCTACTACATGTGGGGCATGACGCCGCTGTCGGAGGCCGTGATCCAGGCGCGCGGGGACGGCGGCGAGCGGCAGGCGCCGTCCACGGACGTGATCCTCGTCAGCGGCAACGGCGGCATCCTCGACCACCACTCGACGCTGATCGTCAGCCCGCACGCGAAGGGGGCGGTCTAGCCATGCGGATCGGCGTCCTCCGGCGCGACGGCCGGACCGACCCGTTCTTCGACGGCACCGCCGCCGGCCGGCTGGTCGTCAGGCGCTGCGCGCCCTGCGACCGCTGGCTCGCACCGGACGCGGCGGCCTGCCCCGGCTGCGGCGACGAGGACCCGGGCTGGGCCGAGGCGAGCGGCGAGGCGACCCTCGTGACCTGGACGATCGTCCACCGCCCCGACGAGCCGCCCGCCTTCCTCGCGCTGGTCGAACTGGCCGAGGGCCCGTGGCTGCACGCCCGCCTGGACGGCGTCGACCGCGACGGCCTGCGCGAGGGCCTCCCCCTCCGCGCGGCCTTCGTCCACCCGGACGAGGGCGAGTCGTACGTCCTCTTCCGCCCCCAGAGCACTTCCGACCTCTAGACCGAATACGGTTCGGTCATCTAGCGTCTGGGCATGAACACCGAGGTCTGCGCGCGGTTCGGCATCGAGTTCCCGCTGTTCGCCTTCAGCCACTGCCGGGACGTCGTCGCGGCCGTCACCAACGCGGGCGGCTTCGGCGTCCTCGGCGCCGTCGCCTACTCCCCCGACCGGCTCGAAGAGGAGCTGCGGTGGATCGACGAGCACGTGCACGGCCGCCCGTACGGCGTGGACGTCCTCGTCCCCGGCAAGATCGACAAGGCGGCGGAGGGCGGCGGGGGCCTGGACGCCCTGCTCGCCGCCATCCCCGACGAGCACTGGACGTTCCTCATCGGCCTGTTCGCCAAGTACGACGTCCCGCTGCCCGACTTCGAGCGGGCCAGGCGGTCCAACGCGCGCGGCGGCACGCAGGTCACGCACCAGGGCGCGACCGAGCTGATCGACGTGTCCCTCGCCCACCCGGTCGGCCTCATCGCCAGCGCCCTCGGCACCCCGCCGCCGCTCATGGTGGAGAAGGCGAGGGCGGCCGGGATCCCGGTGGCGGCGCTGGTCGGGACGTCCGAGCACGCCCGCCGCCAGGTCGCCGCCGGAGCCGACCTGATCGTCGCGCAGGGCGGCGAGGCGGGCGGGCACACCGGCGAGGTCTCCACGATGGTCCTGGTCCCGGAGGTGGTCGACACCGTCGCGCCGGTCCCCGTCCTCGCCGCGGGCGGCATCGCCACGGGGCGCCAGATGGCCGCCGCGCTGGCCCTCGGCGCGTCCGGCGTGTGGTGCGGGTCCGTCTGGCTCACCACCGAGGAGGCGGAGACGTCCCCGGCGGTCAAGGAGAAGATGCTCGCCGCCACGTCCCGCGACACGGTCCGCTCGCGCTCCCGCACCGGGAAGCCCGCCCGCCAGCTCCGCTCCGCCTGGACCGACGAGTGGGAGGCACCGTCCAGCCCCGGCCCGCTCGGCATGCCGCTCCAGATGATCGTCGCCGAGGGCGCCATGCGGCAGATCACCAAGATCGCCGAGTCGGGCAACCCGGGCGCGCGGGCCCTCGCCAACTACTTCGTCGGCCAGTGCGTCGGCCTGATGAACACCGTCAAGCCCGCCCGCCAGGTCGTCTACGACATGGTCGACGACTTCGCCACCGCCGTCGACCGCCTCAACGCCATCACCAGGGCGGACTGACCTGTCGCCCGTTCAGGCGAGGGTCAGGTGGGCGGCGACCGGGAGGTGGTCGCTGCCCGTGGCGGGCAGGGTGCGGATGTGGCGGACGGTCGCCGACCGGGCCATGACCTGGTCGATCCGGGCCACCGGGAACGATGCGGGGTAGCTGAAGGCCAGGCCGCGCTTCGCCCCGTCCAGGCGTGCGGTGAGCGGGGACAGGCCGCGGTCGTCGACCGTGCCGTTGAGGTCGCCCAGCAGGATCACGGTCTTGAGTTCCTCGGCGGTGAGGGCCGTGCCCAGCCGGTGGGCGCTCTCGTCCCGCCAGGTGGACGCGAGCCCGCTCGGCCGGACGCGGACCGAGGGCAGGTGCGCGACGTACACGGCGACCTGGCCGTGCGGTGTGCGGGCCACGGCCCGCAGCGCGCGGTCCCAGGACTCCGTGATGCCCGGGGGTTTGACGTCCAGCGGCCGGACGCCGGTCAGCGGGTGCCTCGACCACAGGCCGAAGGTGCCGTGGACCGCCCGGTACGGGAACCCGGCGGCGAGGGTCTTCTCGTAGACGGACAGGGCCGGGGGCTCCAGTTCCTCCATCGCGATGAGGTCGGGCTTGGCGTCGGCCAGGGCACGGGCGGTCCCGGCGGGGTCGCGGTTCTCGTCGCTGACGTTGTGCTGGACGACGACCAGGCTTTTCGCGCCGGGATCGTGCACCGGGAGCAGCAGCCCGCCGAACTGGTACGCCCAGGCCGCCACGGGGAGGAGCAGGGCCGCCAGCGCCAGGGCCGAACGGCGCAGCAGTGCCGCGACGAGCAGGACGGCGACCAAGAGGCCCAGCCAGGGCAGGAACGTCTCCAGCAGGCTGCCCAGGCGGCCCACGGTGTTGGGGACGGCCCGATGGAACGCCAGCAGCCCGGCCGTCAACGCCGAGAGCGCGGCGAGGACCCGGCCCCGCGTCCAGGCCGACCGGTCGTCGTCCGCCTCCGCGCCGTCCGGTCGGGACTGTTCCACCACGGATCCTGATCCACTCGACGAACGGCCTGGTCGCGGCATCTTCTCACGGGACGGATTCCAAGGTCGTTCCGCGGCGCGTGCCCTCGCGGAGCCGGTCCACCGCCGGGCATGTGGTTTAATAAATGTACGTTCATTTACTAATGAGGGGGTCGAGGATGGCGGGTCGGCCGCGAGGGGTCGATGACGCGGTGATCCTGCGGGCGGTGGTCGAGGTGATCGGGCGGGTCGGTCCGGCGAGGCTGACGCTCGCGGCGGTGGCCGACGAGGTGGGCCTGGTGCCGGGGACGCTCGTCCAGCGGTTCGGGTCCAAGCGGGGGCTGCTGCTCGCGCTGGCCGCCCGGTCCGTCCCGGACGCGCAGGTCCTTCAGGAGCGGGCGCGCGAGGAGTGCGATTCGGCCTTGGCCGCGGTGTTCGCGCTGGCACGGGAGTGGGTGTCGGACGTCGCCACGCCGCAGAAGTACGCCAACCACCTCGCCCTTCTCTGCATGGACCTCACCGACCCCGAGTTCTACGAGCACGCCCTCGCCATGCACCGGGCGCAGCGGCGGGCGATCGAGATGCTCCTCGAAGCGGCCGTGTCCGGCGGCGAGCTGCGGGACGGGGCGGACGCGGCGCTGCTCGCCGGGTCGGTCCACGCGGCCGTCGCCGGGGCCGGGCTGACCTGGGCGCTCGACCGGCAGGGCACGCTCGCGGAGCGGGTCGAACACGAGATCGGCACAGTTCTGGCACCACACGTTCGGAGGAAGTCATGACCGTGGAGAAGCGTCCGCTGAGCGGCGCCGTGGCCCTGGTCGCGGGCGGGACACGCGGAGGCGGGCGGGGCATCGCCGTCCAGCTCGGGGCCGCGGGCGCGACCGTGTACGTGACGGGCCGCAGCAGCGGGGCCGCGAGTTCGGACATCGGGCGCCCGGAGACCATCGAGGACACCGCCGAGAAGGTCACCGCGGCGGGCGGGACGGGCATCCCCGTCCGCACCGACCACAGCCGCCCGGACGAGGTCCGGGCGCTGGTCGACCGGATCGCGCGGGAGCAGGACGGGCGGCTCGACGTGCTCGTCAACTCCGTGTGGGGCGGCGACCCGCTGACCGACTGGGAGCATCCGCTGTGGGAGCAGGACCTCGGCACCGGGCTGCGGCTGCTGCGGCAGGCCGTGGAGACCCACGTGATCACCAGCCGGTTCGCGCTGCCGCTGATGGTCGCCCGCCGCCGGGGCCTCGTGGTGGAGGTCACCGACGGCAACACCGCCCGCTACCGCGGCTCGTTCTTCTACGATCTCGCGAAGTCGGCGGTGATCCGGCTGGCGTTCGCGCAGGCCGCCGAGCTGAAGCCGCACGGTGTCGCGGCCGTGGCCATCACGCCCGGCTTCCTGCGCTCGGAGGCCGTCCTGGACCATTTCGGCGTCACCGAGGACAACTGGCGGGACGCCATCGCCAAGGACCCGCACTTCGCCTACTCCGAGACCCCCGCCTACGTCGGACGGGCCGTCGCCGCCCTCGCCGCCGACCCCGGCGTCATGGCCAAGACCGGGCGGGCCCTCGCCACCTGGGGCCTCTACAAGGAGTACGGGTTCACCGACGTGGACGGGACGCAGCCCGACTTCGCCGCCCACTGGGCCGAAGCCCTCGTGGACGAGTACGGCCCGCTCGGCGACCCGCTATGACGGCCGGTCGATGACCAGCCGGTCGCCGCGGGGCTCGACGCGCGTGCCGAAGGCGGCGCAGGCGCGGGTGAAGCGGTCGGTGATCCAGCGGTGGTCGCCGTCCGCGGCCAGGCGGGTGCGGCAGTAGTCGAGGCGCAGCGGCACCGCCTCGATCCGGGTCGGGCCCGAGCCGTCCAGCGTGATCAGGAACAGCAGCCCGAGGTCGTTGCGGCGCCGCTCGTCGACGGCGTAGTCGTCGATGAAGTCGCCCATGTCGAAGATGACGGGCCAGGCCACGCCGTGGAAGACGTGCGCCGAGGACCCCGCGACGAGGGTCGCGCCGGCGTCCAGGAGCCTTCGGGCCGCGCGCCGGATGTAGTGCAGCGGCTCGGTCGTCATGTTCGGGCCCCAGTGCGGCAGGACGAGCACGGCGTCGTTGTCCGCGCGGAGGCGGCCGATCTGCTCCAGCAGGTCGCCCGGCACGCCCTTTTCGAGGTCGGCAAGGGCGACGCCGGGACGGCCCGGCCCCGCGGCGAAGTCGGACGGGTGGTCGGTGACGCCTACCACCGCGACCCGGAGGCCGTCCGCCTCCAGGACGACGCTCCGCCGCGCCTCTTCGGCGTCGGTGCCTGCGCCCACGCAGCCGATCCCTGCCCGTTCCAGGATGTCGAGGGAGTCCTGGAGCGCGTCCGGCCCGTAGTCGAGGGCGTGGTTGTTCGCGAGGGTCACGCAGTCGACGCCGAGGTCGGTGAGGGCTTCGGCGGCGTCCGGGGGCGCCCGGAAATGGAAGGGCTTGCCCGGCGCCGCCCATTTCTCGCCGCGCGCGGAGACGCAGCATTCCAGGTTCAGGAGTGCGAGGTCCGCCTCCGCGAACGCCTCGCGGACGCCGCCGGAGAACAGGACGTGCGGACCGGACAGGGCGATCTCGTCCGCCACGCCGCGTCCGAGCATGGTGTCTCCGGCGAGCGCCATGGTGACGGTCATCGCGGCCCCCAATCGACGGGAGTTCCGCCGTCCAGCCTACGAAGCGCGGGTGAACCAGGTGACCTGGGCGCCGTTGCCGAACGACTCCTGCCGGGTGGGCGTGAAGAGGGTCGGACGGAACTCGCCGGAGAAGACGGGGACACCCGTCCCGGCGACGACCGGATAGCTCTTGAGGATCAGCTCGTCGATCTCGGGGAGCAGCGCGGCGGCGAGCCTGCCTCCCCCGCAGAGCCAGATGTCCTTGTCGCCGTCCTCGGCCTTGAGGTCGCGGACGAGCCCGGCCGGTTCCCTGACCAGTTCCACGGACGGGTCGGCGATCTCGTCCAGCGTGGTGGACACGGCGTACTGCCGGACGTGCGCGTACGGGCTGGTCACGTTGATGTCCAGTGCGGGCTGATAGGTGCCGAGGCCCATCACCAGCGTGTCGAACCGCTGGTTCGGCGCGCCCTCCAGGCCGACCTGCGCGCGGATGTGCGTGGGAAGGGTCTCCGGATAGCGCTCGTTGATCCAGGCCATCATGTCGTCGCCGAGCGGGTAGAAGTCGAACTCGCCGCCGGGCCCGGCGATGTAGCCGTCGAGGCTGGCACCGACGTAGTACACGAGCTTTCGCATATTGACACTCCGTTCGTAGTACTCTATATGAAGTGGTTTGAAAGTAGTACTACGGATGGAGTGGTGTCAACCATGCGGAGGAACGTCGAACGGAGGGCGGCGCTCGTCGACGCCGCGATCGAGGTGCTGGCCAGGGAGGGCGCCCGCGGGCTGACGTTCCGGGCGGTGGACGCCGAAGCGGGCGTGCCCGTAGGGACCGCGTCCAACTACTTCGCCAACCGCGACGACCTGTTCACGCAGGCGGGCCGGCGCATCTACGAGCGCCTGCAGCCGGACGCGTCCGTCCTCGCCGGACGGCTCGAAGGCCCGCGCGACCTGGCCAAGGTCACCGAACTGCTGCGCGAGACCGTCGGCCGGATCGCCGACTTCCGCACCGGCTACCTGGCGCTGCTGGAACTGCGGCTGGAGGCGACACGGCGTCCCGAGCTGCGGGCCGTCCTGACCGAGCGGGTCCGCGCGGACGTCGAGGCCAACATCGCCTACCACCTGGACTCCGGGCTGCCCGGCGACGCCACCACGGTCCGGCTGCTCTACCTGGCCCTCAACTGGCTGATCGTGGAGCACCTCACCCTGCCGGGCGTGTTCACCGACGAGGACGTCCAGGACCTGGTGGCCCTCGCCGTGGAACGCGCCGTCCCGCGCTAGGCGGACCCTCCCGGTTCAGGCCAGCGGGCGGCCGGGGCCCTTCTTGATCTGCTCGATGAACAGGCCGGCCAGGGCGCGCTGGCCCGCGATGGTCGGGTGGTAGCTGCGCGGCTCCGCAGAGAACGCCGACAGGTTCAGCAGCAGCCCGTTCATGTACGCGTGCCTGCTGCCCACCTCGTGACCGGCGAACGCGCTGTAGGCGTCGACGAACTCGACGCTGCCCTGCCCGTTCCGCGCCGCGATCCGCGCGTCGGCCTCCTGCGCGGACTGGCGGATCAGCCGGCTCAGGTCGTAGGCGCGCGCGTTCAGCCACCGCTGGTCGGCGACGGTGATGTTGTCCCCGTCCACACCGCTGACCTCGGAGAACGCCTTCGGATACCCCATGAGCACCACCCGCGCCCTGGGCGCCCGCGCGGTGATCTTGTCGAGCAGGTCGGGCAGGCTCCGCCGGAGCTCGGCCATCCGCCCGGCGACGTCCTCGCCCTGCCGGGTGCATCCCTTGCTCCACGGCATCTTCACCACGCATCCGGACAGGACGGTGGAGAACCCGACGTCGTTGCCGCCGATGCTCAGGGTGACGAGGCTGGTGTCGGCGCTGATGCGCCCGAGCTGCGACGGCTCTCCGTTCCGCCCGTTCAGGAAGTCGTTGATGGTCGCGCCGGAGCAGGCCCAGAACGAGGTGCCCTTCGCGAACCGGAACGACCGCGCCACCTCGTGGTAGTACGCCTTCGACGTCCGGTGGCACCGGGCGAGCGGGTTCCTGTCGGCCACGGTCGCCTCCGCGCCGAGCCCCGCCGAGTACGAGTCGCCGAGGGCCACGTAGGAGCCGCGCGTCGCCGCCTCGATCGGCGTCGGCGCCCTCCGCTGCGCGACCGGATCGGCGCGCACCTCCCCCGGCGCCGGCTCGCGGCAGCCGGCGCCGAACACCTCGCAGCGCACGGCGGGCAGCGCCACCAGCGGGACGACGGCCAGCGCCAGCAGTCCCACGAGCACGGCGAGCCCGGGACCCCGTTCGCCGAGACGGTCCCGCAGCCACGACACCGGGCTGATCATCGTCCTCCTTCGCTGTACATGGGCGAGACGTCCGTGCCGCCGTCCCGGTTCCCGCCTTTACGTTGTAGATTTCTAAGGTTCCCGGCCGTCACGCGAGCGGCGCCCACATGACGAGGCGCGGGCCGAGCTCGTGCAGCCCGGCCTTGACCTCGGCGTCCCAGTACGAGCGGATCTCCGGGCCCCAGCGCTCCTCGGGCAGGTCCACGAACCCGTGCCTGGCGTACCAGGGGCCGTTCCATGGGACGTCCCGGAACGTCAGGAGGCTCACCCCGGGCGATCCCGCCGCGGCGGCCCGCGCCTTGACCTCGTCCAGCAGGCGGGCGCCGATGCCGCGCCCGGCCAGGTCGCCGCGCACCGATATCTGCTCCAGATGGACGGCCCCGTCGACCTCCTCCACCGCCGCGAACCCGACCGGCGGGTCCCCGGCCACGAGAATCTCCGCGCCCTTCCCGATCATCTGCTCCACCACGGTCGGCGCGGGCGGGAACACGATGCCGATCTCCGCGAACATCGCGTCCCCGGAACTCTCGATCGCCGGCAGCCCCGCCAAGTCCCCGGGCCGCGCCGCCCGGACCTCGTACCCCATCCCATGATCGTAGGTCGTCCCCGCCGCCCCGGTCCCTCCCCTCAAGGACAGATTCGGCCATGCACCCGCGAAGGAGGGAGCTCGGAATGGTCCGCTTCACCGCCTGAAGCGCGATATGGCGGGACGGGCCGCCCCTTTGATCGCCATTGCCGGGACACTGCGGCTTGGCCCCCATTTCGGTGCGACGGGAATCAAAATTCCCGTGCCATGGCACTGGCGTGCGGTCGAAGCGTGATGCACCGGATGGTCATCGAAAAATATCCGCCAGGCTAGCCGTATCGCCCTATCGGACGCGCTTATACGAGACGATTCAGTCGAATTTATTCGCATACTTCGGATTTGTCCGGTCTGGTTCGGTCACATCGGACGTGCGGCACCGTCCGAGGTCATCGGGACGGAAGGGTGGCCAGACCGTTCCCGCCGTGCGATGCTTCAGCGCGTTTCGCCATTCGCGAGGGCGAAACAGGGAGCTCCCCAAAGGGAAATCACGACGAGAAAAGGAGAGAAGATGAAGCGTTACGAAACGCCCGTCCTCGTGGCGGCGGGCTCCTTCCGCAAGGTGACCGGCCTCCTCCAGACCAGCGGCAACGACCGTCTGATCCTCAGCAAGAACTGACGACGGCGCCCTCCACCATGCCAATGTCCGAGCACAGCGGCATGCCGGGTCACGGCGAGGCGTTCTTCGTGGTCCTGCCGGACCACGAGGCCGCCCTCGCCGTGGCCGCGGGCGTGCCCCACGTCCGCACGCTGCGGCACCCCTCCGGGCGGCCGTGGCTGATCGGGAACTGGACGGACGCCGAGATCACCGCGGCCGGGGCGGGCGACGCCCGGCTGGCGCTGATCGGCACCCGCCCACACGACGTCGAGCGGATCGAGCGGGAGGCGGAGCGGCTCACGGCCCTCACCACGCTCGACCGGCTCGCTCACACACTGCCCGGCAGCTTCCACCTGGTCGCCGCCCTCGGCGGCCGGACCCGCGTGCAGGGCGACGCGGCCGGGCTGCGACTGGTCTTCCACGCGCGGGTGGACGGCGTCACGGTGGCGGCCGACCGCGCCGACGTCCTCGCCGCGCTGGCCGGCGCCGAGCTGGACGAACGGCAGATCGCGGTGCGGCTGATGTGGCCCGTCCCCCATCCGCTCACCCACACGCCGATGTGGCGGGACGTCCACGGCGTCGAGCCGGGCGCCCACCTCCTCCTGGACGCGGAGGGCCGCGCCCGGACGCGCCGCTGGTGGTCGCCGCCCGAACCCGAGCAGCCCCTGGCCGCCGGGGCCGCCGAGCTGCGCACCGCGCTCGCCCGGGCGGTCGGGGTGCGCACGGAGGGCGGCGGCACCATGAGCTGCGACCTGTCCGGCGGGCTGGACTCCACGTCGGTCTGCTTCCTCGCCGCCCGCGGCCCCGCCGAGCTCATCGCCAGTACGTGGCCGGGTCGCGACCCCATCGACGAGGACCTGCTGTGGGCCCGCCGGGCTCACGAGCACCTGCCCGGCGTCGAGCACGCGGTATGGCCCGCGGACGAGTCGCCCCTGGTCTACGCGGGCCTCCTCGACATCGACGACCCCCTGGACGAGCCGACCATCGGAATGATGGACCGGGCCCGCGTCCTCAGCCACATCCCCCGGCTGGTCGCGAAGGGCAGCCGCCTGCACCTGACGGGCATCGGCGGCGACCAGCTCGCCTGGTGCTCGGAGGCGCACTACCACGGGCTGCTGCGCCGCCGGCCGCTGCCCGCGCTGGGCCGGCTCCGCGGGTTCCGGGCGCTGTTCGACTGGCCGCTCGGCCCGACGGCGCGGGCGCTGGCCGACGGCCGCCCGTACCGGCGCTGGCTGGCCGGCGCGGCGGCGGACCTCCGCCGCCCCCCGGAGCCGACCGTGGTCGGCGCGCTCGGCTGGGACATGGCACCCCGGCTCTTCGACTGGGTGACGCCCGACGCGGAGCACGCCGCCAAGGAGCTGATCCGGGACGCCGCCCGGACCGCCGAGCCGCTGGCGCCGGACCGCGGGCAGCACGCCGACCTGCAGAGCGTCCGGATGTGCACCCGCATCATCCGGCAGTGGGAGCAGATGAGCGCCCGCGCCGGGCTCCCGATGTCCTCCCCCTTCCTGGACGACCGGGTGATCGAGGCCTCCCTCGCCGTCCGTCCCGAGGAGAGGGTCACGCCGTGGCGGTACAAGCCGCTCCTGGTCGCGGCGATGCGGGGCATCGTCCCCGACGAGTGCCTGGCGCGGTCGAACAAGGCGGAGGCGTCGATGGACGCCGCCGACGGCCTGCGCGCCCACCAGGGCGACCTCATGGAGCTGTGGGACGGCTCCCGGCTGGCCCGGCTCGGGCTGGTCGACGCCGCCCGGCTGCGGGCGCTGGCCGCGCGTCCCGCGACCCCCGAGCTGCGTGACGCGATCCTGTACTCCACCGTCGGCTGCGAAGTCTGGCTCCGCACCCTGGACCGGCCCGCCGCGACCACCGCCGCCTCGCCGCCCGCCGCCGCGCCCTCCCCCGGCGGCGGCACCCCTTCCACCTGAGAGGAGACCGGATGACACTGCGACTGCGTCCCGGCGTGTCCACGGCGGACACCGCGTACGGGACCGTCCTGCTCGACGAGCGCAGCGGAGACTACTGGCAGCTCAACCCGACCGCGGCGACGGTGTTCAGGCGGCTGGCGGCGGGCGACAGCGAGACGCAGGCCGCCGCGGCCCTCGCCGACGAGTTCGACGTCGACCCGGCGCAGGCGCTGCAGGACGTGACCGCGCTGGTGGAACACCTGCGGACGGCCCGGCTGGTGACCTCGTGACCGTGCCGAGCGCGCTGCACCGCCCGTCCGGGGGCCCGCCGGCGCGGCGCGCGGCGGCCAGGGTCGCGGTGTCGCTGGCCCGGCTCCTCGCCCACCTGCCGCCCGGTCGCATCCAGACGGTCCTCGCCGTCCTGCGCGCGGGCGCCCGGCCCGCCACCTACGAGCAGGCGCGGGCGGCGCGCGACGCGGTGACCGGCGTCAGCCTCACCTGCCTCGGTCCCCGCGGCTGCCTGCCCCGGTCCCTCGCGACGGCGCTGCTGTGCCGGCTGTGGGGCGGCTGGCCGACGTGGTGCGTCGGCGCGCGGACGCTGCCCCCCTTCGGCGCGCACGCGTGGGTGGAGGCGGAGGGGCGGCTCGTCGAGGAGAACGTCCCGGACGGCTACCTCGTCCCGCTGATCTCC
The DNA here is from genome assembly GCF_004348535.1 of Actinomadura sp. KC216. Classification (GTDB taxonomy): domain Bacteria; phylum Actinomycetota; class Actinomycetes; order Streptosporangiales; family Streptosporangiaceae; genus Spirillospora. The sequence continues at coordinate 54,928 of NZ_SMJX01000003.1, forward strand.
GTCCCGCCGCGTCCCCGCCGGCGCGACCGCCCGGCGCCGTGACCTCCGGCGCGCCCGGCGGGTTGCGCGACGTGCTGCGGCTGGCCGCCGGGCACCGCGGCCCGATCGCCGCCACCGTGGCGCTGACCCTCGCCGCGTCGGCGCTGGGGCTGGCCCAGCCGCTGGTCGCGCGGGACGTGATCGACGCCGCGGGAGCGGGCCGGACGGTGTGGGGAGGGGTGGCGGCGCTGGTCGGGCTGTTCGCCGTCCAGGCACTGGTCCAGGCGCTGGTCCGGTTCCAGCTCGGGCGCACCGGCGAGGGGATCGTGCTCGGCATCCGGCTCAACCTGATCGACCGGCTGCTGCGGCTCCGCATGCCCGCCTACGACCGGCACCGGGTCGGCGACCTGATCTCCCGGACGGACGCGGACACCTACGCGCTGCGGCAGATCGTCGCGGGCGGCCTCACCGACGCCGTGACGGGGAGCGTCGGCCTGGCCGCCACGATCGCGCTGATGCTCTGGCTCGACTGGACGCTGTTCGCGTGCGTCGCCGCCGTCGTCCTGATCGCCGGGACGGCGCTCGCCGCGGCGCTGCGCGGGATGCGGGCCGCGTCGCTGCGCGGCCGGCGGGCGACCGGCGAGATGGCCGCCGACATGGAGCGGGCGCTGAGCGCGATCCGGACCGTCAAGGCCGCGCGGGCCGAGGCGCGGGAGAGCGAGCGCATCGGCGGCCGGGCCCGGGCCGCCCACGCCGCCGGCGTCCGGATGGCCGGGTTCGACGCGCTGGTCGCGCCCGCGACGGAGCTGGCGGTGACGGGGTCGTTCCTGCTGGTGCTGCTGATCGGCGGGGCGCGCGTCGCGGGCGGGGCCGGCTCCGTCGGCGATCTCGTCGCGTTCCTGCTCTACATGCTCTATCTGACGGGGCCGCTGGGCGCGCTGTTCGAGTCGCTCAGCGCCGTCCAGCAGGGGACGGGCGCCGCGCACCGCATCACCGAGGCCCTCGCCCTCCCGCGGGAGACCGGCGCACGGGAGACCGGCGGCGATCCGCCGCAGGCGCTCGACGCGGCTCCGGAGGACGGGCGTCACCCGGCGCTGGAGTTCCGCGACGTCCGGTTCGGCTACCAGCCGGAGCGGCCGGTCCTGCGAGGCGTGTCGTTCGAGGTGCCGCGGCACGGCCATGTGGCGCTGATCGGCCCGTCCGGCGCGGGCAAGTCGACGATCTTCGCGCTGGCCGCGCGCTTCTACGACCCGGACGGCGGGGAGGTACTGGCCGGCGGGGTGGCGGCCGGCGCGACGGGCAGGTCCCGCCACCGGGCCGGGATCGGGCTCGTCGAGCAGGAGTGCCCGATCCTGGACGGCACCCTCCGCGACAACCTGGTCTACGCCGCTCCGCACGCCGGGGACGGCGAGATCCGCGAAGTGATCGGCATGACCAACCTGGGGGGCCTCGTCGCGCGGCTCCCCCACGGCCTGGACACCCGCGTCGGCGAGCACGGGCGGGAGCTGTCGGGCGGCGAACGGCAGCGCATGGCGATCGCCCGCGCGCTCCTCCCCCGGCCGCGGCTCCTGCTGCTGGACGAGCCCACGTCCCACCTCGACCTGGAGAGCGAGCTGGCGCTGCACCGGACGCTCGGCGAGGTCGCGCGGCGGTGCGCGCTCCTGGTGATCGCGCACCGGTTCACCACCGTCCGTGCCGCCGCCCAGGTCATCGTCCTGGACGGGGGCAGGATCGTCGCGTCCGGCGGGCACGAGGAGCTCATGGAGGCCAGCCCCTACTACCGCGGCCTCGCCACCGCGTGGCCCCGCGAGGACGCACCCGCGCACCCCTGACCGCCGCCGGCCGTCCGGTGGGACGAGGACCGTTCACCCGGTGAGGGGAGCGGGATCACGCCCGGGAGGGAGGCCCGGCGCCGGGTGCGGGCCGTTCACTTGCGGTGGGCGGTTCACACGTGATCGGAAGGTTTCGCAGTGGCGGGGAAACTGATGTCGGGCATTCGCCGGGTGCATGGGAGGACCGTCGAGGGCGTCCCCCGGTGGGCGGTGATCGCGGCCTATGCGGCGAGCCTGACCGTGCTGCCGTCCTGCGTCTGGCGGATCGCGCTCGGCTTCGGCGCCCCGATCGGCCCGTTCACGGGCGACGTCGGCGACATGCGCGGCGATCTGCCCGCATGGATGCCCATGTGGGGCTACACGATCCTGCTGAGCGTCCTCAGCGAGGCGCTGGCGCTCCTGGCCGTCGGGCTGGTCAGCCAGTGGGGGGAGGTGTTCCCCCGCTGGGTCCCGCTGCTGCGCGGGCGCAGGGTGCCGACCCTGGCCGCCGTGATCCCCGCGGGCGTGGGCGCGGCCGTCCTCACCCTGGCGACACTGGCGATGACGCCGACCTTCGACGAGTTCACCGCACCGGACGGCACCATCGTGCACCTCGAAGGGTGGAGGCTCGGGCTGTTCGTCGCGTCCTACGGGCCGCTGCTGCTCTGGGGCCCGCTGCTGGCGGTCGCGACCGTCGCCTACTACCTCCGCCGGACGCGCACGTCCCTCGCCCAGGCATGAGCGCGGGAAATCAAGGTGCGGACGGGCCGCCCAAATGGCCATGCTGAGGCATGGGTTGGACGCTCACTGACGATCTCCAAGAATTCCTTGCACGGGCGGACGGCTTCCTTCGCCGCGACCCCGTCGCGAACACCGTGGCGCTCACCGTGACCGGCACCCTGCGCGAGCAGGGCCCCGGCGTCTACGGCAAGACGCTCTTCGGCTGGTGGGCGGACGGCGGGCCCGTCGAAGGCACGGTCCTGCGGACGGGCGCCTATCCGCCGCTGCTGAGCGCGATGCCCGAACGGGCCGCGCAGGAGCTGGCGCGGGCGCTGGCCCGGCGGGGCGAGGCGGTGCCCGACGTCAACGGGGCGCGGGCGGCCGCCGGCGCGTTCGCCGGGACGTGGCTGGACGAGACGGGCGCGGCGGGACGCGTGACGATGCGGCAGCGGCTCTACCGGCTGGACCGGCTGCGCGTCCCCGACCCGCCGCCGGACGGCGCCGCGCGCGTCGCGGGCGGCGCCGACCGTGCGCTGCTGCGGGAATGGTTCGCGGCGTTCGACCGGGAGGCCGGCGGGCACGGCGGCGTGAACCCGGCGGTGCTCGACCGCAGGCTCGCGGACGGCTGCATCACGTTCTGGGAGGTCGGCGGCCGTCCCGTGGCGGTGGCCGGGCGGACGCAGGCCGTCGCCGGGGTGGCGCGGGTCGCGCCCGTGTACACGCCGGCGGGGCACCGGCGCCGCGGCTACGGGGCGGCGGTCACGGCCGCGGTCACGCGGGCCGCGCTGGACGCGGGCGCCGCCGGGGTCGTGCTGTTCACCGACCTCGCCAACCCGACCAGCAACGGCGTGTACCAGCGCCTCGGCTACCGTCCGGTCGAGGACCGCGTGGTACTGACCTTCGCCTGATCCGGGCGCGGGTGGCGCGCGGGCGCGGCGGCTACTTGACGCCCGCCTCCTTCATCTCGCGGAGCTCGCGCTTGAGTTCCTTGATCTCGTCGCGGAGCCGGGCGGCGAGCTCGAACTGCAGGTCGGCGGCGGCCTGGTGCATCTGGGCGGTCATCTCCTCGATGATCGCCTCCAGCTCCTCGCGGGGGCGCTCGCCGACCAGGTCGGCGGCGTGCCGGCCCACCTCCCTGGTGCGGGACGCGAGGCCGGGGACGGGCGCCTTGCCGCGGCTCTGCTGGCGTCCGGCGCCGCCGATCAGGGTCTCGGTGTCGGCGTCCTCGCGGGCGAGGGAGTCGAGGATGTCGGCGATGCGCTTGCGGAGCGCGGTCGGCTCGATGCCGTGCTCGGCGTTGTAGGCCTGCTGCTTGGCGCGGCGCCGGTTGGTCTCGTCGATCGCGCGCTCCATCGACGGGGTGACCGTGTCGGCGTACATGTGGACCTGGCCGGACACGTTGCGGGCCGCGCGGCCGATCGTCTGGATGAGGGACGTCTCCGAGCGCAGGAAGCCCTCCTTGTCGGCGTCCAGGATCGCGACGAGGGACACCTCGGGCAGGTCGAGGCCCTCGCGGAGCAGGTTGATGCCCACCAGGACGTCGTACTCGCCGGCGCGCAGCTCGCGGAGCAGCTCGATGCGGCGCAGCGTGTCGACCTCGCTGTGCAGGTAGCGGACCTGGATGCCGAGTTCGAGGAGGTAGTCGGTGAGGTCCTCGGCCATCTTCTTGGTGAGGGTGGTGACGAGGACGCGCTCGTCCCGCTCGGTGCGCTCGCGGATCTCGTGGATGAGGTCGTCGATCTGGCCCTTGGTGGGCTTGACGACGACCTCGGGGTCGATGAGGCCCGTCGGGCGGATGACCTGCTCGACGACGTCGCCCTTGACGCGGTTCATCTCGTACGTGCCGGGCGTCGCGGACAGGTAGACGGTCTGGCCGATGCGGTCGAGGAACTCCTCCCACTTGAGGGGGCGGTTGTCCATGGCGGACGGCAGCCGGAAGCCGTGCTCGACCAGCATCCGCTTGCGGGACGCGTCGCCCTCGTACATCGCGCCGATCTGCGGCACGGTCTGGTGGGACTCGTCGATGACGAGGAGGAAGTCTTCGGGGAAGTAGTCGAGGAGGGTGTTGGGGGCGGTGCCGGGGCCGCGGCCGTCGATGTGGCGGGAGTAGTTCTCGATGCCGGAGCAGGTGCCGACCTGCCGCATCATCTCGACGTCGTAGCTGGTGCGCATCCGCAGGCGCTGCGCCTCCAGCATCTTGCCCTGCCGCTCCATCACGGCGAGCGTCTCCTCCAGCTCGGCCTCGATGTCGCGGATGGCCCGCTCCATCCGCTCTGGGCCGGCGACGTAGTGGGACGCGGGGAAGACGTACAGCTCCTCGTCCTCGGTGATCAGCTCGCCGGTGAGCGGGTGCAGGGTGGCGAGCTTCTCGATCTCGTCGCCGAACATCTCGATGCGGACGGCGAGCTCCTCGTACTGCGGGATGATCTCGATCGTGTCGCCGCGGACGCGGAACGTGCCGCGGGTGAACGCGAGGTCGTTGCGCGTGTACTGCATGGCGACGAGCTGGCGGAGCAGGTCGTCGCGCTCGATCTCCTGGCCGACGTTGAGCCGGACCATCCGGTCGACGTACTCCTGCGGGGTGCCGAGGCCGTAGATGCAGGACACGGACGCGACGACGACGGTGTCGCGGCGGGTGAGCAGCGAGTTGGTGGCCGAGTGGCGGAGCCGGTCGACCTCGTCGTTGATCGAGGAGTCCTTCTCGATGTAGGTGTCGGTCTGCGGGATGTACGCCTCGGGCTGGTAGTAGTCGTAGTACGAGACGAAGTACTCGACGGCGTTGTGCGGCAGCATCTCGCGCAGCTCGTTGGCGAACTGCGCGGCGAGGGTCTTGTTCGGCTGCATGACCAGGACGGGCCGCTGCACCTTCTCCACTAGCCACGCGATCGTGGCGGTCTTGCCCGTGCCGGTGGCGCCGAGGAGCACCGAGTCCTTCTCGCCGGCCTGGACGCGGGCGGCGAGCTCGGCGATCGCCTGCGGCTGGTCGCCCGACGGCGTCATCTCGGTGACGACCTCGAACGGCGCCACGCGCCGCCGCAGATCCGTGATCGGCCGCATCGCCGCCCCTCCCCCTCGTCCGGCGTTCTCCCGTGCTTCCCCAACAGTACGCAAGCCCTCAGACATTCCGTATCGGAGCAGGTCAGCCGCTCTGGAGCGGCGGCTGGGTCAGGAGGCGGGGAGCGGGATCCTGGCGCGGACGGCGTAGCCGCCCCTGCGGGGCCCGGCCTCGAAGCTGCCGCCGAGGGCCGTGACGCGCTCGCGGAGCCCGACCAGGCCGTTCCCGCCGCTCGGCAGGCGGTGCTCCGGGCGGGCGGTGGGCGGGTCGTTGGCGATCTCGACCTCGATGGCCTCCGGGAGCAGGTCGAGACCGACGCGGGTGTCGGCGGCGCCCGCGTGCTTGTGGACGTTGGTGAGCGCCTCTTGGACGAGGCGGTAGACCGTCCGTCCCACGGCGGCGGGCATGGGGCGCTCCTCCCCGCGGATCGCCAGGTCGACGCGGAGGCCCGCCGCGCCCGACTGCCCGACCAGCTCCCGGACGTGCGCCAGCGTCACCGCCTCCTGGGGCAGCACCTCCTCGCCCTGCCGCAGGACGCCGATGACGTGGCGGAGTTCCTCCAGCGCCTGCCGTCCCATGTCGCCGATGACGCCTGCGGTCTCGGCGGCCCGGCTCGGGTCGCGGACGGCGATCGCCTTCAGGGCCCCGGCGTGGACGACCATGACGCTGATCCTGTTGGCGACCACGTCGTGCATCTCCCGGGCGATACGGGTGCGTTCCTCGCCCCGCGCGCGCTCTGCGAGGAGGTGCTGTTCCCGTTCGAGGCGCGCCGCCCGCTCCTGGAGCGAGGCCACGAGCTGCTTGCGTGCGCCCATGTAAAGGCCGAGCAGGACGGGGACGGCGACGAACGCGACCCCGAAGATGGCCTGCGCCGGGAAGGACTCCTTCGACGACGTCGGCCCGGGGAAGGCGAGCGAGCTGATGTACCCGATCACCGCGAGCCCCACGACCGTCCTGCGGGACGTGGTGTACGCGGCGAGCGAGTACACGATGACGAGCGCCGCGAACGCGCCCGCTCCGGTGATCGTGCCGAAGACGAGCAGGAAGAACATCAGGCCGACCGGGTAGACGCGCCGCACGACCGTGGCGAGGCCGAGGATGACGCTGGACACCGACACGACCGGCGGCGGCAGCCAGAAGCTCTGGTCGACGAACCACAGGAAACAGCCGTCCAACGCGGCGAGCGTGACGGCGATGGCAATGTCGAGCGCGCGTGACCGCTGCGAAGGCCACGCGGACGACCACCAGCCCCGCACGTGCATGCGACGAAGCCTATAGCGACCGCTGGGTAGCAAAGGTCGTCCTGGTAGCAACGGCGACATGCGGGGGCGCACCGCCGCAGAGGCACGCGAATCCCCCTGTCCGCGGGACTTTCCCGGGCTCCGGGTGCTGTGGTTACGATGACGGCGCCGACCGTGCTGTTCGACAGGGACGACCCCCGCACGCCCCCGAACCGCGCCCCGAAGCGCCTCCCGGCGCCGACCCAGGACGGGGTAACCGCAGAACATGACCCGCTTCACCAATTGGTTCGGGAAGAACGCCGACGCCGTGATCGCGCTGATCCTCGCCGTCGTCGTCGCGGTGATCGGACTCGGTGTGCAGTTCGACAACGAGGCGGAGATCACCAACAGCGCGATCCTGGCGGTGATCGGCCTGCTGGCGACGTCGGTGCTGCGGGACCGCGGGCGCCGCGTTCCCGTCGAGGCGGAGGTGCGCGACACGCTGCGGGCGTCCTCGTCCACGCTGGACGACCTGAGCGGCAGGCTGTCCCATATCGAGGCGTTCGAGGGCGTCCTGTCCGACACCAAGCGTGCGCTGGACGAGACCACGGTCGTCCGCGTCATCAGCGGCGCGCAGGTGGCGCAGGTGCTCGAAGAGGCCCGCCGCGACACCGACCGGTGGTTCTTCAAGGGCGGGACGGGCACCTACATCCGGGCGCGGACGCTGCCCGAGTGCGTGGCGGCGGCGCGCAGGGAGCGCCGGACGCTGCTGTTCCGCCTGGAGATCCTCGACCCCACCGACGTGGAGGTCTGCGAGGCGTATGCGCGGCACCGCCGTTCGGTGTCGGACGGCCCGGACGCGACGGGCGAGCCGTGGACGCTGGAGCGCACCCGCAAGGAGGCGTACGCGACGATCCTGGCGGCGTGCTGGCACAAGCAGCGGTTCGCCATGCTCGACATCGACATCGGCCTGGCGCGGACCATGACGACGCTGCGCTACGACCTCGCGGCGTCGCGGGTCGTGGTCACCCGCGACGACCCGCGCGGTGAGGCGCTCGTCATCGACAGCAACAAGTTCTATTACAGCTGGGTGAGCGCGGAGCTGCAGACCAGCCTGGACCAGGCGCGCCGCGTCCCCGTCGAGCAGGCGCGGCTGGCTCCGCTGGACGACGAGCCGACCGTCGAGGAGGTCCGCAAGCTCTTCGAGGTGATCGGGATCGACCTCGCGCAGGGCTACACCGACCGCGACGTGATCGAGATCATCCGGAAGGCGCTGCGGGCCAGAGACCCCTACGAGTGACGGTGATCACGAGTGCCGACGAGTGACCGTGAACTGGTGACGAAGTGAGGTACGAGGACATCCGCCGGGAGATCGACGCCGGTACCGCGGCGCGGACGCTCCCGGCCTGGGCCAGAGGCGTCCTGGACGACGTCGCGGCAGGTCGTTCCCCTGTCCCGGCCCTACGGCATCCCCTGGGTTTCGTGTGCCTTCCCGTGGAGCGCGAGGGCGATTTCGGCGTGTGCCTGCACATCTGGACGCCGGAGGTGAGCCCGGCGCCGTCCACCACGTCGCTGGTGCACTGCCACAGCTGGGATCTGCTGAGCTTCGTCCTGTACGGGACGGTGCGGAACGTGCGGATGGACATCCGGGCGAACGCCGGCGCAGAGTCCCAGGGTGATGCGACGCAGCAGATATTCGAGGTCGTGAGCCAGGGCGACGTGGACGAGCTGAGGGCCACCGGACGCGCCGTCCGGTACGCGCCGGGCCGTTCCAGCGCCCACCGGACCGGCGAGTCGTACACCCTGCCGGCCGGTGTGTTCCACACCACGCTCATCGAGGACGGCAAGGAGGCGGCCACGGTCGCCCTGGGCCGGCAGACGCCCGGCGGTGGCGATCTGTCGCTCGGCCCTCTGGACACGCCCACTCACCGGGTGCATCGTGCACGTTCCGACCATGCCGACACGGTGCGGGCCCTGCGGCGCTCCGCCCGCAGCATCGCCTCCGCTCATCCGTCCCGTGCACCGGCCCCATCCGCACCCGACCCGGCTGGAAAGGCCCGATGAGATCCATGACCCCGTCCCCGGCCCTTCCCGTCGATCTGTCGGCGGCCCGCCGCGTGGCCGTGGCGGCCGCCGAGGCGGCGGGCGAACTGCTCAGCGCCGGTGTGGGCGGGCCCCTGGCCGTCACCGCGAAGGGCACGGGCGCGGACGTGGTGACCGATCTCGACCTGGCCGCCGAGGAGCTGATCGTCGGCGTGCTTCGGGACGCGTACCCGGGGCATCGCATCATCGCCGAGGAGTCCGGTGTCCTGGAGGGCGCGCCCGGCGAGGAGATGGTCTGGCTCGTCGACCCCCTGGACGGCACCAACAACGTCGCGATCGGCATGCCCGTCTATGCGGTGGGCCTGGCGTTGTGCGCGCGCGCAGAGCCCGTTCTGGGGGTCGTCCACGACCCGGTGACGGGAAGGACGTGGTCCGCCGTGCGCGGGCGGGGCGCCGTCGGCCCGGACGGTGGGCCGTTGACGCTCGCCGACCATCCGCGGCCTGGGCGGGAGAAGAATCCCGTCCTGGCGTGGACGCAAGGGCATCAGGTCAAGTCGAGCGATCCGGTGGCGTTCGCCATGCGCTCGGCCCTGGAGGACCAGTGCGCGCGGATGCTGCAGCTATGGGCACCGCTGGTGGCGTGGACGATGCTGGCGCGCGGCGACATTGACGGGATCGTCGGCTACCTGCCGGAGATCGTGGACCTGCCCGCCGGGGTGCTGCTGGCCGCCGAGGCCGGTGCCGAACTGCGCCGCCTGGACGGGCGCCCGTACGAGCTCGGCATCGACCGCCCGGCGTCGGAGCTGGGGTTCGTGGCGGCGCGTCCGGAACTGCTCGACCGCCTTCTGGAGACCACGACGAAGATCACGGCGCGCCTGGGCGGGGGCGGCCGGAACGGCCACGTCGCCTGAACAGCCGCCGCCACGGCCGTCACCCGGTCACGAGCAGCGCCGGAACGGTGGCCGCACAGCCCGCGACCGCCAGGACCGTCCCCGTGAGGACGAACTTGCGGATCGGGACCCGGACCTCCCAGCGGCGGCACCACTCGAACCACAGCAGCGTGGCCAGCGAGCCCCACGGCGTGATGACGGGCCCCACGTTCGTCCCGATGAGCAGTGACAGAAGCTGGTCGCTGTTGGAGGCGGGCACGGCCGACTCCCCCGCCACATAGGCGGGCAGGTTGTTGAGGACGTTCGACAACCCCGCGCCGGCGAACGCGGCCCGGAACGCGCCCGCGACGCCGTCGTCGCCGCCCACCAGGGCGCGCATGGCGTCGTCCAGCCCGAACCGTTCGAGCGCGGGCACGACCAGGAACAGGCCCGTGACGAACACCATGAGCTGCCACGGGATCAGCGTGGGACGCAGGCTCGCCCTGTCACGGACGGCGAAGACGCCGACGGCCACTGCGGCGGGGATCGTCGCGGCGATGCCGAGCTGGACGCCGGTGTGGACGCCGGCCAGAATCGCGCCGATGAAGATGAGGCACGCGAGCCCGGTGGCGAAGAACAGCACGCGGTCCTTGATGGGCGCGGGCTCTGGCGTGTCGTAGGAGTCCTCACCGCGCATGCTCCGCCGCCAGTAGAACGCCCAGAGAAGCGCCATCGTGACGGCCAGGACCGCGAGTTGAGGCGCCCACATGCGCGCGGCGAATTCGCGGGTCTCCAGCGCGACCCGGTCGGCGGCCAGCAAATTGGTCAGATTCGATACGGGCAGCAGAAGGCTCGCGGTGTTGGCCAGCCACACGGTGGTCATGGCCAGCGGGAGGGTCGCGATCCGCGCGCGCGCCGCCAGCGCCAGCATGACCGGTGTCAGCAGCACGGCGGTCGTGTCGAGGTTCAGGAAGATGGTGGTCAGCGACGCGAACGCCACGCAGAGCACGAACAGCGCGCCGTAGTTGCCGCGCCCGGCCCGCGCCAGCCGCTGCGCGATCGCGTCGAAGACCCCGGCCTCCTTGGTGAGCTCCGCCAGGATGATGACGCTGAACAAGAACAGCAGCAGGGGCGCGACCCGTCCGACACTGGACCGGGCCGTTTCGGCAGGCAGCAGCCCTGTAGCGACGAAGGCCACGCCGAGCACGAGGACGCCGATACGGATCCAGTCGAGAACGCCCAGCGCGCGCGCCGCGCGCCGCGCGGTCTCGATCCGGGCTGACACCGCGCCATGATCCCATAGCGCTCCCGGGCGCCGGACGACATGATCCTCAAGGCGGCACGGCACGCTGAATTCCCCGTCCCAGAGCGGGATACTGGCGGCATGACACCCCCCGGCGACGAGCACCGACACAACGCCAGGCAGGAGCGTCCGACCGACTTCTTCATCAGCTACTCCCCCGCGGACGAGCGGTGGGCGTCCTGGATCGCCTGGCAGCTGGAGGCCGCCGGGCACCGGACGATGATGCAGGCGTGGGACTTCGTGCCCGGCACCAACTTCATCGACTTCATGGACCGGGGCCTGTCGGAGGCCAAGGCCGTGGTGGCGGTGCTGTCGAGCAACTACCTGCGTTCCAGGTACGGGCGGCTGGAGTGGATGGCGGCGCTGAGGGCCGACCCGGACGACCCCGCCCGGAAGCTGGTCACGGTCCGCATCGAGGACTGCCCGATCGACGGGCTGCTGTCGACGATCACCTACGTGGACCTGGTCGGGATCGCCGACCCCGACGAGGCGCGCGGGCTGCTGATGCGGCGCATCGAGGAGGCCCTCGCCGGCCACGCGCGTCCCCAGGACGGCCCTGGCTTCCCCGGGCCGGGCCCGGGGCTCCCGCAGTCCAGGCCGCCGCTCCAGGGCCGTCTGGAGGCGTCTGAGGGCCGCGAGGACGGCGGCGGGCGGCCGGAGCCGGCCGGGGAGCGGCCCGCCCGGCGGGCGCCCGTGGCCGCGCCGGCGTTCCCCGCGGCCGACGAGGGCCGCGACGAGCCGCGCGAGCACCTCAGCGTCCTGCACATCTCGGGCCCCCGCTTCGGGCGGACGCTCGCCGAGCCCGGCGAACCCACCACGGCCAGCGAGCTGCAGGACCGCATCTGGAGCGATGTGACGCGGCTGGCCGATTCGGGAGTGCCGCGCCCGGAACTGCTCGTCGTCACCGGCAACATCACCCATTCGGGGAGCCGCAAGGAGTTCGCCGAGGCGCTGTCGTTCCTGACGAGCCTGCGCGCGCTTCTAGGGCTTGAGGCGCAGCGCGTCGTGATCGTCCCTGGCACGCACGACGTGACACGAGCCGCGTGCCAGGCGTACTTCTCCAGCTGCGAGGCCGACGACATTGAGCCGCAGCCGCCGTACTGGCCGAAATGGCGCCACTACGCGGGGCTGTTCAAGGAGTTCTACCAGGGCATAGACGCGCTCATCTTCGACAGCGCGCAGCCGTGGACGCTGTTCCCCATCCCGGATCTGCGGGTCGTGGTCGCCGGTCTCAATTCGACGCTGCCGCAGTCCCACCGCGAGGCGGACCGCTACGGGCGGGTCGGGCGCGCGCAGGCGGCCTGGTTCAACGAGCGCCTCCGCCATTTCGAGGACGAGGGATGGCTGCGCCTGGGCGCGATCGAACACACCCCCATCGCCGGTGAGCCGGGTGCGCTGCGCGACCCAGAGACCATCGAGATGCTGCTCGGCGGCCACATCAACCTGTTCTTCCAAGGGACGCAGTCGGAATTCGGCGCCGTTCCCCTGCTCGGCAATGGCGTCCCGTGCGTCCCGGCGCTCGGCCCTGGACGGCACCAGATCGTCGTCATGCGGCGCGACGGCCTCGACAGGTGGATCCCCGAGGACGCCGAGCGGCGAGGCCCGGAACGGCTCGACGTGCCCTGGTCGAGCGTCCAGGGAACGTTCCCGCCCGCGGAGACCCCGCCGGCACCGCCCGTCCCGGAGATCGGTCCCAGGGCGAACGGGGCCGTCGACCCCGTGCCCGACCCCACGGCGCAGCTGCTCGACCGCCTGACGGAGGCGTGCGAGACGCGTTTCGAGCGCGCGACCATCCGGCGCATCGTCCCGCCGCCGGGCGAGGACGGCCGGGCAGACCCGCCGCACCTGCTGCTGACCCACTTGGAGGACGGGTTCGTCCGGCAGTACCGCATCGGCGCCCATGTCGGCCAGGTGACCGAGGCGGACGTGGACGCGTTCGTCCGCCACGTGCACGCCGACGGCACCGACCACGGGTCCGAACTGGTGTACCTGGGGCCCGCACCGGCCCGCTCCCTACGCGACGACGCGCTCCGGCGCGGCATCCGCGTGCGCAGCCTCACCGAGTTCCAGGGGCTCCTCGACCTGTCGGAGTACGTGACGGCCCAGACGGGACGGCTCTCCGCAGGCGGTCTTTACCCGCCGACCCTGTACGTGCCGCAGCGCTACCGGGAACTCGACCGGCTCCGCGGCGACACCGCGTCCGGCGAGGAGAACCGATCGATCACGGAGGTCCACGAGGACGTCGTCGGCGAGATGCTGCGCCTTCTGGCCGCCGACCACGGCCGGTTCCTGCTGCTGCTCGGCGACTTCGGCCGCGGCAAGACCTTCGCCCTGCGCGAGCTCGCCCGCCGCGTCCCGCAGGAGCTCCCGCACGTCATCCCGATCCTGATCGAGCTGCGCGCCCTGGACAAGGCGCACTCGGTGGACGGTCTCGTCGCCGCGCACCTGGCCAACCACGGCGAGGAGCTCATCGACCTCAAGGCGTTCCACTACATGCTCCGCCAGGGACGCATCGTGCTGCTCTTCGACGGGTTCGACGAGCTCGTCACGCGGATGACCTACGACAAGGCCGCCGACCACCTCGACACGCTTCTGCAGGCCGCCCAGGACAAGGCCAAGATCGTGGTGGCGAGCCGCACGCAGCACTTCAAGTCGCAGGCGCAGGTCCTCACTGCGCTGGGCGAGAAGGTCGGCGTGCTGCCGCACCGCCGCGTCCTGGGGCTGGAGGAGTTCGCGCCGCCGCAGGTCCGCTCGTACCTGCTGAACCGGTACGGGGACGAGGCCGCGGCAGAGGCGCGGCTGGACCTCCTGGCGGGCATCGAGGAACTGCTGGCGCTGACGTCCAACCCGCGGATGCTGTCGTTCATCGCCGACCTGCCCGAAGACCGGCTCCGCGCGGTCGCGCAGGCGCGCCGTGCCGTCAGCCCCGCCGACCTGTACCAGGAGATCCTGTCGTCGTGGCTGGCCTACGAGGCCGACCGGGTCGGCGGCTCGGGCGGCCCGTCCGGGCTGAAGGCCGAGGACATGTGGCGCGCCGTGGGGACGCTCGCGCTACGGCTCTGGGAGGGCAACGAGCAGTTCCTGCGCCTCGCCGAGCTCACCGACGTCGCGGACGCCCTCACCGGCCTCGCCGGGGGGCGCATGTCGCCGCACCAGGTGACGCACGCGGTCGGCGCCGGAAGCCTGCTGATCCGCACCGACGAGGGCCTGTTCGGGTTCATCCACGTGTCCGTCATGGAATGGCTGGTCGCACGGCACATCGCGGACGAGTTCGCCCGGGGCGCGGCGCCGTCCGCGCTGGGCCGCCGTGCGCTGACCCAGCTGACCGTCGACTTCCTGTGCGACCTCGCCGACACCCGCGCATGCCAGGAGTGGGCGGCCGGGGTGCTCGCCGACCCCGACGCGGACGACACGGCCCGCGCCAACGCGATCCGCATCACGACACGGCTGCGCACCCCGGCGCGCACCGATCTGCGCGGCGCGCGCCTCCAGGGCGAGGACCTGTCCTACCGCGATCTGCAGGAGGTCGATCTCACCGGGGCGGACCTCACCGACGCGCAGCTCGTCGGCGCCAACCTGTCGCGGGCCGTCCTGCGGGACGCGTCCCTCGCCGGGGCGCGCCTGGACGAGGCGAACCTGACCGGAGCCGACCTGCGCGGCGCGGACCTGTCCCGGGCCCGCCTGGCCCGCGCCGACCTGCGGGACGTCGCCGTCGACGGCAGCCGCTGGACGCGCGCCGCCCTCGTGGACGCCGTGCTCCCCGCCCGGATCGCCGACGCGCCGGAACTGCGCGAGGCGGCGATCGCCCCAGGGCGCCCCATCGACATCCAGGTCGCCCCGCCCGCCGTCGGTGTCCCGTACGGCTTCCACTTCCAGACGAGCCGCCTCCCCCACCCCCTTGCCTACAGCCCGGGCGGCTCGGTCCTGGCCGTGGGCAGCGAGGACGGCGGCGTCCTGGTGTGCGACGCCATCACGGGCGTTCCGCTGCGCACGCTCCAGGGCCACACCGACCGCACCTACGCGGTCGCGTTCGACGCCCAGGGGAACCTCCTGGCGAGCGGCTCCGCGGACGGCACCGTCCGCATCTGGGACCTCGCCACCGGCCACACCGCCCACACCTTCACCGTCCACCCCGAGGGGGTGTGGCCCGTGGTCGTCGGCGGGCAGGCCCCATCGGGCGCGAACCTCATCGCAGCGGGCGCCGCCGACGGGACCATCCGCGTCTGGGACGCCGCGTCCGGCACCCTTCTGCACGAGCTGTCCGGCCACACCGCGCCCGTCTACACGGCTGTGTTCGACCCGGCGGGCTCGCTCATGGTCACCGGCGACGCGGGCGGAACGCTACGCGTCTGGGACCTCGCCACAGGCGCCCTCCAGCGCGAGCTGACCGGCCACCGCGGCGCCGTCTACCGGGCCGTGTTCCACCCGGACGGCTCTCTCCTGGCGGCCGGAGACCAGGAGGGCGCCGTCCGCCTCTGGGACATCCGCACCGGCGAGATCAGCCAGGAACTCCTCGGCCACACCGGCCGCGTCTACGCCATCGCGTTCCACCCGGACGGGAACATCCTCGTCACCGGCGACACCAACGCGTCCGTCCGCATCTGGGAGGACGGCCGCCAGCGCACCACCCTGCAGGGCCACCGGGGCGCCATCTACCAGGCCGCGTTCAGCCCGGACGGCGGCCGCCTCGCCACCGCCGACAGCGCCGGGGCCGTCCGCCTCTGGGACCCGCGGACCGGCCGGCAGCGCCTCGAACTGGCCGGGCACCGCGGCGCGGTGTGGCCTTTCGCGTTCCGCCCGGACGGCGCCCAGCTCGCCACCAGCAGCAACGACGGCACGGCCCGGCTCTGGGACGCCGAGACCGGGCAGTGCCGCGTCGTGCTGCGCGGCCACGGCCGCCGCGTCACCGGCGTCGCGTTCAGCCCGGACGGCGGCATGCTCGCCAGCAGCGGCAACGACGGCCTGGTCCGGCTCTGGGAGCCGCGCTCCGGGCGGATGATCCGCGAGCTGCGCGGCGTCGCCGACAACCTCACCTCCGCCGCGTTCAACACCCGCGACTCCCAGCTCGCCACCGCCACCAACGACGGCGGCGTCCACCTGTGGCAGGCCGGGACCGGCACGTTCGAGCGCGAGCTGAACGCGGAGACCGACCACGTGTGGGCGCAGGCGTTCTCGCCCGCGGGCGACGTTCTCGCCACCGCCAACGACGACGACACGGTCCGGCTCTGGTACTGGACGACCGGCCGCGAGATCGTCAACCTCGCCGACCACAAGGGCCGCGTCCGCTCCATCGACTTCCAGCCGGGCGGCGCCCTGGTCGCGACGGGCTGCGACGACGGTCTCGTCCGGCTCTGGCATCCGAGCACCGGCGAACTCACCGCCGAACTGCGCGGCCACACCGACCGCGTCTACCGCGTGGCGTTCTCGCCCTCTGGGGAGACCCTCGCAAGCGCAAGCAACGACGGGACCGTCCGCCTCTGGGACCCGTCCACCGGGGAGTGCCCGCACACCCTCACCGGCCACACGGGCCGCCTGTGGACGACCGCGTTCCACCCGTCCGGGACCCTGCTCGCAAGCGCGGGCGACGACATGGTCGTGCGCCTCTGGGACCCGTCCACGGGCGAGACCGTCCACACCCTCACCGGCCACACCCGCCGCATCTGGTCGGTCGCGTTCAGCCCGGACGGGGCGCACCTCGCCACCGCCGGAGACGACGGCGCCATCATCCTCTGGGACGTCACCGACCGCGCCGCCCCCGCGCGCCGCGCCACCCTCCTCGGCCTCGCCGAAGGATGGGCCGCCCTGGCGCCCGACGGCCGCTACAAATGGGAGGGCAACGCCACCGCGGAATTCTGGTACGCCGTGGGCATGTGCCGTTTCGAGCCCGGGGAACTGGACGCCTACCTACGCGAAGTCCACCAGCTCCCCCTGGACGCGCCCTTCTGAGGCGTCCGGCCGCCGGAAGTCCGGCCGTCAGAAGTCGAAGACGTGGCCGTAATAGATCCTGGCGCACCCGTCGTTGGTGATGGTCTTGGAGAACGGCTTGATGGGCGCGCCCTTCCAATACCCGGTCGCGGCGGCGTCCACCGGGATCCAGACCTGAAGGCACCCGGCCCGCTGCGGCGGGACCTTCGCGATGTCCCCGCCCGCCAGGGCCAGCTCGGCGCAGGCGGCCGCGGCGTTCTTGTGGGTGCCGCCGACGGGATCGCAGGTCAGGGTCGCGTAGCGGGGCTTCCCTTCCTTCTGCAGGACGACGGAGAGCTTGAGCTCCGTCGGTAACCCGGCCGAGTCGGCGGCGACGGCGGGGGCCGCCACCGCGACACCACCCGCGACCAGGCTCATTCCCAGAATCGCGCGAAACGTGACGCTCGCCATGACATCTCCTTCAAAAAATGGAGCGGTTCAACCCTGATTACACCATTCATTGGAGATGCCACAACGTCCGAATGCGGCCACACCGCGGACGCGTCTCCCAACGCACCAGCATGATCACGCCATGTGCCGGATTAAGTGCGCCCCATAATGGGGCCCATCAATTCCGGGTGAGGGATTCCCAGAGGGCGTCGACCTGGGACTTCAGATCATCGAGCGTGCCGGAATTGTCGATGACGCGGGTCGCGACGGCGCGGCGGTCCGCGCGGGACGCCTGGCTGGCCATGCGGGCGCGGGCGTCCTCCTCCGTCATGCCGCGCCGGGCGACCAGCCGGTCGAGCTGGACCTCCTCGGGGGCGTCCACGACCACGACCTCGTCGTACATCTCCGCGAGGCCGTTCTCCGCGAGGAGCGGGACGTCGTAGACGACGACGGCATCGGCGGGGGCGGCGTCCATCAGCTCCTTCGTCCGCTCCCCCACCAGCGGGTGGACGATCGCGTTCAGCGCCGCGAGCCGCTCCGGGTCGGAGAACACGATCCGGCCGACCTTCTCGCGGTCGAGGCCGCCGTCCGGGAGCAGGACGTCCTCGCCGAACTCCGCGACGACGGCGGCGAGGCCCGGGGTGCCCGGCTCGACCACCTCGCGGGCGATCCTGTCGGCGTCGATGACGAGGGCGCCGTGCTCGCGGAGGCGGGCCGACACCTCGCTCTTGCCCGATCCGATCCCGCCGGTGAGTCCCACTTTCAGCACGGACTCACCCTAGCCGCCGGCCTTAGCGGCCGGGACGAGGGGTTTGCGCATGTGGACGAGCGTGAGATGCGCCGCGACGCGCTCCCGGTGCGTCTCGGCGTAACCGAGCCGCCGGTACAGGCGCAGGTTCGTCTCGCTGAGGTGCCCGGTGAACAGGACGCACGCGTCGGCGCGCCCGGCCACCTCGTCCTCCAGCGCGCGCAGGAGCCGCCCGCCGATCCCGCGGCCCTGCAGATCCGGGACGACGACGAGCCGCCCGACGAGGCACGTCCGGTCGCCGAACTGGGCGCGGACGGCGCCGACGAGGCGTCCGCCCAGCACGGCCTTCAGCACCACCGCGTCCCCGGCGAGGACCTTCCGGAGCTGCCCGGCCGACTCGACCAGCGGGGGGATGAACGGGTCGCCGTACAGCTGCGCCTCGGTGACGTAGGCGGCGCGCTGGACGGTCAGCAGCTCCCCGGCGTCGTCCGGGACGGCCCGCTCGATCGCGACGGCCGGCTCGCTCACCACCCCGCTCCCGGC